>CAWHGA010000039.1:0-33839 GCA_963828705.1 uncultured delta proteobacterium
ACCAGCTCGAGCCCTTTCTCGTGGGCTTTTACTGCCAGCATATCTGCCATGTCTTCGAACGTCGCACGCAAATCGAAGTCAATAAGCTCCAACTCCAGCTTGTGGGCCTCGATTTTAGAGAAATCCAGGATGTCGTTGATCAGAGAAAGGAGCGCTTCGCCACTATTGTTGGCGAGTTCGGCATACCGGCGCTGCTCCTCGGTAAGCTCGCTTTCCAGCAGCAATCCCGTGCCATGCCGATGACGCCATTGAGGGGCGTTCTGATCTCGTGGCTCATGTTGGCAAGAAACTCGCTCTTGGCAATAGTGGCAAGCTCAGCATTTACCGCCATTGAATTGGCAGTCTCGATGGCGCGCTCCAGTTGCGTATTTATCTCCTCCAGTTCAATCTTCGACCCTCGCAGGACCTGCTCCGCATTCTTGCGCTCGGTGATATCGCGGAGTGTAGCATGGAGGATCTCTTGGCCTCTCAGGATGATCGGAGTCAGCATGGTTGCCACCGGAAAATCAGAGCCATCAGCCTTTCGATGAACCCATTCGAAATGGTGGTGACCTTTCTGTCGTGCCAGCACAATCATCTCTCGGGCTTTTACATCGGAAGCGGATCCATCGGGCTGCGTAGCCGGTGAAAGCTCCCAAAGGGTATGGGACAGCATCTTCTCCTTCGAGGTACCGAACAATCTCAAGGTGGCAGGATTACAGTCGATGAGACGACTTTCATCAAAGAGTAGTATTGGGTCGCTTGAATCCTCAAATAGTCGGCGGAAAGACTCTTCGCTTTCACGCAATACTGCCTCGTCTTGCTTCCGGATGTTGATTTCCTGGAGAAGGTTGTCATTTACCCTTTGCACCTCCTCAAGCAGTTCCAGGTTTTCGAACTTAAGAGCGATGGCAGAGGTAACGGAGCTATTGTGGATGAATGAATGTCGAGTGATTAGAAGCAGGTAAATGATGATCAGGGGGCCTGTGGTGTACCCAAATTCTCCTCCTTCCATTGCGCAACGGGCCGCATGAGCATCATGGCGGGTCCGGTCCATGCTAACGGACCTAATCGAACTGAAGAATGGGATACTGTGGTGGCAGCTGAAAAGCTTGCTATTGCGAGAATAAAAAGGGATATGAGTCCCAGATCTCCGGCTGGGAAGATAAGAAAGGCGGAAAGCCCCCAGATTATCCCAGAGACAAAGGCAAGGATTAGATAGCTGTTTTTCCAAAACTCCCCAGGAAACGGTCCCTCCTGTATCCTGCGAAATCTGTAGTAGAGGATGACCCTGCCAGTGGTAATCCACAGAATCATCCCGAGCCATACCAGGATTTTTGCCCTGAGAACCATGCCACGAACTAGGTAGGACAGAGACAAGGGCAACGATAAAGGAGGCCCCTTGCATGGTCGGAACATGGCGCATCACAAGACGCACTTGCTCCCTCAGTATGTCGTCTTTGAAGTCCTTACTCATTAGACTGCTTAGCCCTTCTGCACACTTTTTAGAAGACCGACAAAAAGAAACGCTTAACCTCAAAGGCATCCATCTCAAAACCTCCAGGAGAGATAGGCAGCGTCCATGATATCGCAGGAATACTGAATCGAGTCAGAATACCCGGCGACTCGGTCACAGAATTCTTTCTTCGTTATTCCAGCGTATCAACTTTTGAAGCACTTGTTTTGCCCTTGAATAAGCGTCTCCATTTTCGCCGGTTCATTGGAACACCCCTGAAACCCAGCGCCCCTATAACAAAAAAATCCGAGAGAGCCAGCATACCCTATTACGGCGTTACTGATGGCACTGAGTCGTTTTATCAGCGGTTTTGTTTCTATTCCGCTTGGGCCGCTTATTTCTTCTGTTTTCGGCCACAATTGCCCGATGATCCATGGATGTGAGATGAGGTGATTGGTGATGAGAAATTGCTTTTTGGGAAGCTCATGATTAGCAGACCCCCCTAACGGCGGTCAAGAGCATCTTTTGTCCCATTCTTTTCAAGAGATTTGGCAAAAAGAGCGATTTCAAGTGACTGGACCGCGGGTGATTGGCGATGGGATCGACCGCAATTAGGCATGAGACACGATCTCTTGCTTTTAGAGACCTTGCTGGAGTCTCCGTACAGCGGTTGCAGGGCAAGCTCATCCTGTGGCGTTAGCGGTGGCCGCCACTGGCTTGGAGGCTCAGAGGATCAGACTGGTGGGTTCGTCAAACGCGGGGCAGCTATCGTCTAGTACCTCACTGAAACAGGCCCGGGAGCAGGCGCGCTTGGCTTTCTCAGATCAGACATGGGGTGTGTTTTCCACAGCCCCAGATGTTACAGGATCTTCCGGGTGACTTGGGGATCCTTGATGAGGCTGATGATTTTCATCTCATGGCCGTACCGAGGACAACAAAGCGGGTCCAATACCCAGATCTTGCCACTGTACGTAACAAACCTCAGGAATCCCCTTCTCTTTGACCCATGGAGAATCCCAATATCTTGCCAATGTGCTGAACTCGCAGATCATGGTGTGCACAACGCAGTATGATCTGCATATGGAAGACCGTGAAGGGGGCTCTGAGGATAAGTTCCGAGGAAAGCCTTGATGAATTCTGGTTCCCAGGTCTCGGAGGGCAGAAAGGGATGGATGCCGCCACCGAATTGACGCCCCGAGTCTTGTTATCAATAGTTGATGACTGGTTGCCAGGCTACGGCCCGGACAAGTGCCGGGCCGAGGACATCGAAGACCTCGCCTGACCCGGTGGACGAAAGGCACCCAGGTGCTGTGTTGAACCCGGTCCGTTTCGACGCGACCTGCCGCCGGGAGAGCGTCGAGCCTGCCCGCTGCGTTTTTGTTTCGAGGCACAGGGCCTGCGTCCTCGTCGGCCCCTTCAGATGCCGTCGAAGTTGGTGCGGGAATTGTCGCTAGAGTACCTCTTCCGCTGGGAGAAGTTCATGAACCAGGAGGCCATGGAGGCCTTGGACCAGGGGAACGGGAGACGATAAAGAATGGACGGCCAGGCGTAAAAGTCCCGGTACATAAGGAGAATGTTCCGTTCCAGTTCCTGCGCAGTGAAGTTCTTCGGGTGGATTTCCGCGATCACCCCCGGCCAGCGGCCGATGTTTGCGAGGTCCCGCATCCTTCCCTCGGCTACGAAACGGTCGTAGATCCTGGTGCCCTTGTGGGGAGAAAACACGTTGAAGAAAGCCACATGAACCTTGTTCTTTCGGATCCATTCCAGGGTGGTTCCGAAATCTTCGAGCCGGTCCGTGTCCCAGCCGAAGATGAGATTGAAGGAGAAGCTGATGTCCAGTTTCCGGAGGATCTGTACCACCTCTTCCAGCTTGTGGGCGGAGGTGGTTTTCTTGTTCATGCCGTCCAGGGTCTCCGGTTTGATGCTCTCCACCCCCAAGTTGATGTGCAGCAAACCGCTTCTCTTGGCCAGTTTCATCAACTCCCGGTCCAGGACCCGGTTGGTGTTCCAGAGTGTGGACCAGTTGATCTTCAGAGTGAGGAGGCGTTCCATGAGTTCCATGGAGCGGGATCGGCTGCCCACGAACGTGCTGTCCGCGAAAAAAAACCGCCTTTTCCTGGAACGCCGGATCTCTTCCAGCACCTCGTCGATGGGACGCATCCGGTAGGTTTCGCCCAGGAAGAACCTCTCTGCGCAGAACTCGCACCGGAAAGGGCACCCGCGCGTGGTCTGAACGGCCACGGCATGGAACCGGGAATAGTTGCGCTGGTCCAGCAGATCGTGCCGCGGGAAAGGGAGGTTTTTCAGATCGTGAAGGGTCTCCGCCTTGTACACAGGCTTGAGTTCTCCCGCGGCCAGGTCCTCGAGGATCCGGGGAACCAGGGTTTCCCCCTCGCCGATGGCGATGGCGTCGGCGTGCTCCAGGGCCTCGTCCCCGTAAAACATGCAGTGCGGGCCGCCCATGACGACCGGGATGCCCTTTCTTCGGTAGGTGTCCGCGATGTCGTAGGCCCGAAAGGACGTGAGGATGGTCGCGGTGATGAAGACGCAGTCCGAGGGGGTGTCCGGATTCCAGGATTCCACGGGTTCGTCCGTGACGAGGATTTCGTTGCCGCGGGGGATCAGTGCGGCCAGGTACGGAAGCGTGAGTTGGACCAGGTTTCTCTTTTGGGTTTTGTACAGCTCTTTTCGAAAGGGGGCCGCATAATGGGTCGGCTGGATGATGTGAACGCGCATGGCTGTCGCTGTTTTATTTCTGAAGGTTGTCGGTTTAGGGTCGGCCCGGGTCTTTCGTGAAGAAATAGGTAGCGCAGCTTACGGGCTCTTGGTAGCCAGGCCACCCATCGTCGAAATCCTCCATCACAATCGGCCCATGTGCAGGTGCGTTCGTTTTTCTCTCGTGAGGATTCGTGTGCTGTTTCCACACCCCGAGATGACGGAGGATGCGTTCGATAAAGTCGGTTTCGTAAATGACGCTGATGATTTTCATCTCATGGCCACATCGGGGACAACCAAGAGGGTCCACTTCCCAGATCTTGCCAATGTACGCAACAAACCTCAGGATAACTCGTCTGTCCGCCCCATGCCAAGTTGCTGTTTCTTGCCAATCTGCTGAACTCCCCGGTCAGGTTCGCGCATAACGCTAAATGGTCTGCATATGGAGTACTGGGAAAGTGCTATTGAGGGTGCGAATTCAGGACAGGTATGCAGCCTCGGAATCCCCTGAGGGCGGCGATAGGGGGACAAGAGATGATGTTCCCGCATCAGACGAAGCCCCCGTTTGCGGGACACCCGAAGTCTCGGCCCATACCTGAGGCGCCCCCACACCTTACGATGTCCTTCGCCATGAAAGGGCGATTGGTTCAAATCCCTACGGATCTATTCGATCAGCTGCGCATCAGAAATCGCAAACTGGGGGCCGCGCTTGTTAACCGTTGCTCAATCCCTTCTCGGGGAACTGCCTTGCGCATAAAACGAAGACCGTGGATATCCGCTCAGCCGACAGACTCTTTCAATGCCATACGGCCTTCCGGTTGCTGGCGACAAGCTCTTGATCATTTTCGCGACTCCCTCACGACGAAAGGGCGTCGAAGGGCTACCTCCCCTTGGAACAACTCAACCTCCATGCTCAACTCGCCAATGTGCTGCTCGGCGATCATTAGCTCCTTACTGAGGGGATTTCCTTCACGTTTCTTCAAGGCGGTTTCCATCCCCATCAGGGCTTGCTTACGCCAATCCTCCAATCGGTATATTTCCACACCCAGTTCCCGGTTGAGCCCATCCAACGGCTCACCCTGCAACAACCGAAGGACAGCATCTTTCTTGCGACGCGCACTCCACCTCTGGTTCGGTCCCAGCGGTCCCTGCTTTCCCGTTCCCATCATTCATCCTCCTTGGCTCACAGGTTACTGTAAATCCGTGTCCAAGAAGATCGGGCCGGTATAGAGACGTGTCCCCTCGTTCCATCCGGACACCTCCTTGAGACTGTAGACCGAACTAATACCTTACAAAATCCGCCAGTAGCACTGGATCGAAGACACTGGAAATTTAGCATAATGGCCATAGAAGATTTGACGTACTGGGCCAGCATGAGCATAGTTGCCATGGATTGCCAACGGGACGCCGGAGTCCCCTGGAGGCATTACGATAATGAAGTAGTGATTGGGCGCCCATGCCACATCACCCTCGTCCAATCCTTTATGATCATCGATTCTCACTACGTTAGATCCATAAATCTTTATGGGGCCACCAATCGGCTAACGGACCTCCCCTTTTTCGAGACGCAGCAGATGCGTGGCAAAAATGCCACACCAGGATGATGTGTGGTCATGGCGCGTATAAGGGCCACCGCAGCCTCGAAAGATTTCATCCATTTCCGCATCCCCCAGAAACGTATCCTTTTGCCATTTTGCGTAACTCTCGGCACGATACGGTACCCACTGTGCTCGTACTGATGCCATGTCGCACCCCTTTCAGTTCTTGTAACAGTTGTGTTTTATCTGGGCGCAAAGAGTGCTTCGAACTTCTTACAGCGCCCTACATACTCTCTTCACATCGGTATCGCAGAAAACTTTCTTCTGTCAGCCTCTGCGCTCTCGCCAAGAATCACACTTTCATTTCATTAGTAACGGTCGGTTCCTCGTGATCGATGGAGGGGTGTGCAACTCGCATAGGAAGATCAGGTGAACCCATTATGGACAGGCTCAACGCCGAACGCAAGTCGGAAGGCAATGACATGAGGATGGTCGCGGGAGGCGGTGCTGCGCTGGTATCAAGAAAGGATGGCTTCGGTTTGATGTCGCCAGAAACGGATAAGGCAAGTCCGCGGCAGGGATGAGAAGAACTAGCCTAAAGACTATTCTGGACGACCCCCCACAGCAAGCCCCCCGTACCAAAGTGATGCGGGAGACAGTCTTCAGCAAAGCTTGCCACTGCACGTAACACATCCATCAAGCAGTTGCCAGTACAGGCTCACCGAATGGTCACACTTGCTTGCGAATCTGCTGAACTCTTCGGTCAGGGCTGCGCATAACATGATATGGTCCGCATATGGAGAACCACGAGGGGGGCTGCTGGGGATGCGAATTGAGGAGAGGAAGTCTTACGGACTTTGGCAGCTCTGTGCCACAAGCGCAGTTGATGTTTTTTAGCTATAATCCAGTTGTGTGATATTGTTTATTCGCACAGTTTCCCGGCAATGTCCCTATCGCAAGGGGCCTGAGTCCTGGCAGCACGGAACGATAACCGTTGGAATTCACCATGGCTGAAAGCCTTACAGCAGAACAAATGGAAGAGGTCAACAAGCTACAGAAAAGGTACTTCAATGAAAACGTGGATCTGTTCGAACCTCCACTCCCAGAGGGGGTGCCTGAACGTCTAGAAGCCACTGTTAAAGCAAGTAGCCTCCGACGGGGCGAGCGGGTCCTGGATGTAGGAACCGGGACCGGGATTCTCGTTCCGTATATTATGAAGTACAGTCCTTCCGAAATCCATGTTTGCGATCTGGCGGAAAACATGCTTCGACGGGTGAAGAGAAAATTCCCTCAGGTAATGGCCCACCTTTGCGACGTTGGCAACCTGCAGCTTCCGGATGACAGTCTCGACGTAGCCTTCATCAACGCTTGCTTTTCCAACATAATGGACAAATCAAAATGCCTGGATAACCTTTATCGCTTGATGCGCCCGAAAGGCAGACTGGTGGTGAGCCACCCTCTCGGTAGAGACTTCATCGTCGAACTGAAGAGACACACGCCTTTTCATTTAGATTTGCTGCCTGATGAGGCGGGCGCAAGAGGGTTGTGCGAACGACACGGTTTTAAAGTCGTAAGTTTTAGAGACGACCCCCTCTTCTATATCTTTATTGCGGAAACGACCAAGCAGGATGATCGTTCAGATACCAACCACAAGAACCCGGCTTGACTTTGCCGGGCATCATACGGGCATTTATGGCGGTTTTGCGTTCCGACCTAAATCGAAAAATTCTCCTCGGCGGCACGGCAAAGAGCCCGGATGACGTGATTTCCCTGCACAAGCTTGGTCTTGCGTTCGCGGAAATTACCATCGTGAACCCGGCTGACTTCCGACTTGTTCATGACAAGTATCGAACCCTGCCACGAGCAGGCGATTTTTTCTATCTTTGTCACGGCCCACGGGAAGGCGATCCCAATGATTTACATACCCTGGAAACGATTTATCTGCCAAAGTTGCTCCAGATCCTTGATATTATGCCCGAGTTGGGGATGCGGCTATTGACGTTACACCTCTGGATGGACCCTCGATTCGTGTCGGAAGAGGCAATTGCTTACAAGATCAGCTTTCTCAGGAGGATAATACAGAGGGCGAGCGGCAGTGGAATTGTTGTCTGCCTAGAGAATTTGAGCGAAAATGTCGTTCATCTGGCGGAAGCCTTTGCCGCTGTACCTCAGCTGAATCTCACGCTTGACCTGGGACATGCCGAACTTCTCTCAAAGGAAAATACCAGCTTTGGCTTTCTGGAGAACTGTCCCGACAGGATTAAACATATCCACTTGCACGATAACCAGGGAGGCACTTCACCGGATGATGATCTCCATCTTCCTCCGGGCGAAGGTAAGATCGATTTTCAGAGAATCTTTCAAAGATTGCATTCCGTTCATTACACGGAGACCATCACGCTGGAATTGCGACCCGGTCAGATCGAAAGCTGTCTGGGATACGTCAAGCGCTTGGTTTATCCAACAGAGTACCAGGAGAATGAAGCGATATGAATGAAACGATCAAAACCCTTCTTGAAAGAAGAAGCATCCGCAAATTCAAGCCGGAGCAGATCAGGGAAGATGAACTGAACGCTATTCTCGAAGCCGGAATGTACGCACCCAGCGGTGCAAACCAGCAGTCCGCTCTTTTCGTCGTTGTCCAGGACAAGGAAACTTTAAGAAAGCTCTCGGTCATGAACGCAGCTGTTTGGGGAAAGGATATCGATCCTTATTACGGGGCGCCGACGGTCATACTCGTTTTTGCAGACAGGAGTAAGGTCACGCCCGTCGAGGATGCGAGTCTTGCGCTTGGCAACATGTTCAATGCAGCGGCATCTCTGGGCATCGGGTCCTGTTGGATTCACCGTGTGAGGCAAATGTTTGAAACCGGGGAAGGCAAGGATTTATTAAGGAAGTGGGGTGTCATCGGAGATTATGTAGGCGTTGGTTCGTGTATTTTAGGATATCCCGACTGCGAGCATCCAAAAGCAGCTCCAAGAAAGGATAATTTCGTAGTCCGAGTCTGATGCATTGATTTTTAAATTAACAGCATGAAAGCTTGCCAACATGTTGAATCTGCTATTTTTCAGCATATGATTTGCGTATGATCATTGATCTGAGAAGGGCATCCCGATCATCGCCTTGTAATCCCCCAGAAGGAGTGAAAAATGAAGTTAAAGGATGCATTCCCAGTAGGATTGATTTTTCTATCTGTTGTCATGTATTCCGGGAACTGCATGGCTGGTTCTGAAAAACATGATATTACTGTAGTGGTATCTGGTGGGACTGAAGTTGAGGTTGTTATTCAAGGTCCCTATATGGAGACGAAAGAAGGGTATACGATAGGGCAAGACCAAGACGGGGGCTGGTATTATGTCAATCGGTACGACGGCACAACACGAGTCCTTGATCCTACTCCTGTACATGAGCGACCTCCTGCTGGCCTCAAGAAGCACCTTAGGCCCTAGTAATACAACGAGACATCGGAGTTGCAGCTAGGCATGGCCAATTTGGCCAACATCTTGAGCCGCCGGCGCTGTTGGTTTTGATAAGCTGCCTAGTTATGGGAGATACGATAGCCCACCACAGCAATAACCGTGAGGAAGTCCATCCTGCGTCTGGGCAGGACAACTTGCCAATCTGCTGAACTCACCAGGCAGTGTCGCGCATAACGCTAAATGGTCTGCATATGGAGAACCACGAGGGGGGCAACTGGGGATACGAATTGAGGAGAGCGACCTGGAGATTCCGCACTGCCGGCTTGTTGCCCTTCTGGAGCTGCACGTAAAAACGCCTGGATCCCAAAGAGACGGTATACCCGATGGAAACCTGCGGAAATCGACTTCGGTTGACAGAATGATGTTGCTTAGGGTGAGCGAGATCGTCTGGAGCGCTTCATCAACCTAGGATCTTGCGCTATAATTTTAGATACATCATAACACATGATAAAATCTAAGGGTTTCAGGGAGCGTTTCCTGGAAATGCTCGGTTGGCTGAGACAAGGAAAACCATCAATGATGCAACGTCCTTGGCGATTTGGTCTGAAAGGAGGTCGGCATATGAAAAGGGCCTTCAAAAAGATTGCCACCATGATGCATGAGGCGGAACCTGAGGCCAATTTCGCCTTTGAGTTTTGGGATGGCGACCGGGTATGCTACGGAGATCTTTCCCACCCTGGCACTGTGACCCTGCGGTTCAAGTCACCAAGGACCGCAAAGCATATCATAGCCAATGGTTTTCTAGGATTCGGGGAAGCCTACATGGGCGGTGACCTCGAACTGGATGGTGACCTACAGGAGTTGCTTCGTCTAGGTATCTGCATCGGATTTGATCAACCTCCCCCGTCACCCTGGCAGAGGTTCCTCTTTTGGGTGAATCGGATAACCAATCGAAATACCTGCAACCGCGCATGCCAAAATATATCGCACCATTATGACCGAGGCGATGACTTCTATTCCCTCTACCTCGACCCAACGATGACCTACTCCTGCGCCTACTTCCGGAGCCCCGACGATTCATTGGAGCAGGCTCAGCATCAGAAGTATGAGCATATCGCTCGCAAGCTTCTGCTCAAACCGGGCGAAAAACTGCTGGACATCGGCTGCGGTTGGGGAGGGATGCTCATCCATGCGGTCAAAAACTATGGAGTGACCGCACTTGGAAACACCGTTTCGCAGTCGCAGTACGAACATACCAGAAGCAAGATAAGGGACCTGGGCCTGGAGGACAAAATCGAGGTGGTTTGCGCGGATTACCGAAGCCTTACCGGAAAATACGATAAAGTTGTCTCCATTGGCATGTTTGAACACGTGGGGCAGGAATTCATCCCGGTATTCATGCAGAAGGTGGATCAGCTCCTAAACAAGGGAGGACTGGGACTGCTGCATACCATCGGAAAGGATGTGCCCTCAGCCAGCGATCCTTGGATGTGGAAATACATTTTCCCTGGCAACTACCTGCCTACTCCAGATGAGATCGCGCGGGAAATGGGTATGGCTGGGTTCTCCCTCCTCGATGTGGAAAATCTGCGCTTGCATTACGCCCGCACTCTGGATCTGTGGGCAGACAACTTCGAACGCAATGTTGAGAAAGTGCGCCAGATGTTCGATGACGTTTTCGTCCGCATGTGGCGCTTCTATCTGCACTGCGCTTCGGCGGGATTCAAATATGGGGAGTTGCGCATATTCCAGGTGCTATTTTCGAAAGGATTGCACAATGATCTGCCGATGACTCGTGACCATATCTATGTCCAGTTAGATAGAAGCCCGACCTGCAAGCTGGATCGCAACCTGCTTGTCAGAACCTCGGTCGGGCCAAGCCCACTGGTTGAATTCGCGTCAAATTGATTTTCAGGAGCCGGCGTTTCTAGCCATAGATGGACAATTTGACCCGTGAAACGGGCCATATGAGGTCTAGAAATGGGTTGGTGACAACCCTGGCGGGAGAGTGATGCCAAGTCTGCGTGCTTGGATTTCAGCTCATCTCATTTCCATCCAGCATAATGGCATTTTTAAAACGGACCCTGCAGGAAAAGCGCATTCCAGACAGCTTGCCAATCTGCTGAACTCACCCGTCACCTTCGCGCATAACGCCAAATGATCTACATATGGAAAACCGTGAAGGGGACGCTGGGGAAACGCCAAATAGGAGAGCTGAGTTTACTTTCGTGCTTGCCCGAGGCGTATTCGATGATGGTGACTATAGGGGAGGTATCAGGTGGGATTTTCACACTCTGAAATTCGTTTGGCTGCACCCGATGAAGGTCACATTTAAGGAAACACCGTTCTAAACACTCACGCCGGAAATACTCACCGAAGCCGAACCGGTATGCGGCATTAACCCTCCGTTGCTCAAACTCGCCTTAACTGCTGTCGTGCCCGCTCCAGCCATTATGGAGGGCCGGGATAATACTGGTGTTCGCCTTAATGTATCTGCATAAAAATCTATGACCGGGGTCGCTGAAAAAGCCGGTGCGCCGGATATGGTTGTCGTTAAAGGGGCGGTTTCGAGGTCGAAAGTCAGGTCTTAAGGCTCTGAAATGCAGCATCTTGAGCAAACTTTCCTTGCGCAGTAGGGCTTTTTAGTGTGGTTCGACCAGGTCCGCCTCCAATGCCAAAAAAAACGCCCGTTTGTTCAACTCCGTCAGAATGTTCACCATGACTATCGTCCTATTACTCCGAATGCTGCCCAGAAGAAAGGATGGTTGTATTCGGCCGTGCTCTTGACCTTTATCATTGCTGCGCGCGCTGCCTCGGATATTGGCGAGGAAGCGGCGGCTTCGTAGAAGGTTTGCATCCACAATGAAGTGGCTGCCGAATCGACTTTCCAGTGGGATAACACCATGGCGCTTGCGCCTGCAAAGATCAGCGCGCGGGCCATTCCCAGAATTTCGTTCCCATGGGTGGCCTCGGCACGCCCGGTTTCGCATGCGGAGAGCACGACAAGCGGGCTTTTGTTGAGGGCAAGACCGAACATTTCCGCCGCGGTCAATCTGCCATCATCGCTATCGCCGGGCGCAAGCTCCACGTACGAGAGCATGGGCTCACCGGCATCGAATCTGCCGTGGACTGCAAGATGGACCACATCGAAGCCGTGGACCCACTCTTCGATTTCGCGCTTCCGTACAAGGTGGTCCACAACCACTCGGTTCTTTCCCGAAAAAAGCTTGGCAATGGCTTCTACTTCAGGCACCGCTTCCTCGAGTGTCGGGTTGGCGGCGGCAAAGAGTCGTGCATCCCTCGGAATAGACGATTTCTTCAGGTCCAGCAAAATCGAAGCACTCGGAGCATACGTGATCGGGAACCGCTCACCAAGCCAACGCCCGTCAGTCGGGTCCTTGAGCGCTTCGAAGGGCAGGTTATGGAGACTCTCGTGGGGGACAACGACGAGATGCTCGCTTTGTATGTGCGAAAGTACCGGCTGGACGAGGAACAGAAAGAGTTCTTTTGCGGTTGTTTCGTCGAAGTCGGGCTCAGGCCTTCCGAGACTCTTCAGCAGAGCGGTAACCTTCTCGGCCAAAAGGGTCCGGGGCAGGAAAACGTTGCGGACCAACACCGAATCAGGTGCGATGTGCCAAAGAATCACAGCGTCCTCGGTCACGAGATATTGCAACATCTCATAATGCTCCTCCCGCATCGACTTCTGCAACGCAGCGAGGTCCGCCGGTTTCGAGGCGACAAGCTTATAAAGTCGCGGCGCCTCGGTATTCATGCGTGCAAGGGCCGCTTCGTACCTGGTCTCGAGGCTTTGAATCCGGGTCCTGTCCGAAGCGATCTGCTGCGCTTGCGCCTCCGCATCCGGCTGGCTCTGGAGCTTAAAAAGTTTGCTTTGCAGATCGGCTATTTGGGTCCGCGTCAGCTGCAATTCGCCGTAGAGCTGTCGTTCAGCGGACTGCTTCAAGCCTATACTACGGCTCGAAAGGAGGTCAAAGAGCGCTCTGGACCGCGACCGCTCGAGCAACTCGAAAGCGTCCGCGTAGCGGCGCCGCTCCAAAAGCTGAAGAATCAAGTAGTAGTAAAACTCAATACGGTCTTCGAGGAACGTGCCTCGGCTTTGCTCATCGTGGAGCGCTCTGCGGTCCTTTTCTAAGAGGTCGACAGCTTTCATGAAATAACCCAGCGCTGCATCGTTGTTTCCCTGCATCTGGCTCATCAGGCCTTTGACGAACTCGTTTCGCGCCATGGAGGCATCGGCGAAACCGCCGGCCTGCTTTTGGAATTTCTGGGCGGCCTGATACAGCAGCATGAGCGCCGGCGGGATCTCCATGGGCGGTGGGACAAACTTCTCAGTGACAAGAACATCGCCCGGCTTTACAGGATGGAACAGCTTGCTCTTCAGCAGTGTCGCTTGCGCATTCTCCTTGAACTTGACCAGGGTCCTCCGCTTCTCGACATTCCCGATGAACTGCTCGGTAGTGCGCACCAGCGCAGTATAGCCAAGCTTGTCCGCGATTGCCGCCGCCTGCTGTAGATCGGCTCGTGCGTGGTCAAGGGCCTGGTAGCAGAGTTCGAAGGAATCCTGGTAGTCGCACTTCTCTCCCGACTTGAGATAGATGTCGGATCGACTGAGGAAGGCATAGTATGTTGAAAGCGGTTCTTTTGCTATTGAAGCGGCTTCGAATTCGCGGGAAACTGTTTCCGCCGCGCCGGCCAGGTCCCCTCGAGCAATCTGGACAATAGTGAGGACATCGAGAGCAAACGCAAGGATATCCTGATCGGTTGTCTTCTCGACCAGCCTTATTGCCTCCAGCGCGTCCTCGGACGCCTGGCCTAGATTGTTGCGCGATTTTTCCGCAAGGCCTTTCCGTGCTAGAGCATCCGCCTGACGGATTACGTCCTGGCCTCGCTTTGCCGCATCCACCGCCTGCTGGTAGAACGCGATCGTTTTCGGCCACTGCGCCTGCATCCTGTAAATGTCGCCTTCCTTGACTAAACCGAGCGACAGCGCCGACCATTCTTCGCGGGTGCTGAGAATCCGGTTGCTCTGGGCAAGCTCGGCCTCGGCCTGCGCCAAATCACGAACCCTTGACTTCCGATCTCCCGTCTTGCGGAAATGCTCGATAAAGGCTTCAATGCGTCGGATCGCTTTTTGCTGCAAAACCAGCGGATCACCCTGGGCTGTAGCCGTGGAAGCAAAGAGAACCAGGCAAAGGATCAACGTAAACGCGATTTGAGGAATTAGAGTACCCGTCTTCATTCGGAATTTTCCTTTAGGTACAAGAGCAATCCCAACCTTCCACGCCAGGGGTAAACCTGGAGCGATTAGTTGAGGTTATCCTTTTCGGAAGGAGAGACTCTGAATATCCTGTTCTCAATTATACCAGAAGGAAGGTTGCAAAAAAGAGGGATAAGGGGTCAGGCATTGAAATAGGAATTTTTATACTTTTCCAGCCCGCCCGTTGCCAAAAATACGTCTCCGTGCGCGTAATCAAAATTATTCTGAAGCGCCAGCATTCTGTTCGTGGCCATTGAATACGTTGTGGGTTTTTTCCTGTAAATCCCTTGCTAAGAAATTAAGAGAACTTGCCAATGTGGTGAACTCGAGATCAGGGTGGTGCACAACGCAGTATGATCTTGATACCTTGCTGATTAGCAAGGCGGACCCACCAGCACACAGTCAACCCGAAGTACCCAGCCTTCAGCCATGCCCTCTGTCATTCGTCCTGCCGTCCGGTGGCAGCTCAGGAAATGCGCACGAGTGAGGTCACGAGGACCCGCCTAGCCCCCACCGGCTAGCCCCTACCAATTTGACAAAACACCGGTCTCCTAGAACCGCAAATTGGACCTGAGCTGCCAAGGCCAAGGGGTTGGTATGGTATGCGCAGTGGTATGTGGCGGTGCGGTTGTCACAGAGGGGGATGTTGTTGAGTGCCGTGACATGGCGGGCGTATTTTAGTGCCACGACATCGTGTTCACTTGTCCAAGCAACCCGGAGCGGCAGAGGAGCCAGGTATCCGGGGACCAGGTATGAGGTATAAGGTTCGACGTGGTTTGACATCAGCCGTGCCGCAGGAGCTCGATCCTGATCATCGTTGGGATGTTTGAGCTTGCTTTGCCGGGGGAACCTTGGTTGTTTTCGTTCAGGGCAGGAGGCTTTGGAAGGGCCAGCATGAATTCGTGCACACTATATGCACACCAACAAAAAAGACTTCCAGGCGATAACCCGCGAAGCCTTGATTTTACTGGAGCTGGCGATGGGAATCGAACCCGCAACCTGCTGATTACAAATCAGCTGCTCTACCGTTGAGCTACGCCAGCACAGACGTGCTTTTTTAATATCACTTCTGCGCACATGCAAGCAACATTTGCCTGCTGCCCCATGGATCGGTTATTGTTCCCCATGGTAATCGAAGGCAGCTTGAAACAGCAAGGCATGCCGCCGACCCTGGGTGCAAACATCGCCGAATATGAGCATGTAACGCCGCAGTTGGTACGTCATGGTCAAGAGGTCCCTGAAGTTGCCTGCAGCAGTCCCGTCAGGGCTTCATTTGACGTTGGCCATGGCTATCCGGTCCAGCATCAGGAGACGACGACGGCAACCTGTGGGCGGGTCAGTCACCTGCTGACCTGCCAAGGCTCAACTCGAACTATTCACCTGATTCCGAACCTTGCACTTGCCCTGGTTCTAATAATGAAAGGACTCCCATGACTCGGGAAGGTGATTTGGTTCTGGCTCACATCCGGAACAAACCGGCGTTTTTCGCGCGCATCGAAACTATTGACACCGATATCAAGCCCGGCTGGTTTCAGGTAAAAATGCTGGTGCTCCAAGTCCCCTTGGTGACCATCACCTGGATTCTTCGGGACACGTATATCAGCGGCGAGGAGTTTACCATGGGCGGCCATCCTGTCAAGCTGGCCAAGGTGATTGCTCCCGAACCGGGCGATGCGCAGGAGGAGACAACCGCGACGGCGGCCCCGGAAATCCGTTCCCTGGATCCGGCGCCGATACCCAGCGAGGAACCGTCTCCACCACTGGCGGCAAACCCGACGCAACCCGCCAAAGTGGTGTCGTTAATGGACCGAAAAAAAAGGCATTCCGACTGACCCAAGATTCAACGCTTCTCCCACCAGTGGTCGTGGCCTTCTAACCACCAGGCGTTAAAATCCGTGCTCAGGATCCGCTCGACAAGCTCTTTGCCGACGCGGGTCTGCAAACGTTTACGGGCAAATCGCACCCATTCCAGGGCATAACGGTTGCCCAAATCACTTTGTTGCTTCAGTTCCAGGATCAAATCGAGCTGGTCGGCATCGTGAGCCAATTGCGCATCCAGGGAGTCACCCTGTTGGTATTCCCCGAGCAGCCCCACAACATCGGCAGCGAACGGGAGCGATTCGGTGAGGTCGCGGATGGCCTCGCCTTCGTGGACATCCACATAGCGTTTGTTGAGGTAGTTCAGATCGCCGGTGCGGGCTTCAGGCACATCATGAAACAGGCATAGGCAAGCAACCTTGTAGGGGTCTGCACCCTCGGTGAGCTTGGCCAGCGAAAAACCTATCACCGCTGCTCGAAAGGTGTGATCCGCCACCGACTCCTTGCCGGATCCAAGAAACTGGAACCCGGACCGAGGCGTCTTCTTGAGCATGCCGATTTCAAAGAAAAAGTCGATGGTCCGTTTGAGGTCGTCTTCGGGGTTTTTGTTCTCCATGGTTCAGGTCCATTCTGAACTCTGGCGCCACGTGCGGGGAGGGCCTATTTTTATATGTTGCCCACAGTGGGAATCCTTGTCCGCGGCGAAGTCAGAGTAGTAATTGGCAGGTCATTGGGCGCCTTGGATCTGCACGATGAGGTCCAATTCGACCGGGGCGTTGAGCGGCAGACTGGCGACCCCCACGGCAATCCGCGAATGCTTGCCGGCGGCGCCAAAAATGGCCTCCAGCAGGTCTGATGCGCCGTTGATGACCGCCGGATGCTGGTAGAAATCCGGGGAACTGGCGACAAACCCCGACAGACGGACCACGCGCACCACGCGATTGAAAGTGCTGACCTGCTCCCGAATCACCGCCAGGGCATTGATCAGACACTGGCGCGCTGCTTCCTGAGCAGCTTCCACCGGTACTTGGTCGGGTACTCGGCCAACATGAAGCAAGACGCCGTCTCGAAACGGCAACTGGCCGGAAACAAACAGCAGTGAACCTGCTTCTACGGCCGGCACATAGCTGGCCACAGGTCGCGGTGCAGCCGGCAGATCAATCCCCAATGCCCGCAATCGTTCCTCAATCATGGACCACCTCCTGGATGATGGACACCCCCGTATGCGTTGTCGCGATCAGCCCAAAACCAAGGCACCACCGCCAAATTTTCGCGGCTGCATACAATCGATTGACAGCCATGGCAAAGTCCATTACAGTGTCTTCTCTTATCTGTAGGAAATTACTGGGAATGAACTGTGTTCGCTCAGAGCAAACATGGGCTGCAGGTGGGTCAAATGCGTAGGTATCGACCTTCAAACGCACTGTTCGAGGTATAGCATGAAACAAACAGGGGCACAAATTTTTTTCGAGTGTCTGAAACAGGAAGGCGTGGAGGTTATCTTCGGATTTCCTGGCGGCGCGGTCCTGGACATTTACCACCAGATCCCCAACTACAACATCCGTCACATTCTGGTGCGCCACGAGCAGGGCGCGGCGCACATGGCTGACGGCTATGCCCGCGCCACCGGACGCGTCGGGGTTTGCCTGGTCACTTCCGGGCCGGGCGCCACCAACACGGTCACCGGAGTGGCCACCGCCTACATGGATTCCATCCCGATGGTGATATTCACCGGCCAGGTTCCAACCGCCCTGATTGGCAACGACGCTTTCCAGGAAGTGGATATCGTGGGCATCACCCGCCCCTGCACCAAGCACAATTACCTGGTCAAGAACGTCGAGGACCTGGCAACGGTCATCAAGGAAGCTTTTTATCTGGCGCGTTCCGGGCGACCGGGTCCGGTACTGGTGGATTTGCCCAAGGATGTGGTCCAGGCCAAGACCGAGTTTCGGTATCCCCGGAAGGTCCATCTGCGCGGTTACAAACCCACCATCGAGGCGCATGCCGGACAGATCACGCGCGCCTTTGAGGAACTGCGCAAGGCCAAGCGTCCGGTCATCTATGCCGGTGGCGGAGTGATTGCCGCCGACGCCTTCGAAGAATTGACCAAACTGGCTGAACTTCTGCAGATTCCGGTGACCACCACGCTCATGGGTTTGGGCGGGTTCCCCGCAGTGGTTGCAGATGCTGCCGGTGCCAAGGTGATGCACCCTCTGTGGTTGGGGATGCTGGGGATGCACGGCACGTTTCGGGCCAATATGGCGGTATCCAATGCCGATGTGCTGTTTGCCGTCGGGGCACGCTTCGACGATCGGGTGACCGGCAGGATCAGCGGTTTCGCTCCCAAGGCCAAGGTCATCCACATTGACGTCGACCCCACCAGCATTAGCAAAAATGTGCCCGTGGACATTCCCATCGTAGGCGACTGCAAGGATGCCCTCAACCGGACACTAGCAATGGCCCAGGCCAACCCCATCGAAGGCCTTACCGAAAAACGGCATGAATGGCTGGAGCAAATCCGCAAATGGGCTGAAGATTACCCCCTCACCTACAAAGTCGAAGGGGATCTCATCAAGCCCCAGTATGTGGTGGAAAAGCTCTATGAACTCAGTGGCGGGGAAGCCATCATCACCACCGAAGTGGGTCAGAATCAGATGTGGACAGCGCAGTTTTACCACTTTTCCCGGCCGCGAACCCTGCTCACCTCCGGCGGTTTGGGCACCATGGGATATGGTTTGCCCGCCGCCATCGGCGCTCAGGTGGCCTTCCCCGACCGCCTGGTGATAGACGTGGCTGGCGACGGCAGCATCCAAATGAACATTCAGGAACTGATCACGGCCGTCAACAACTGCCTGCCGGTCAAGGTGGCCATTCTCAACAACCAATATCTGGGCATGGTGCGGCAGTGGCAGGAATTGTTCTACGAGCGCTGTTACAGTGCCACCGGACTGCACGGCTCACCCGATTTCGTCAAGCTGGCGGAAGCCTATGGCGCGGTGGGTTTGCGCGCCCAGAAGGTCGACGAGGTGGAACCGGTCATTCGGGAAGCTTTCGCCACCAACAAACCGGTTCTGATGGATTTCGTGGTGGCGCCCGAAGAAGGCGTGTACCCGATGGTACCTGCAGGAAAAACCATTTCAGAAATGCTGCTGGTGTAATTATGGACACAACAAACGGTCGGAAGAATACCATTGGCGTCCTGGTGGAGAACCAACCCGGGGTATTGTCGCGGGTCACGGGCCTGTTCAGTGGCCGCGGGTTTAACATTGAATCCCTTACCGTGGCGGAAACCAATGAGCCGGGACTGTCACGTATCACTCTGGTGACCAGCGGCGATCAACAAGTCCTGGAACAGATCACCAAGCAGCTCAACAAGCTGATCGACGTCATCAAGGTGATTGATTTCCGCGACACCGAATTCGTCAACCGCGAAATGGCGCTCATCAAGGTTCGCGCTGAACCCGAAACGCGTGCCGAGGTTTTGCGCATCACCGACATCTTTCGCGGCAAGGTGGTGGATGTCAGCCCGCATTTCTACACCATCGAGGTCACCGGGGAGGAAGGCAAGATCATCGCCATTCTGGATCTGCTCAAGCAGTTTGGCATCACCGAACTGGCCCGTACCGGTAAGGCCGCTCTGGCTCGCAGCAAGAAACGTTAGCGCGTCGAATTCAGAACAAGCGGCATTGTTTGGCTGGCGGCCACCTTTTGGAAGGCCAGGCAACGCCCCACAGAGTGGGCCTGGACGGTGGCGACCGCTGTTTGCACCCATCAGGCCGCCGGCGAGATGGTATTGTCATGTTTGAACAGTTCCCCACGCGGGCGAACCGGAACCGTTCTGGCAGCCAGGTTTCAGTTCGGGACCGCGGGCGGGATCGAAACACAGAATGGACACGACCCAGAAGACATGATGAACCCACAGGGCCATCTTCAGCAGGATTGTTTCTTCGTGCTTTCCTCTCCTTCGCCCTTTCGTGGTCAATTCCAGTCGGGATTCGCAAGCCATGCAGAATATGGCGACGCCAGTGCTGCGAGAAACGGGGCAGCCCGCGCAGCCACATCAACAACCGCTTTTGGAACTTTGAAAATTAAGGAGACAACACATGCGTATTTTCTACGAAGCTGATGCTGATTTGAAGCTCCTGCACGGCAAGAAGGTGGCCGTGATCGGATATGGCAGTCAGGGTCACGCTCAAGCCCAGAACCTGCGCGACAGCGGCGTCGAAGTGATCGTCGCAGAACCCACTGGTACCCGCAACTATCAGGCAGCCATCGAAGACGGTTTTCAGCCGGTTTCCGCGCGCCAAGCGGCCGAGGTAGCCGATGTGATCCAGATACTTACCGAAGATCACATCCAGGCGCTCGTTTACCGCCAGGACCTGGCCCCGTCCATGAAGCGAGGCAAGACCCTGCTGTTTTCGCACGGCTTCAATATTCATTACGGACAGATTGTGGCTCCGGCCGAAGTCGATGTGGTGATGATCGCCCCCAAGGGTCCGGGGCATCTGGTGCGCAGTGAATACGTGCGTGGAGCCGGCGTGCCGGCCCTGGTGGCCATCCACCAGGATGCCAGCGGCCAGGCTCTGCAGACGGCTCTGGCCTACGGCCGCGGCATCGGTGCCACCCGCGCCGGGGTGATGGAAACCACCTTCAAGGAAGAAACAGAAACCGATCTGTTCGGCGAACAGAGCGTGCTTTGCGGCGGGATTTCGGAGCTGATCAAGGCCGGATTCGACACCCTGGTGGCAGCCGGTTACCAGCCGGAAATCGCCTTTTTCGAATGCATGCACGAAGTCAAGTTGGTCGTGGACCTGATCTATCAGGGCGGGCTTTCCTACATGCGTTACTCCATCAGCGACACCGCCGAATACGGGGATCTCACCCGCGGCAAGCGGATCGTCACCGAGGAGACCCGCGCCACCATGAAGCAGATCCTGGAAGAAGTCCAGTCCGGCGCATTCGCCCGCGAATGGATTCTGGAAAATCAGGCCGGCCGGCCCATGTTCAACGCCCTGCGGGCTCGGGATCGTTCGCACCTTATTGAGCAGGTCGGCAAGAAGCTGCGGGCCATGATGCCGTTCCTGGAAGCCAAGGACCTGCCCTAGGACAAATTGGGGAGTTGGCCCCGTCTCAAGCACTTTTGGGAAGAAGGACCAGCGTTTGGACTTTCGTGAGAAACGCTCGCATATCCCCTTCGCTCGCGAAGGGATCCCCTATGTGCTCTGCTGCCGCTTTCGTCACGGTCATTGCCGCGATTCTCGGGCACACAGCTATTGACCTGGGGCTTGCTGCTGGCAACGCTGCTCATCGGCCACTTCTTTCGTGATCCCGAGCGGATCATCACCGCCGGCCGCGGAGAAGTGGTGTCACCTGCCGACGGCATCGTCATCGCCGCGGAACGCAGCGAGGAACCCTGCTTCACGCGTCAAGACCTGCTGGAAGGTCAGCATCTTCATGACGATCTTCCATGTGCACGTGAATCGTATCCCGATGACCGGCACCGTATGTGGTGTTCATTACCAGCAAGGCAAGTTCTTTGCCGCAAACCGCCTGCAGGCCAGTAGAAGTAACGAACAGAACTGGTTATGGTTACGCACAGACGCCGGACAGGACATCGTCTTGACCCAGGTGGCCGGATGGATTGCCCGGCGCATTGTGTGCTGGCCTACTGGTGGGAGATCGGGTCCTGGGCGGCGAGCGTTTCGGATTGATTCGCTTTGGTTCGCGCGTTGACGTGTATCTGCCCGAATCCAGCCGATTGCGAGTGAAGAAGGGAGACCGCGTGATCGCGGGAGGGAGTATCCTATGTCAATTGGATTGAATACCAGGCGTTACAGCAGGAAAAGACGGCGTCGGCCGAAGGATGGGGAGATTCATCGCGGCACCTACATCCTTCCCAATCTGTTCACCACCGCCAACATGTTTTGCGGGTTTTTCGGCATGGTCAGTGCCATCAACGGTCAATACCAAACCGCTGCCATAGCTGTCTTAGCTTCGTGCCTGTTTGACATTCTCGACGGCAAGGTCGCCCGCCTGGTTGGGGCCACCAGCCGTTTCGGGGTGGAGTACGATTCTCTCGCTGACCTGGTGGCCTTTGGTGTCGGCCCGGCCGTGCTGATGTACCTGTGGGCTCTGAAGCCTTTCGGACGTCTGGGATGGCTTGCCGCTTTCCTGTTCATGGCCTGTGGAGCGTTGCGTTTGGCGCGTTTCAATGTGCAGGTGGACTCTGTCAGCAAGAAGTACTTCGTCGGTCTGCCCATCCCGGGAGCGGCCTGCATGGTGGCCACCATCGTGCTGTTTGCTTCCCAGTGGAAGATCCCCTACATTCCCGAACACAGCGTACTATTGCTGATCACCACCTACGTGCTTGGGTTCCTGATGGTAAGCAACATCCCCTACAACAGCCTCAAGGACCTGGAAATGCTGCGCGGCAAACTGCTGCCGACCCTGTTCCTGCTCCTGGTGCTGCTCACCGTGGTGGCCGCCAAACCGCACGTGATGCTGTTTAGCTTGTTCCTTACCTATGTGGTGTCCGGGCCACTGACGCTGCTGGTCAGACGCTATCGCGCACGGCACAGCATCGCTGAAGCTACACCCCCTGCCCTGGTTGGCAGCGAACCTGAACCCATGACCACCCGTCGAGACGAGTGAAGGATTTGATGGCTCATGGCTCAACCTGGTTGAGACGTTGTTTAGCAAGATGACGCACACTTTCCTTCGGCACATCCGCGTCGTCTCCGAAAGATGAACTGCACCATAAGGTGAGAAGATGCCCCTGACCATTGCTGAAAAGATTCTGGCAGCGCATGCGAAAGTTAGCGCGGTAGCACCCGGAGAACTCATCGAAATACCCGTGGACTTTGCCTTGGGCAACGATATCACCGCGCCCCTGGCCATTGAAGCCTTTCGCCAGGCCGGCGCCAGGCGAGTCTTCGACCCCGAACGCATCGCTCTGATTCCTGATCACTTCGTGCCGAACAAAGACATCGCTTCGGCGATTCAGGTAAAAGTGCTCCGGGACTTTGCCCGGGAACAACAATTGCCGCACTTCTACGAGGTCGGGCGGATGGGCATCGAACACGCTCTGTTGCCCGAACTTGGTTTGGTGCTGCCAGGGGATGTGGTCATTGGCGCCGATAGCCATACCTGCACCTACGGCGCCCTGGGGGCTTTTGCCACGGGCGTGGGGAGCACTGATCTGGCGGCCGCCATGATTACCGGCAAGACCTGGTTCAAGGTACCGTCATCGCTGAAGTTTGTCTTCCACGGCAAGCGTCGTCCCTGGGTGGGAGGCAAGGACCTGATCCTACACATCATCGGCCAGATCGGGGTGGATGGCGCCCGCTACCAGTCCATGGAGTTTACCGGCGAAGTCGTCGACGCGCTGCCCATGTCGGACCGCTTCACCATGAGCAACATGGCCATCGAGGCCGGCGCCAAGGTGGGGCTTATCGCCCCCGACGAGACCACTCTGGCGTATGTCAAAGACCGCGCTAAACGGCCCTATCAGTGCTTTCAGAGTGATCCCCAGGCGCACTACGAAGCACTCTACGACTGGGACATCTCCCAACTGGAACCGGTCGTGGCCTTACCGCACTCGCCGGAAAACGTCCGGCCGGTCACCGAACTTGGCCACATCACCATCGATCAGGTGGTGATCGGTTCCTGTACCAACGGCCGCCTGGAAGATTTGCAGCAGGCCGCGGCAATCCTCAAGGGCAACAAAGTGGCCCCGCAGGTGCGTTGCGTGATCATCCCCGCCACCCAGGCCATTTACCGGGAAGCTATGCACCAGGGGTTGATCGAGGTCTTTCTGCAGGCGGAAGCAGCTGTCAGCACGCCCACCTGCGGTCCCTGCCTGGGCGGGCACATGGGTATCCTGGCCCCCGGCGAGCGGGCGGTGGCCACCACCAACCGCAACTTCAAGGGACGCATGGGGCATACGGAAAGCGAAGTGTATCTGGCCAACCCGGCAGTGGCTGCTGCTTCTGCGGTGCTGGGACGGATCGCTCACCCCGACGAGGTCCTGAAACGCTGATCGCAAACCATCTCGGCTGCCCTCCAGAGACTAATCCCCCGTGAGCCTGCCCGACCAAGGCGCACAGCCCTTCGCCCGGTGGCTGTTACCGAACCCGGCGGCAGCTCTGGGGGCAGCGCCTTCGTTGCTGTTATGCCGCATCACGACTGCGGGGGTTGGAGAAGTGATAGGACGACCTAAGACCATTGAGGACAAAGGTATATGAACATTAGAGGACAGGCTTGGAAATTTGGTGCCGATGTCGATACCGACGCCATCATCCCGGCACGCTATCTGGTCTCCACCGACCCGGCATTCCTGGCGCAGCACTGCATGGAAGACGCCGATACCACCTTTGCCGGCAAAGTCCAGGCCGGTGATGTGATCGTCGCCGGCAAGAACTTCGGCTGCGGGTCTTCCCGCGAGCACGCGCCCATCGCCATCAAGGCGGCGGGGGTGGGCTGTGTTATTGCACACAGTTTCGCTCGTATTTTTTACCGCAATGCCTTCAACATGGGACTGCCCATTCTGGAATGTCCGGAAGCTGCGCAAGCCATTGCTGCGGGCGATCAGCTCGAAATCGATCTGGATAGCGGCCAGGTTATCAATCGCACGCGCGGCGAGAACTATCAGTCCCAGCCGATTCCGCCGTTTATGCAACGGCTGTTGGAAGCCGGCGGGCTGATCGCCTACGTGCACCAACAACTGAAGCAGGAAACCAGCGGCAGGCAGTAATTCGCTCATAACCTTCACAGGTTTTGCCTCGAAGCTTCCATCACTCTGACAGAAGGACAAGGTTTTTTTATGGAAAAGACGAAATCAAACAGAAGCTATCGGATTGCCGTACTCCCCGGGGACGGCACTGGACCGGAAGTAGTCCGGGAAGCCGTCAAGACCGTAGAAGCTATTGCTGACAAGGAAGGGTTCAAACTGGAGCTGGCCCACTACGACCTGGGCGGCGACCGCTATCTGCGCACCGGTGAAATTCTGCCAGCCAGCGCGCTGCAGGAACTGCGAGGGTTCGACGCCATTTTGCTGGGCGCCATCGGTCACCCTGACGTCAAGACCCGGCATTCTGGAAAAGGGCCTGCTCCTGGAACTACGTTTTCAACTGGATCAATACATCAACCTGCGTCCCGTTATCCTCTACCCGGGTGTGGAAACGCCGCTCAAAGACAAGGGACCGGACGATATCAATTTCGTGGTGGTACGGGAAAACACTGAAGGACTGTACGCCGGGGCCGGCGGCTTCCTACGTAAGGGCACGCCCTTTGAGGTGGCTGTGCAGGAATCGATCAACACCCGTATGGGCGCCGAACGTTGCATCCGCTACGCCTTTGAATTCTGTCGCCGCCGCAATCGTGGCCGGAAGCTGACGCTATGCGGCAAGACCAACGTCCTGACCTTCGCTTTCGACCTTTGGGAGCGCACCTTCTACGATGTCGCCAAGGAATATCCCGACATCCAGACCGACTACGCTCACGTGGACGCCACTTGCATGTGGATGGTGAAAAACCCCGAGTGGTTCGACGTCATCGTCACCGACAACATGTTCGGCGACATCATCACCGACCTCGGCGCCATGATCCAGGGTGGCATGGGCATTGCCGCCGGCGGCAACATCAATCCCCAGGGGGTTTCCATGTTCGAACCCATCGGCGGATCAGCCCCCAAGTACACCGGCATGAACGTTATCAACCCTCTGGCTGCCATTGCCGCCGGGCAGATGATGCTGGATCACCTGGGCGAAGAAACCGCTGCCAGTCGCATCGAAGAAGCCATCAAAAAGGTCCTGGCCAACGATCTCAAGAGCCTGTCGGCCGGCAAGATGGGCCACAGCACTAGCGAAGTGGGTGATCTGGTGGTGAGCTATCTGTAAGTTGGGCCAGGTTTGGGGTGGTGATGGTGGTTGTTCATTCCATGGAGTTTTGAAGTGAGGTGGGGAAAATGGGAGCAAAAGGCTATCGAGTGGCTGTGGTGGGAGCGACCGGTGCTGTTGGCAACATGATGATCCAGGTGCTGGAAGAACGCAATTTCCCGGTTTCGGAAATCACTTTGCTGGCATCGGCTCGTTCGGTGGGCAAAGAACTCACTTACCGCGGAGCGAAGGTGGCGGTTGCCGAATTGCGCGAGGACTCTTTCAAAGGCCTGGATTTTGCCCTGTTTTCCGCTGGAGGCAGCATCAGCAAGAAGTTCGCTCCGCTGTCCGCCCAGGCCGGGTGCGTGGCGATTGACAACTCCAGTGCCTTTCGCATGGACCCCAAGGTCCCGCTGGTGGTGCCGGAAGTGAACCCGCATGCGGTGGCCAATCACCCTAACATCATCGCCAACCCCAACTGCTCCACTATTCAGATGGTGGTAGCGCTCAAACCTATCCACGACGCTGTGGGGATCAAACGCATCGTGGTGACCACCTTCCAGGCGGTTTCCGGCACCGGCAAACGCGCCATCGAGGAACTTCGTCTGCAGGTGGAGGAACTAGCCGCCGGCAAAGACATCAGCCGCAGTGTCTATCCGCACCGCATCGCCTACAATTGTTTTCCGCACATCGGCGCGTTCCTGGACAATGGCTATTCGGAAGAAGAAATGAAGATGGTCAACGAAACCAGGAAGATTTTCGAGGATGACAGCATCGCGGTGTGTGCCACCACGGTACGAGTCCCCGTTTTCCACGGCCATTCGGAAGCGGTCAACATTGAAACCCGCCGGCCGATCTCGCCTGAAGATGTTCGGTCGCTGCTGGCAAAGGCAGAAGGGGTTCGCGTGGTGGATGACCCGAAGCAGGCGCAATACCCCATGCCCATTGACGCCGCCGGGCAGGATTTGACCCTGGTGGGCCGCATTCGCCTCGATCCGTCAGTCGAAAACGGGCTGGTGATGTGGGTGGTGGCCGACAACATCCGCAAGGGCGCCGCTACCAACGCGGTGCAAATCGCGGAACTGCTGGTTGCGCGCGGGCTCAAGTAATGGGTTTGAACTGAGGTGTTCCGGTGCGGATCATTGCCGGTGAATTCCGTGGCAGGCGCCTGCAAACACCCAAGGGGCGGTGCATTCGCCCCACCTCCGACCGGGTGCGGGAGGCCATATTCAATGTCATCTCCGCGCGGGTAGCTGGAGCCAACGTCCTGGATCTTTTTGCCGGGACTGGGGCTCTGGGGTTGGAAGCCCTCAGCCGCAGGGCCGCTCGGGCGGTCTTCGTGGACCACGACAGCGAAGCGGTCCGTCTGATTGAAGAAAACATCCGCCTTTGTGGGGTAGCAGACCGATCCATCTTGATCCGGCGTGCTATCCTCCCTTCCCTGGCGACATTGGCGACTCTGCCGGCGGGTGCTGGCGGATTTGACCTGGTTTTTTTAGACCCACCATACGGCCAGGACCTGGTACCGGTGGTATTGGAGCGGCTGACTGAACTGCAGCTGATTTCCCATTCGGCCCTGGCCGTGGCCGAACACCACCGCCATGACGCCATCCCCTCCCCCTGTGGGGGCTGGGATCGAACTAAAGAACGCCGTCACTGAGCGGACGATCGCGCTTGGCATCGCCATCGGAGCCGGCTACCTGTTCCCCACCACGTTCAAGAACGAAGTTTACAGCGACCTAACCGGTGAACGAGGAATTCTCATGGGCGCGCTGGCGGGTGTGATGGAAGCTCAATACAACGAATTGCGTAAGCACGGACACAGCCCGTCGGAGGCTTTTAACGAGACTGTTGAGGAGCTCACCCAATCACTTATCCGTCTTGTTGGCAAGAACGGCATGGACTGGATGTACGCCAACTGCTCCACCACCGCCCAGCGCGGTGCGCTTGACTGGAAGGGTAAATTCCGCGATGCAGTAGCGCCTGTGTTCAACGATCTTTATACGAGCGTGGAAACCGGAAACGAAGCGCGCATCACGCTCGAGGCAAATTCCCGCGCCGATTATCGTGAAGGGTTGGAAAAAGAACTTGCTGTAATCCGCGATTCGGAAATGTGGCAGGCTGGAGCTGCGGTTCGCTCCTTAAGACCGGAGAATTGGAAAAAGATCTAGTTATTAGAGAGCAGTGATTAGCGATCAGTGGATGCAGAAGGCATGATAAAACACTGATTTCTAAACCGGAGAATAAATGACCAATTATGTGAAAATTTTCGATACGACCCTGCGCGACGGTGAGCAATCGCCGGGTGCGTCCATGACCTCAGCGGAAAAGCTGGAAGTCGCCCGCTCATTGGCGCGCATGGGAGTCGATATCATTGAAGCCGGATTCCCGGCTGCGTCGCCTGATGACCTGGAAGCGGTACGTCGTATTGCCAACGAGGTGGGCAACCCGGCGAAAGGCAATCCTGATGCAAAGGTACCTACAATAGCCGGATTGGCACGCGCCAATAAAAACGACATCGATAAAGCCTGGGAAGCTGTCAAAGGCGCAGCCCATCCCCGCATCCATACTTTTTTGGCCACTTCCCCCATCCACATGAAGTTCAAACTCAAAATGGATCCGGAGGACGTCATCGAACGCGTGCGCGAAATGGTGGCTTACGCAAAAAGCAAGTGCGATGATGTGGAGTTCAGCCCCGAAGATGCCGGACGATCCGAACCGGAGTTTCTATACGTGGTCCTTACCGAAGCGATCAAGGCAGGCGCAACCACACTCAATATCCCGGACACGGTTGGATACACGACCCCCGATGAATTCGGCGCGTTGATAGCCGGCATCATGAAAAATGTACCGGGAATCGAAAACGTGACTGTCTCCGTCCATACCCATGATGACCTGGGTCTGGCAACGGCGAATGCGCTGGCGGGAATCCAGGCGGGCGCGCGCCAGGCTGAGGTGACCATCAACGGAATTGGCGAGCGGGCGGGGAATACGTCGCTCGAGGAAGTTGTCATGGCGCTCAAGACCCGCCATCCCGTATTTAATCTGGAGACCGGTATCGACGCTACCCAGATCAACCGTGTCAGCAAGCTCGTCAGCAATTACTCCGGGATGGTCGTCCAGCCGAACAAGGCTATCGTCGGGGCAAATGCCTTCGCTCACGAAGCCGGCATCCACCAGGATGGCATGCTGAAGAACAACCAAACCTACGAAATCATGCGTCCTGAAGATGTTGGCGTCAACTATTCCAAACTGGTGCTTGGAAAACACAGTGGCCGCCACGCCTTGCGTGCACGTCTGGCTGAGATGGGACATTCCCTCGATGAGACCGAACTCGATAAGGCTTTTGCCCGCTTCAAGGATCTCGCCGACCGTAAAAAGGTCATCACAGACCTCGACCTGGAAGCCCTCATCGCCGATGAATTCTACCGGCCGCGTGATATTTATGCGCTCGATGGCTTGCAAGTAGCGTGTGGAACAATGGGATTACCCACGGCCACTATCCGTTTGCGCGGTCCCGATGGAAAGGTACACACTCACGCCAATATTGGCACCGGTCCTGTGGATGCCACTTACAAAGCCATCGACGCTATCGTCAAAGTCCCCGCCACGCTGCTTGAGTTCAACATCCATGCCATCACGGAAGGCATTGATGCATTAGGTGAAGTGACTGTGCGCGTCCAGCCCAAGGAAGCCATCAATAAATTGGATGCCCAAAAGGAGACAAACTATGCGCGTGTCTTTGGCGGTCACGGAGCGGATACCGACATTATCGTCGCCAGCGCGAAAGCATATCTCGCCGCGCTCAACAAGCTCATCATAGCCCAAACTGAAAGCGATGAAGCCCAACAACAAGATTATGGCGTGTTGCTGTAATCAAATCACTAAAAGGAGAATGAAATGAACGCCTCGAAAACCACAGATGAAGAAACCACCCAGACATCAATTTTTGATCCATTTCCCGAGCCACAGACCGTGCCCAAGGGGTGGGATGTCAGCAACCTGATCTCCGCGAGAATTCCAAAGGCCGTTACCAAGGCAATTCTTGAATTGGAAAAGAAATATCGTTATCCCGGTATCATGTATGACTAAAACATTGTTCGAAAAAATCTGGGACTCCCATGTTGTCGTCCAACAAACGGATTCCCCGAGCATACTCTATATCGATCTGCATCTTGTGCATGAGGTCACATCTCCGCAAGCCTTTACCGGTCTGCGCCAGCGGGGATTGAAAATCCGCCGCCCGGAGCGGACCGTGGCAACGATGGACCACTCCATTCCCACCACGCCGCTCAATGTCCCGATCGCCGATGCGCTTGCCGCTGCCCAGATCAAGCAGATGGAAGTCAACGCCGCGGAATTCGGGATCACCCTTCACGGCATGTCCAGCCCCAATCGCGGCATCGTCCATGTCATCGGACCGGAACTCGGACTAACGCAGCCGGGCATGACTATCGTCTGCGGAGATAGCCACACGGCCACACATGGCGCGTTTGGCGCGCTGGCTTTCGGTATTGGCACAAGCGAAGTAGAACACGTCCTTGCCACGCAATGCCTGCTCCAGACAAAACCAAAGAACTGCGAGATCCGGGTCGACGGTAAGTTGTCCCTGGGTGTCTCTGCAAAAGATATCATCCTGGCTTTGATCGCCAAAATCGGCATCGGCGGTGGAACGGGGCATGTCTTTGAATACACAGGCTCCGCCATCCGCGCATTATCCATGGAAGAGCGCATGACCATCTGCAACATGTCCATCGAAGGCGGCGCGCGCGCAGGTCTCATCGCTCCTGATGAAACCACCTTCGACTATTTGAACGGTCGCGAACACGCTCCAAAAGGCGCGGACTGGGATAAAGCCGTAAGTCGTTGGAAGACTTTTCCCACAGACAAAGGTGCGACCTACGACAAATCCGTTACCCTGGATGCTGCCGCCCTCGAACCGATGATCACCTACGGTACGAATCCGGGCATGGGCATGAAAATCACGGATCGAGTCCCAGACCCCGCTTCATTGGGCGACGTCCAACCAGAAAATAGCCCTCGAGAAAGCCCTAACCTACATGGGCTTACAGCCCGGGCAGTCACTGCTCGGTAAAAAAGTGGATGTGGTCTTCATCGGCTCGTGCACCAACTCGCGCATCTCTGACCTGCGTCTTGCCGCATCTTTGCTCAAAGGTCGCAACGTGGATACCGGCACACGCGTCATGGTTGTCCCCGGCTCGCAGGACGTCAAGAAGCAAGCCGAAAGCGAAGGTCTCGACAAGATTTTTAGGGAAGCAGGCGCGGAATGGCGCGAAGCCGGATGCTCGATGTGCATCGCCATGAACGGCGACCAGCTCGAACCCGGACAATATGCCGTCAGCACCAGCAACCGCAACTTCGAAGGCCGGCAGGGTAAAGGCGGGCGCACATTCCTCGCCAGCCCGCTGACCGCCGCGGCGGCAGCCATCACCGGCAAAGTGACTGGACGTGCGGTCGATGCTGCAGGGAGGAAATTAACCATGGCCGAATTCACCACACTCACCTCGCGCGTCGTGCTCCTGCCGGTGAACAACATCGACACCGACCAGATCATCCCTGCCCGCTTTTTAAAAGCAACAGATAAAAGCAGCATGGGCGACAACTTGTTCGCGGACTGGCGATACAACAACGACGGTTCCCCCAAACCGGATTTCGTCCTCAATAAACCCGAATCTTCCGGGGCACAAATCCTTTTTGCGGGCGACAACTTCGGGTGCGGTTCGAGCCGCGAGCATGCTCCCTGGGCGCTGACCGGTTATCGGATTCCGAGCTGTCATCAGCACCTCGTTCGCCGACATCTTCCGCAATAATGCCCTCAAGAATGGTCTGCTGCCCATCATCGTCGATGAGAAGACTCATCAAGCTTTATTCGACATGGCTGAGGAAGCTCCCGCGCGCCGAACTGACAGTTGATCTGGCGACCCAGACGCTTTCCTTTCCTGGCGGCGCTGTGACGTTCCCCATCGATCCGTTCAACAAGTCCTGCCTGCTCAATGGAGTCGATGAACTCGGTTACATCATGAGTTTTGAAAAAGAAATTGTTCAATTTGAAGCAAGACTAGAATGACTAGAAGACTAAGTGACAAGAAGACAAGAGACAAGAAGACCAATTACCTATGACCATCCAAATCTACGATACCACCTTACGCGACGGCACTCAATCCGAAGGATTCAACCTTTCAGCCAGCGACAAGATCCGCATTGCCCGAAAGCTGGACGATCTGGGCGTGGCCTTCATCGAAGGCGGCTGGCCGGGCTCGAACCCCAAGGACGTTGAGTTCTTCGAGCGCGCCCGCGACATGAAATGGACAAATGCGTTGATCGCGGCTTTTGGCGCTACCTGCCGGGTCAAAGGCGGACCCGAGGACGACGCTAACATCAAGGCTTTACTCGAATCCGGGACACCTGTCTGCACCATTTTTGGCAAGACCTGGACGCTGCACGTCACAGACGTACTGCAGACCACCCTGGACGACAACCTGCGCATCATCGAGCAGTCGGTGTCCTATCTGCGCGCACAGGACCGCCGCGTGATCTACGATGCCGAACATTTCTTCGACGGGTACAAAGCCGATACGTCTTATGCCGTCGAGACGCTTGAAGGCAGCCATCCGCGGCGGAGCGGAGACGGTCGTGCTCTGCGATACCAACGGCGGGACGATGCCCTGGGAAGTGGAGGGGATCATCCGCGAAGTCAAAGCTTTCATCCAGCATCCGTTCGGCATCCACACCCACAACGACGGGGAGTGCGCCGTGGTCAATTCACTGGTGGCGGTGCGCGAGGGCGCCATCCAGGTGCAGGGCACAATCAATGGAGTCGGCGAACGCTGCGGCAACGCCAACCTCGTTTCGGTGATAGCCGACATCGAACTGAAATTGGGGAAGAAATGCCTGCCCAATGGCGGACTGGCCAAACTGGCCGACCTGTCCCACTTTGTCGATGAAGTAGCCAACATCACTCCGAACGACCACCTCCCCTACGTAGGCCGGAGCGCTTTTGCCCATAAGGGAGGCGTGCATGTCGCGGCTATGCGTCGTTCGGCGCTGTCGTATCAGCACGTCCCGCCCGATGCGGTGGGTAACAAGATGCGCGTCGTCGTCTCTGACCTTTCGGGGCGCGGAAATTTACTTAGCAAGGCCGAAGAGCACGGTGTGGAAGTCGAAGGCGAGGAAGTCGCTCCCGTGCTGGCCGAGATCAAGGAACTCGAAGCACGTGGATTTTCATTCGAAGCCGCGGACGCGTCGGTGGCGATGATGCTCAAGCGACAGGAGATGTACTACAAACCGCCCTTTGAGCTGATCGATTTCTTCGTCAACGTGGAACACCGCTCCGGCCGGGGCATCTTCGCCGAAGCGATGGTCAAGGTGCGGGTTAAGGAGAAGTGCTGCATACGGCAGCCGAGGGGAACGGTCCGGTCAACGCGCTCGATCTGGCATTGCGCAAGGCGCTGATCCCTACCTACCCGCAGCTTGGCTTATTCCATCTGGCCGATTACAAAGTCCGCATCCTCAACTCGGAGAATGGCACCGAGGCGGTCACCCGTGTGCTCATCGATACGCAGAACGGCACACAGCGATGGAGCACAGTGGGCGCAAGCGCGAACATCATTGAAGCAAGCTGGCTGGCACTGGTCGATTCCGTGGAATATGGGCTTTTTCTGGCACATTGAGGTAAGAAGATATCATGAATTTTAAAATCACACTCCTCCCCGGTGACGGGATCGGCCCTGAAGTGGTCGGCGA
>CAWHGA010000040.1:0-75552 GCA_963828705.1 uncultured delta proteobacterium
TGACGTGGGCGATTCTGCGCGGGATGAGATGGCCGGAAAAACCGAACAGTAATTGGTTGTCCTCAACCAGTCGGTCGGCCAGGACATTTTTTAGGTAGGCCAGGGAACGTTCTTTTTCGTGAGTGAATTTGTTGAACATCGAGGCCTTAGCAAACACAGCGCGAGCCAGCTTGCTTTCCTCCACCTGAAAACGCTTGCTGGTTTCGGCAATCAGGGCCTGGTCATCGATCATCCGGTAGCCCAGGTTGTCGGCAACCTTCCGGGCCACTTCATCGCCTTGACAATGGGTACCGCTGAATAAGGCAATCACTGACATGGAATTCATCCCTCTCTGATCAGAGATCTCAAGTCGTGCCACCCAAGAGGTCCTGTTGGGACCGAATCCTGTTGGCCGGCGGCTTTACGCTCAGTGGTTGACAAAACAAACCGACAGCAGCGGGCAGCGCTTCTCGCCACACTGGGTGTGCTCCCGCGGTGGATTATTTCCACGGCCTGCTGCATGGTCGGGAAGAAGTTGTCGGCGCCGATCTTTTCGTACAGGTAGGTGCGGTTCATGACTGCCAGTACCTTTTCATTGACGCCGCTGAAAGAAATATCATAACCGGCGCTGCGCACACGATCCACAATGAGCGACAGCATTTCCTCACCGGAGGCATCCATGTCGTTGATGCCATTGGCCACGATCAGAATGTGCTTGAGTTCCGGCATGGCGGTCAGGCGTTCGGTGATCTGGTCTTCCAGATAGCCGGCATTGGCGTAGAACAAAGAGCCGTCGAAGCGGATCATGGAGATGTGGTCACATTCTTTGAGGCCGAAATCCCGGGCGCTCTGATAGGATCGGTCCGGATACAGGGAAAGGGAGGTCACCTTGGGACGCATGCTCTTGTAAAGGAACATGAGCAGCGACAGTCCGACGCCGACCATGATGCCCTTGTCCAGGTGGGGAGCGCTGATCAGGGTGGCCGCAAAGGTGATCACAGAGAACACCCCATCATACCACTGGGCTTTCCAGGCATGGATAAAGCCATGGACGTTAAGCAGGCCGATGACGGCCATCATAATGACAGCGGCCAGGACCGACTGGGGCAGATGGTACAACAGCGGGGTGAAAAACAACAGCACGATCCCCACGGAAACACTTGTGAACACGCTGGATAGACCGGTTACGGCACCGGATTGGATGTTGACCGCGGACCGGGAAAAGGAGCCGGAAACCGGGAAACTCTGACCTAGCGCTCCCAGCATGTTGGCCAGGCCCTGGCCGATCAACTCCTGGTTAGGGTCCAGACGCTGCCCTGTTTTGGCCGCCATAGCTTTGGCGATGGACACCGCTTCCATGAAACCCAGTAGAGAAATGATGGCGGCAATAGGCAACAGCTGCAGCACGATCTTGAGGTCCATTTTGGGGATGCTCATGGCGGGTATGCCCTTGGGCACGGTTCCCACTACGTCGCCACCGCCGATGGCAACGCAAGGCGGTTTCGTCGAGGGCGCTATTGCCGACCTTGATCCGCCAGGTGCGACCGTCGGTTTTCGCTCCGGAGGGTAACGCATTCTTGGGATAAAGATTGAGCTTGCCGCCTTCACCTTCCACACCGGCGAACAAGATCTCGCGAATGAGTCGGCGGAACTTGCGTGTCTTGAGCTTGGCTTCGTCGATATTGAACTCAATCACTGCGCCTTTGTGTTTCAGTTCCAGAAGGCGTACCGACGCCGAGCCCCATTGCTCTTCGGCCGTGGTGATCTCGGGTGCCAACTCAGCACGCTGTTTGGCCAGTTCAGTCATGGCTTTGGCGGCCGCGTTGAATTCCTTGATGTGGCTTTGGGCCTCCGGAGACATGATGGCTTCCAGGGGCACCTTCCGATTGTGCTCAAAACCGGTGGCCCAGGAAATCAGGATAGTCACGGCCACGGCCACCAGCACATAGGGGATACGGCGATCAATGCGCCGCAACCCGTACATCAGGACAAAGGCCAGGGCGCCCAGGCCCAGTGAGGGCCAGTGGGTGAAATTGATGGCTGCTTTGACCACTCCGTAAACTGTTTCATAGTGGTGGGTGGCATCATCGACACTGACACCAAACATTTTGGAAAGCTGGGATGTGGCGATGATGAGTGCACCGGCGTTGGTGAAACCATTGACCACCGGGTGGGACAAGAAATTGACCACCAACCCCAACCGTAGCGCGCCCAAAGCAAATTGGAACGCTCCTACGATGAGTGCCATCAGGATGGCATAGGCGATAAAAGCTTCGCTTCCGGCGGTGGCCAAAGGCGCCAGGGCCGCCGAGGTCATCAGCGAGACAATCGCCACTGGACCGGTAGCCAGTTGCCGGCTGGAGCCAAAGAGCGCTGCAACCATGGGAGGCAACAACGCGGCGTACAGGCCATAGTGAACCGGCATCCCCGCCAGTTGGGCGTAGGCCATGGATTGAGGAACCAAAACCAAGGCCACCGTGATTCCGGCGATGAAGTCGGTACGCAGGGTGGCTGCGTTGACCAACCGCACCCAGCTCAGAAATGGGAAAATCGTTTTGATCATAATGAACCGCCCAATCCGTGTTGAGGAAGACCAAGTGTGTCGGATATGAAACAGCATCCGGGTGACCGCCGCACCGCCCCTGGGGAAATCCGCACGCTATCGGCGATGAAGGAAATCGCGGGGAAATAGGGCGTTGGCAGTCTATGAAATGTAGTCACGGTTGTCAAAATATTTGTTTCACAAGAGGGTCTTCTGCGGGGTTTTATCGGTGTTTCATGATGAAACAATCTTCAATACGGAGTCATCGAGGAATTGCTCTGGCACTTCGAGCTTCTTGGATAGGATCACCGCGCGCATACACGGGAGGCCGGGCGACCGGCTGGTCGCCCCGGCTCAGACCTTTCGGCATCCCTGATCAGGCGGTTGGCCCCAACGGTTTGGGGCAATGTTGTTGACTTAGGATCCGCCCAAAAATAAGTGTGCCATTTCCCGTGATTTTTGTGTCGCGTTTCATTGCATTCAACACGACCTACCGTAGGTTGCGTTGAATGCAATGAAAACGCAACGCCTGCAATGGCTATTTGGGGACAGTTCTTTAAGCTCCTCTCCCTTGATGGGGGAGGCTGGGTAGGGGTGAGAAGGTGCGGGTAAGATCAACCCCCTCCCTAACCCCTTCCACCGAGGGGAGGGGAACCGGAAGGACCTTCTGCCGTTAAGTCAAAAGCATTGCCGTGTGGGGTGGTTGCCCCCCATGACCTGACTCGCTCGTCAACCGGATCGACGCTCGAAAGCGGGCCTGTTGTTGGTCTTGTGAAGCCGTTGGGCGACGCGGTTTAAGTCGGTCGCCTGCGATGGTTGGCATTGTGCTTGCTTACTTGGAATGCTATGGTTCGGAGCTGACCATTCGGGTCTTGGCGAGAGTGCTTCAAGATGCAGCGATTATGGACTTCAGAGTAAGGGCGGCCGATGGAAGAACGAGGGATTCAGAAGCTTCGCTGGAAGATTATCGCTACCACGCTGTGTTTTTCACTGATACCGCTCTTTGTGTTGGGTTTCACCATCTACTATCAGTTCAGCGTGTCGTATACCGCCAAGATTATGGACAGTCTGCGAACGCTGGTGGACAACCGGCGCAACGCCATTGACCTGTTCCTGGACGAACGCGTTGCTCAGTTGACCACACTGGCCAACACCCAGTCCTACCAGCAGTTGAGCGACGGCGACTACCTCGATCGGGTGTTTACCCTGATGCAATCACGCTCCAAGTCTTTCATTGATCTGGGCATCATCGATCAGGATGGCCACCATGTGGCCTATTCGGGACCTTACCAACTGCGTGGGATCAACTACCGCAATGAAGAATGGTTTCAGGAAGTCATGCTGCGTGGTGTCTTCATCAGTGATGTCTTTATGGGCTTCCGCAAGTTTCCCCACTTCATCATCGCGGTGATGCGGCGCGAAGGGGACCGCCGCTGGATCCTCAGGGCAACCATCGACACCAATATTTTTGATGCCCTGGTTAAGGAAGCTCAAGTCGGTGACAAAGGTGATGCCTATGTTATCAACAAGGATCGAGTCCTACAGACGACGCCGCGTTTCGGCGGGAAGGTCCTGGGAACCGAGGATGAGAGCAACTATTCAAGCTTCAGCGGGAGCCGCATTGAAGAACGCCAGCTCCAGGGCCAGACCGCTCTGGTGGCGGCGACCTGGATGCGGAGCAAAGAGTGGTTGTTGATTATCAAGGAAGACCCACGGGTTGAATTGATGCCCTTGTTTCACGCTCGCCACATGACCATATGGGTGATCCTGGGTGGTATCCTGATCATTACTGCCGGGGCGGTTTATGTGGTGAACGAGATGATGACCGAACTGATCAAGGCCGACCGCGAGAAGGCGGTCCTCGACGCTAGTCTGATGCAGTCCAGCAAGATGGCAGCTCTTGGCAAGATGGCTGCAGGGATCGCCCACGAAGTGAACAACCCTCTGGCGGTCATTAAGGAAAAAGTGGGATGGCTCAAAGACCTATTGAGCGAAGAAGATATCTCGGCCAGTGAGAACTTCGCGGAATTCAAGGACGCTTTGGGCAAGATCGAACGCCATGTCGAGCGTGCCAAGAAGGTCACTCACCGCTTGCTGGGGTTTGCCCGACGGATGGAACCCACCGAAGAAAAGGTGGACATCAATAAGGTTCTCAGCGAGACCCTCAGTTTCCTGGAAAATGACGCTCGTTACAAGAACATCAGCATCAAGGCCGACTACGCGCCGGGCCTGCCCTCGACCCTGAGTGATTCAGCCCAGATGCAGCAGGTGTTTCTCAACATTTTGAACAATGCGGTCGATGCCATTGGCAAAGATGGCGAGATTCAAGTCAAGACCGGCTACAGCGTCAAGGAAAGGGAGATCACCGTTTCCATTGCCGACAACGGTCCAGGAATTTCTAACGAACACCTGGCCCGCATTTTCGATCCTTTCTTCACCACCAAGGAGGTGGGACGCGGGACCGGATTGGGGTTGTCCATCAGCTACAGCATTGTGGAAAAACTGGGTGGTCGAATCATGGTGGCCAGCGAAGTGTCCAAAGGCACGGTTTTTACTATCTATGTGCCGGTCCGTGGGGATGCTGTCAATTGACCACTCAGATTAAGGGTATGGTTCCGTAGGTAACAAAGATGCTCTCGTGTCCTTAAGGAGATGCAGCATGGAGAACTTGAGAGTGCTGGTGGTGGATGACGAACCGGATTTCCTCGAAACCGTCGTCAAAAGATTACAGCGACGTGGCATCAACGCCGCGGGGGTGGAAACCGGCAAGCAGGCCCTGCAGCTGCTGGAAGACGAGGCCTACGATGTCGTCGTCCTGGATGTTTTGATGCCGGGGATGGACGGCATCGAAACCCTCAAACACTTGAAGAAGCGCAAACCCTTCGTCGAGGTGATCATCCTCACCGGCCACGCATCGGTGGAATCCGGTATCCAGGGTATGCAGCACGGTGCCTTCGACTATGTGATGAAACCGGCTGATTTGGAAGAACTCATTGATAAAATCCGTCAAGCCTTTGAACGAAAGAAGATTCATGAAGGCCGTTAGGGTTGATTTGCACCGGACTCCACTGCTGGAGACGATCGGCGAGATCCCGGGAGATAAGGCCGTATCATGCTCAAAGCCGCCACTGCGCCTCGAAATGTATCGCTGTATTATGCGGTCGCCATTGCTCTGTTTCTAAGCGCCATGGTGCTGGCAGCTCGTTCGGCCTGGCTGCCGGCCTTTGGCGCCCTGGCGCTGGCAGTGTTATCGCTGGCCAGTACCTGGCAGCTTCTGGGGCGAGTGGAACAGGCCCAGCAACAGAAATCGTTTCTGGATGCGCAGCTCATCCAATCGCAGAAAATGGCGGCTATCGGCGAGCTGTCATCGGGTATTGCCCACGAAATAAACAATCCCCTGGCCATCATCGGGCTGGAAGTGGAATTGCTCCGCAATCTGCTTGGAAATCCAAACCTCCAGGCACTGGAAGGGCTCCACGAATGCCTTGATTCCATGAACGAGATCGCCCGGCAGGTGGAACGCTCCAAGGACATCACCCATCGATTGCTGAGTTTTGCCCGCAAGATGGACCCACTTATCCAAACGGTGGACATCAACCGGCTGATCGAAGACATGACTCGACTGGTGGAGCGGGAAGCGGTCCACCAGGGAATCCAGATCGTCAGGGATTACCGGGGTGATCTGCCGCCGGTAAACACCGACGGCCCGCTGCTGCGGCAGGTGGTTCTTAACCTGCTCAACAACGCCGTCCAAGCCATCGGGCGTGACGGCATCGTTACCCTGAGCACCCGCGTGGCTGTCGTCGGTGCTGTGGAAATTGGGGTGAGCGACAACGGTTGTGGCATTCCCAAGGAACATCTGGACAAGGTCTTTGATCCGTTCTTCACCACCAAACCACCCGGGGAAGGTACCGGATTGGGGTTATCCATCTGCCATGCCATCATCACCCGCCTCGGCGGTACCATCACGGTGGTCAGTGAAATGAATCAGGGAACCACCTTCACCATCCGACTTCCTCTTTGAGGACACCGGGAAAGGGTTAGAGATGACAACAACCCCTAGAATACTCATCGTGGATGACGAGGAGCGGTTTCGCCAGACTCTGGCCAAACTCCTCACGGTCAGGGGGCTCGACGTGACCACCCTGGGCAGTGGCCAGGAGGCGCTGGATGCCTTGGGGCATGGGCAATTTGACGTCATTGTGCTGGACGTCCGGATGCCGGGGATGAATGGCATCGAAACCCTTGCGGAGATCAAGAAACTCAACCCCATGGTCGAAGTGATCATCCTTACCGGCCACGCCTCGGTGGATGCCGCCGTGGACATCATGAAACTCGGCGGCTATGACTATCTGCTCAAACCCGCTTCCATAGAGGAACTCATGGACAAGATCGAGGCCGCCTTCGAACGGAAACTGGCCCGCGAACAGCGGGCACAGAAGGGTTGAGCGCTGGGTCAAACCTTGTTTGGCGTGGTTGGATCTTCGGAGGAAGGAGCCTTTTTCAAAGGCTTGATGTTGAGGTTGGCATCCCGGATCAAGCGGTGTAGGTACTGTCGCTTGATACCAACTTCCCGGGCGGTCTGAGAGACGTTGCCACCGTGGCTGGCCAGGGCCTTGAGAATGAACTGGGACTGAAAATCTTCCAGCAACCGGTTCTTGGCTTCCTTAAAGGGCAGGGCGAAGAGATCGTCGCCGATGGCCATGGGCGACGACCCGGCAGGTGAGAGGCCGAGCAACTCCGGACATGCTCAAATCGCCTTCGCCGATGATGTTCCCCCGGCCCAGAATAACCCCGCGCTCCACCACATTTTCCAGTTCGCGGATGTTGCCGGGCCATTCCTGCCGCACGAGAAAGGACATGGCTTCGCGGCTGAAACCCTGAAGCTGCCTGGCATTGATTACGGCGTATTTGTGCAGAAAATGCGCCGCCAGCAGAGGGATGTCTTCGCGGCGCTCCCGCAGCGGCGGCAGGTGGATGTTGATGACATTGAGCCGGTAGAAGAGGTCCTCGCGGAATTCGCTCTTGCGGATCATGTCGGCCAGGTTCTGGTGGGTGGCGGCCAGGAACCGAAGGTCCACTTTGCGGATGCGCGTGTCGCCGACCACCTTGTACTCGCCTTCCTGCAACAATCGCAACAGCTTGACCTGCATGGTCAGGTTGAGGTCGCCGATTTCATCGAGGAACAACGTCCCGTGGTTGGTTTCCTCCACCAGCCCCTTCTTGTCCTTGAGCGCTCCGGTGAAGGAGCCGCGCACGTGGCCGAAGAGTTCGCTTTCCATGAGAGATTCTGGGATGGTGCTGCAATCGATGGGAGTAAAGACCTTGTCCTGGCGCAGGCTGTGCTGGTGAATGGCGCGCGCCACCAGTTCCTTGCCGGTGCCGCTTTCGCCGGTTATGAGAATGGTGGCGCTGGTCCTGGCCACCTGTTCGATTTGGCTGTGGAGGCGCTGCATGGCGGGGCTGTTGCCGATGAGTGAGGTGAAGGCCGACTTGCCTTCGAGTTTTTCCCGCAGGTAAGTGTTCTCCTGTTGGAGTTGCTGCCATTTGAGGGCCTGGTCGAGAACTTGAAGGATGCGCTCCTTGCGGAAGGGCTTGGTGATATAATCGAAGGCCCCTTTGCGGGTCGCTTCAATGGCCGATTCGATGGTGCCGTAGGCGGTCATGATGATCACGGCAATGTTGGCAGCGTGCTGTTTGACGGTCTCCAGCACCTGAATGCCATCGCAACGCGGCATCTTCAAGTCGGTGATGACCAAAGCAAACGAGTGTTTCTTGAGCAGCTCGCCAACCTTCAAGGGATCGTTGGTAACCGTCACTTCAAAGGGGGTTTTCTCGGTGATGATACGTTTGAGCAACACCAGCATGTCCTGCTCATCGTCTACTACCAGGATTTCTGTGGCCATGAAAATCTCCCCAAGGTGTTTTGGTTTCCATTTGGCATCCAATCGGTCCACAGCAAGAGAGCTTGGCCCTGCGCCCAGGCCAGGACAACTGCCGATCTGTGCCGGAGCGTCCTCTGCAGGTTACACTACTTGCCCGGGTAGTGTAAACTAAAAGGTACAGTCAGTGTCATTCACAAGTTTCTTTTTGGGAATACGTGGCGTCTCCGGGCGCGCCCTAGGGTTTGGCGGGTAGTCAAGTGGGAACCGGATGGTCGGGGCAGGGAAAGATGAAACCCAGGGAACGAATCAGACTGCATAAGATACTCAAATCGGTGGGGGTGGTGACCCTACTGTTGCTGACCGGGGCCTGGTACCTGGGATACACCACCGCCCGCCAGATGAAGGGCATCATTCGTGATCAGTTCAACCAGCAGCAGCTGGTACTGGCCAAAGCCGCCGCGCTGCGGATCGAAGCCAATGTGCAGAGCGCCATTGCCGATCTGATTCTGCTCAATTCCCTCCCGGCAGTTCAGTACAGCGACCGGGACGGCTATGAGAGCCTGCTGCTGTCCACTCTGCCGGTATTGAGCCGGGATCACATCATGGAGATCCGGCGTGTGGACCGAGAGGGGAACACGCTGTTCGTAGCCAGCGAACAGGGGATCAGCATGGAGCACATCGGGGTGAGGACGCAGGAGGCCGGGGTGTATCTTTCCTGGGCATCGACTGTGAGCAATCGCGGCAAGACAATGGCCACCGGGGTGCGGCCGCGGGACCCCGCCAAGGATCGCCGTCATGTTGTGATCGATCTGATTGTTCCAACTTACGAAGACGCCACCGACGTTCGTCGTCCTCACGCGGCCCACCGCTTTTCGGGCTATCTGCGAGCCACGGTCAATGTCAGCGAGCTGCTGCAGGAAATAATTCCCCCGATTCATTCGGGAAAAACCGGTTATGCATGGGTGCTGGATTCGTCAGCCATCTTCCTGCACCATCCGGAAGGGAGTTTCATTGGCGAGAATGCCTTTGAGATCCGTAACCTTCGCAACCCCAATATCTCCTTTCTGCAAATCAACCAGATCCAGCGCGAAGAGATGCTTCGCGGCAAGGAAGGGATCGGCATCTACCGATCGGGCTGGCATCGGGAACTGGTGGAACCGATGGAAAAGCTCATCGCCTATGCACCGGTTAAGATCCAGGGGCCGTTTGCCGACTACTTCTGGTCGGTGGCGGTGGTGGCGCCGGTTCACGAAATAGAAGGGGCCATCAGTTCGGTATACGAGCGGCAGGCTCTGCTGCAATCGGTGATTGTGTTCATCATCTTGCTGGGAACTATTGTGGTGCTGCTCTACGAATTGCGCTGGTCCACTGTCCTGGAAAGCGAGGTGGCGGCAAAGACTGAAGATATTAGCCGTTATGCGCAGGACCTGGAACGTTCCGAAGCCAAGTACCGATCCCTGGTGGAAAGCGCCGAGGACCTGATCTTCACCCTGGATGGCGACGGCCTTATCCGTTCGGCCAATCAGCACATGGCCAGGGTTTTTGGCGTGGGCGATGGGACACTGGCCGGACAAAGCATCTATCGATACCTGCCGCGGGAACAGGCTGATGCGCAGCTCCAGTTGATCAACGAAGTGGTCAAGGCGGGCAGAAGGCAACGGACCGAGTCGGTTTTCCACATCCAGGGCGAGGAGTTTTGGTTCAATCTGCAATACATACCGATCCGTGAACAAGACAGCGAAGAACTGGTGGTCTTGGGTATTGCTCGGGACATTACCGATCGCAAGAGCCTCGAACGCCAGCTCATCAACGCCGAAAAGCTGGCATCCCTGGGCACTCTGGCGGCCGGTGTCGCTCATGAAATCAACAATCCTCTCGGCATCATGCTGGGCTTCTGCGAGCTGCTCCTGGAAAAGATCGATCCGGGGACCATGGAATACAATGACCTCAAGACTATCGAACGCCATGGCCTGCACTGTAAGAGCATTGTCGATGAGCTTCTGTGCTTCGCCAGGATTACCGATGAAACCGAGGAGTATTGCGATGTCAACGCCAATGTCGAAGCGATCGTGTCGGTGGTGCGACACACCGCCAACATGAACAACATCAACCTCAAAGTCGACCTGGCTGGGGACCTGCCCCGGGCGCGAGGCGATTCCAGAGGCCTGCAGCAGGTCTTGTTCAACCTTGTCAACAACGCTATCTACGCCCTGAATGGTTCCGGAACCATCACCATTACGACGCGCTTCGGGAAGAGCGACGATTACCTGGCGATCTGCGTGCAGGACGATGGCTGTGGGATTTTGCCGGAATTCATGGATAAGATCTTCGACCCCTTCTTCACCACCAAGAAAGTTGGGGAGGGTACCGGCCTGGGGCTTTTTGTGAGTTATGGCATTATTGCCAAATACGGCGGCACCATCGTCTGTGAGAGCCGCACGGCCGAAGCCAGCCCAGGGAACACCGGCACCAGCTTCACCATCAATCTGCCCCTCGCTTCAGCCTCGACCCCACCGGATTCGGGCACCAATGGGACTGGCCCTGATCCCGACTACGGGCCATAAACCAGAAATCCACCAGGGTGGCCCCGGTAGAGAGCAATCCGGGTACAGACCTCGGGCTGCCCTAAGAATCCGCAACTATCTTCAGCAAGTAATCGCAAGTTGATCGACACCAAGCCATTCAAGTGAGGCCTCCTCCCAGAGGTCGCCGTCGATCAAGGTCCTGCCTGCTCTCCCGGGCGCCCGCCAAGCGCTATGCGCTCCCTAAATCCTGCCGATCAAAGCCCCTGGCACATTACTTGTACAATCATATCCTGAAAATGTGGTTCTCATGGTTCCGTTGACGCGCTGGCAACCGGTGGGCGGTGAGACGGGACGGGGGTTGGGTCAACGCTGTTGACTTGGGTTGCCCTACCCCCGAAGGGGAAAGGGAGCTGTTGCCAACACCTAATTAGTTTCCATCCGGAAACTCCTGGGTTCGTAGGGGCGGGGTTCATCCCCGCCCGAAGAGTCCGCGGTTGATGCGCCGTTGGGCGGGCATAAAGCTCGCCCCTACGGAAATGGTTAATCAGAGTGTTTCGATGGAACTAACTAAGCAGCGTGGGGCGGGTAGGGCGGTGGCGGCAGCCATGCCTGGGTTGGGGCTGGGACCAATGAAGGGCGAGGCGAGAGCAGAGATGAAACGCAGAAACGTTCTCATTGTCGTTCCTGAACATGACGAGGGGGAGCTCTTTGCCCGTGCCCTGGAAGCACGCCGAAACTACAAATGTTACCTGACTGGCAAGGAAAAGGAAGCCACCACCCTGCTCAAGGATGTGGCCATCGACCTGGTGCTTATGGACGTGGCGATGGCCACGGCGGCGGACTGCAGTCTGTTGAAACGGGTTCGTCGTGATCATCCCGGCCTGGTGATCGTCCTGGCGGCTGGTCGCCACCAGCGGGACCAGGTGCAGAAAGCAAGTGAGTATGGCGTTCAAGGTTCCATCATCAAACCCCTGAAGGTGGATGAATTGCGCCATAAAATCGATGCCTTCTGCGAATGCCTCGAATCCGGCGAACACCAGGTGGTCGATGACAGGTGACAGGAGTGTCATCTGAAAGTTTCATACTGGTTGGGCTGGATGGTGGCAATAGCGGTGGCGGTTGCCGGCAGCGGCTGGCACGGATGTTGCCCATAGAGATTGGAACGGAGTGAAAGACAGGTGGTTCTGGATGTTTTCACGGTGCGCGGTCACGGACCAAGGAGGTGGATCTCATGAAGGTACTGGTGGCAACAGATGGTTCCGAACATTCCATGAAAGCGGTGAAGCGGGCGTTGGAAATGGCCGAACGGGAAGGAGCGCAGGTGACTTTGATGGCGGTGGCTTTTTATTCGCCCAGCGACTTCGATGAGATGCCTATCAACATCCAGGAAAAACTGGAAGCCCAGTCCCGGGAGGCTCTCGACAAAGGCAAAGCGCTCTTCGCCGAAAAGGGACTGACCGCGGACTTGGCGCTGGAGACTGGGCAGGTCCCGGCCAACAACATCCTTCGGCGGGCTCAGGAGGGCGGTTTTGACCTGATCATTCTCGGTAGCACCGGCCTTACCGGGTTGAAGCGCGCCCTCATCGGCAGCACGGCGGCCAAGGTGGTGGCTAACGCGCCCTGCAGCGTGACGGTGGTGCGCTGACCGGGCTGTTGTTTGAGAAGTGCGGTCGCCAATGCGGGTGAGCAAGGCAGAAGCCCGGGGTGGCTGTCAGTGTTGGTCGAAAGGCGAATCAAGATGGGTAAGTTGAGCAGAATGAAACCCGGGTTTGACGACCATCGACGACATGATCAAGCAATCTATAGGGAGGTTCATATGAGCAGGTTCTGGAAAAGAGTACTCGGATTTGCAGGGCTGGCGGGACTGCTTCTTCCGGGCATAGCACTGGCCGCCGGTGGAGGAGCTGTGGCTCCCCTGGTCATTGTGGCCGATACACGCAAGTTGAGCGGCCTTCAGCTCTTCTGGTCCGCCTCTACAATGAGAGCCATCTGTATTTCATGATTCTTACCGTGGTTCTTATTCCATTAATAGGCCTGATTTTCGGCGTCCTTGCCGACCTAATAATGTCCCACATCGGAATTGATCTCAAGTCCAGGGAACTGGCGGAACACTGATATCGCCGGCAACTCATTGCTAGCAGCGCGAGGAGGTTCATATGGATTGGTTGTATGTTCTCATGCCCATCGCCGGGGTCAAGATTTTCTGGCCAGGTCTAATCATTCTAGGCATCGGGGTCGGTATCATCGGCGGGTTCTTTGGTATGGGCGGCGCCTGGATGGTAACGCCGGGATTGAATATTCTGGGGTTTCCCATGGCATTCGCCATCGGCACCGACATTGCGCACATGGCGGGCAAATCGCTGATTTCCACCATGCGCCACGGCAAATTCGGCAATGTTGACTACAAGTTGGGCATGATCATGCTGGTGGGAACGGTGGTGGGTTTCGAAGTCGGGGCGCAAATGGTGATGTGGCTGGAGCGCATGGGCAGTGTCGAAATCACCGTTCGTTACCTGTATCTGGGGCTTCTGACTTTCATCGCCTGGATGGTGTTTACCGATGTTGCCAAGAAGAAGAAGAAGGAACGTGAGGCTAAGGCGCGGGGCGATGAGGTTGACAAGTTGGCCACGGGCATCGAGTGGCACAAGACGTTCCACAAGATCAAGATCCCTCCCATGGTCCACCTGCCGGTAGCGGGGATTTACTGTACGGCCTGGTTGCCTATCTTCGTGAGTTTCCTCACCGGTTGGCTGGCAGGCATCCTGGGGATCGGTGGCGGCCTCATCCGTATGCCGTCACTCATCTATATCCTGGGCTGTCCCACCCATGTGGCCGTGGGAACCGATCTGTTCGAGGTTATGATCTCCGGGCTCTACGGTGCCGGCACCTATACCTTCAAGGGGCGCACCGAACTGGTGGCTGCCATCATCATGCTGGTGGGAGCGTCCATCGGGGCTCAGGTGGGAACCGTTGCCACCAAATACATAAAAGGCTACGGCATTCGGGTGGCCTTTGGCCTGGCGGTGATCGGCTGCGGTCTGTCCATCGTCCTGAAACTGCTCGCCACTTACAACCCGGCGAACAAGGGGTTCTACGACAGCACCTCAACCGTCATGATCCTGGGTTTGGTGAGCGCTCTGGCGCTGTATATCACCGTCAAGATGCTTCAGGGAGCCAAGCAGGAGATTGCCGGTAAGAAAGCGGCACAGTGATGACACCAGACTCAGGATGCCAGACCCAGAGATAAAGACTCACAACTCGGGTCTGGAATGGTGCCGCCAATGGGGGCTTGCTGAGTCAATACCGTATGCCTTGAGAGGGAGACACTGACCATGGCAACAAAATCGATCTGGAGCATGTTATGCCTCGCCCTGTCGCTCACCCTGGTGATCGGATGCGAGCAGCTGGGCAAGGTGGATCAGGGAAGAGTGGTTGACTATGATAAGGACAAGAACACGATAACCATGATCAGGGACATCAGCCCCGATACCAAAAACGTCGATTACAGCTTCCTGCCACCGCTGACCTATGAACTGCCTAAGGACCCGATGGAAACGGGGCCGGAGCCGAAACCGGGCAAGCGGATGAAGCTGGATACCAAGAACCGGCAAATCGTGATTTATGTGCCCGCGCTCAAGAACTTCGCCACCATAAACTATACGCTGGTGGATCAGAAGGAAAACGTGCAGGCTAGCGACCCGCTGGTGTTCGATGCAGGCGAAGGGAAAGCAAAGAAATTCCCTGCCATCGACAAGACCCGCAAGACCATCACCATCTATTCCAAACGGCTGGGGGTCCTGACCACGTTCTCGGTGCCCGACGAATACTTCATGTTGCCCGCGGATACCTGGGATAACGGCGATGAAGTGCGGATCTACTACAAACAGGAAGGCAAGGCAGCCCGCTTCATGAACATCACCAAGACGGACATCTTCAAAAAGTAGCCGGTGGGTAGGGGGCTTGTCCCGGCCTAATGGGCAAGGCCATCGGTTTTCCCGATCCTTCTGGCCGCTTGCCGAACTTCCTGACGGTTGAGGAAGATGACAGGAAGCGGCCAGAATGGATTTGGGGAAGGGTGAAGGCATTGGTTGCGAAAGGAATATCTCCATGAATCTTGCGCAGAAACTCACCATCGTAATCATGGATCTACTGTTGATCTTGGAGTTGTGCATCAGTATGTACCTGGCCAACCGGCAGCCCGATGCCTTCACCCTGGTTTTTATGCGCTCCTTCCTGATGATGTGCGTTCCTACCCTGATCTTGACCAAGATCCTGGTTGGCCGATTGCGCTCCGGAGATTCCGAGGTCGGGCATGACCAGTGCGCAAGCTGAGGTTTGGCGGGATGCTCTGAGCAAAGTGTGCGCTTTGTGGTGTCTACTGCTGGCGGTCACCCTGCTGGATGCGGTGATCGCCAAGTTCCGAGAACCTTCCCTGGTTTTCCACGCTCTGCCGGGAGATGTGATTCGAGTTACCGGTCCGGTGGCCGGCAAGGCCCAGGGAATTGATGATCTGGTCATTAGCGCTGATCCCGCAGCAATTCAGATCAACCTTGATGCCATCCGTCCCAGTTTCTGGTTTGGTGGCGCCATGTGGCATGCCCGCGCCATGGTGAGTCCGGCCGCCGCTGCCGGTGACTACCCGGTGCGCATTTATGATCAGAGAGACTCCTGCAGGAAAGGTCGAGGCACTGCATTTCGTCGTTCATGCCGGTGCGGACAGCTATCAGCAGAGTCATAAATCCGCCATCCGGAGAATACTGAACCTTTCGCCCTGGTGGTTGATGCTGGTCTGGTTGGGTTGTGTGGTGATAACGCTGCTTTGCGTTTATGTCCTCGCGCACCGAGTGGACCGGCTGATGGCAGAGGATGGGCGAGCCGAAATCTATCTGATGCGGCCGGTGGACGGAGGGCATGAAATCATTTTTGAATTGGGTTCGCGCTACGGTGTGGCAGTCGGGACCCGGGTCGATGTGGTCGACAAAGCCGGAAGCTGGGTTGGTTTTGCCGAGGTCCGGAAAACCACCGAAAATGATGGGTTAGCCTGGGTCAGTAGCGATTACCCGGTGAAACCTGGATGCATCGTGGTCAAGAAGTAGCGTATTCGGGTTTCCCCGCTAACATCATGAAAGGCTTAGCGCAGCATAGCCGCAAGCAAAAACATCCTAACCACGAAGGACACGAAGAGCACGAAGGGAATGGGAGCCGGTCCGCAACCCAAAATACGATATGTAAACTTATTCGAAAGCTTGCGGATTCCGGCCCATTGCGTGAGGGCCACCAGTCACGTCACGCGAATGCGAAGGCGAGGGTCCGGGGTGTCTGACCGCCGGGGCGGCACTGGACTCCCATCAATCGTAGTGGTAGTTCCCCTCCAGGAAGTTCTTGGCCACCTGCTCGACGCTGGCCTCACTGCTCATGAGCATATCCATCTGGCGGGTAAAGATCAGTAGGCGTCCGATGACTTCCAGTTTCTCCTCCACCTCCGGGCCCGGGTATTTTGCAAATCGGGCATCGACCCGGTCGCCTTGGACATCCACCGAAAAGTCCGATGCCATCAAAACAACCGCAATGGAACGGGCGCGGCGGTTGCGGCGGAGATCGTCGGCTGCGCCGCCCTTGAAGGAAAAGGTGATGTAGTTCTTGTTCACAGTCTGGCCGCAATAAGCGTCCAGCACGCTGTAATGGTAGCCGACGCGAGAGCTGAAATTGATGTACTTGTCCGAGATGATGGCGTAGCTCCGGTCTCCGAACCGCTCGACGGCTTGGGGGTTGGCCAGCATCTGTTCGCGCATCACCGAAAAGAACCCGCTGAACTCGACTGGGCGCGGCCGCATCATCAGCAGGTCTTCGTGGAGCATGCCTTTGAGCAGAGCGCTGAAAGGCGCCGAAACGATGTGTTTGGGGGATACTTTGTGGGCATGTTCCCCTAAGCCGGCAGTACCACCGCCCAGGTCGATGACGTAGAGATCCAGCGGGATCGGCGCCTGAAGCTTGAGGGAGCCGGCCCCAACGTCGGAAACCAGGTCGCTGATCTGAAACATCTCCAGGTAGCTCTTCTCGTGAACGAAACGCATGATGTCGTGCAGCGTCTGGCAGTGGGCGGGGGTGAAGGTTTCCGACCTGGGGTCCAGCAGGTGCAGGGGCACGATCAAGTCGGCCACGCGGCGCAGCGTCTCATAGACCGGGCTGCCCTTCATAAAGGGTTCGCGCTTGATATGACGGGCCAGCAATTCCTCCACCCGGCCTCGATACACCCGGCCAGCGAAGCCGTCCACGGTAATCACGTCACCGGTGGCGATGGTGCTCATGGCTCCCTGGACGCCCAGCAGGGATGGCACCTGGAATTCTCGGCAAAGCGAGGCCATGTGGCCGGTGACGCTCCCCGATTCGGTCACGATCGCCTGGGCCTTGGGCATCACCACCACATACTTGGGCGAGGAATGCTTGGCCACCAGGACAGCACCATCGGGGAAGTTTACCAGGTCACCTTCCTGATCCACATGAAAGCCGGGCCGCAACCCACACCGGGAAAGGCTACGGCACCGCCTTCCGCCAAAACCGGGAAACCCTTCACTGGCGGAGGTGCCGCCCCGGCGTCCTCCGGTCCCACCTCCGGCAGCCGCAGCGGGCGTGTCTGCAAAACCAGCAGGCGCCCGGCGGAATCCAGCGCCCATTCGATGTCCTGAGCGCAGCGGTAGTGTTCTTCCAGCTTCATGGCAAAGCGCGCCAGTGTCTTCACCAGACTGGGTTGCAGGCACGAGGCGTGGCATTGTTCGCCGTCCACCGGGACCTCCATCAGGCCGCCATCGGGGTTGGTGACCAATTGCACCGGTTTGGGCGAGATCCGGTTTTCGATCACAGTGTTTTCCGGGTCCTTGGCCACCACGTAGGTGTCGGGCGTTATATGGCCGTCCACGGCGTAAGGCCCCAGCCCCCAGACGGCGCTGATGATGATGTGGTCCTCGGTGCGGTGATAGGGATGATGACGTGTAAATCACCCCACTGGCCACCGATGCCACCATCTGCAGACAGGCGACGCTCATGGCGATGTCTTCGTCGCGAATGCCCTTGTTGAGACGATAAGAGATGGCCCGCGGGGTGTAGAGGCTGGCCACTATGTATTTGTAGCTTTGCAGCAACTGGTGTTCGGGTACATTGAGAAGCGACAGATACTGCCCGGCAAAGGACAGCTCGCTGTCTTCACCGATGGCGCTGCTGCGCATGGAAACTGGTGGTGATAGGCAGTCGAAACCCGTCTCGCAGAGCCGCCGGGTCAACTGCCGGTAGCCGTCGACAATGGCTTCTTCCAGCTCCGCCGGCACTTTGGCGGCAATGATCAGCCGCTGGATGTCCTCACTGACGGTCTGGATGGATTCGGGGTTGTTGATGTCGAGCTCCATCTTGATCTTGTGGATTTCATCCACCAGATCGTTGTGGGCCAGCAGGGTATCGTAGGCCCGAGTGGTGATGGCAAAGCCTTCAGGCACCGGCAGCTGGACTCGGTTGAGCACCTCACCCAGGTTGGCGTTCTTGCCGCCCACGAAATCCACCATGTCCCGGTTGATCTTCGTGTAGGGCAACACCAGATCGGTCAAAGGAGCTTCACGCCGCCGCTCCAGCTCATCTCTGATTTTCGCGTTGATGGTTTCCAACACCGGACCCAGATGACTGTAACGATTGCGGGAAAGCGCATTGAGGCTTTCAATCATGCGCAGCGTGTGGAATACGCAGCGCGCCGACTGGGAGCGCACATAGGACATGCCGAACACGCGCTGCCCCTGAAGCTTGTCTTCCATGTCGGTGATGATGTTGAGAAGCTCGGTGTTGGAAGCCAGAAGCTGTTTGAAATGTTCGTACTTGGCGCGGAAGATGGAAGCCGTTTCCTCTCGTGAAGGTCCGGTCTTACGCGATCGCCACTTTCTAAAGGATTCAAGGATCTGGATCATGATGCGTTCTGCTTTCATTCCAGGAGAATCGTCGCGGGACATACTCCGGCGGCCATTGCCAATATAGTGCGCAAGCTTCAGAAAATGCCAAAAAAGTTCGTACTATCCCGGGCAATCGGGATCATTTCGGGAGGCATCATCGGTGTGACATCCCGCCATCGTCTTCACCGGGAGCATCTGAACTGCCGCTGCCTCACCCCAATCAGCCTAGCAAGTCTCCATTCGGAAACCCCGGCTGTTGGGGTTGTATCGTAGGGGAGGGGTTTATCCCCTCCCGAAACATATTGGAATTATTGCGCATTGCGGGCGGGCATAAAGCCCGCCCCTACACGACTGAGCCTAAAACATAGGGTTTCCGGATGGAGACTAGCAAGATAGTTGCCAAATGAAGGGAAGGCGAAGGGAAAAGCAGTCGGCAGTCTTACTGTTTGCCCAGGTCGCGGCAGTCGGTGAAAGGCCATCAAACCTCTGCCACATAAGGAACCTGCGAGAAAGACATGGAATCATGAAGTGTCGCTGCTTCGGGTGCGGTTCAAGGGCTCCTGAGCTGCTTGCAAAAATCGGTTCTTGCCCTTCGATACCTCAGGGCGAACGGATGCGGTGGACGGTAACTATACCCGTTAAGGCGGGGGGCCAGGAAGTCCTCGAAAAACCAGAATTCTCGCCTTTAGCTGGATTTCCGCCTTTAGCATGACAATAGGATAATATGGCAGCGATTTCGTCATATTGTTATAGATTTCATATTTTCATGCTTTGCTTGTGATCGCACCGGTCATGGCAGTTCGCGGGAATGACGGCCTGGTCACTGAGCCTGCGAAACTAAGCTGACAGAGAACTAGGAATATCTGCCGGATACATGGTAATGAAGATGGGCACGAGGGGTTGTCCATTCAATCCTATCTGGATGGGGGGCTTTAGAGGGCTGTATCCCACCATCTTGGTCAAGCCGTAGACGGTTCTTATGGATTGAAGATCACCAGGCGATATCCGGTGATTTCCCGGTTGACCGCTGTCGATGCTGGCTGTGCGAGGCCCGGTGGACTGGAAATCGGCCTGATTGAGATTCCCACAACGATTTTTGGCGGATGGCTGCTCAATAATGTATTGGATCACACTGCGCGCCCGCATCTTTCTGATCTTGGCTGCCCTGGTGCTCACCACCCTCAGCGGTGGGCTGATCAGCCTCTGGACCACTCACCGCATGGAAGTGCTGCTGGCCGGCATGATCAGCCGGGAGGTCGCAGCACTGCAGACGGCGGCGGGGCTGGAAAGCGCTCTGGTGATGCAAAAGGGGCTGGTGACATACTTCTTTCTCGATAATGACCAGATCTGGTTGGATCAACTGGAACAATACCACCGGCAGTTCCTGCAGGCGTTGGGCCGGGCTCGGATCTTGACTGACCGGGATACCGGCGCCGACATCCTGGATAAGATCGGCTCGGAATACCGCGAGTACATCGCTTCTCGAGACCAGGTGATACAACTTTACCGTTCCGGCGATCGCACTGCCGGCATGACTCTGCATCGCGAAGTCCGGGGGCAGTTTTTTTCCATATATGACCTCTGTGAGCAGTACAAAATCGTCTACGACTTGAGTCTTGCCCGTGCCCGGGCTACCACTGAGCGCCAGACCCGCTTCGTCCGGTGGGTGGCGCTGGCGGCCATGCCGGCGGTGCTGATGCTCGGTGCGTTGCTCTGCTATGTGTTGCTCAAACAGGTGCTGGGCCCTATTCGACAACTGGCGGTCGGCACTCAAACCACGCCGCGCCAGGGCCGGCTGACCGATGAAGTGCAGGCTTTGAGCCGCAGGGTGACGGACCTGGTGGCCGATGTGGATCAAACCCAAAGCGCCCTCCAGGCCAGCCGTGAGCACCTGCTGCAATCGGAAAAGCTGGCCACGGTGGGACGGCTGGCGGCGGGGGTTGCCCACAGCATCCGCAACCCGCTCACATCGGTGAAGATGCGGCTGTTCTCCATGGAGCGGGACCTGGAACTCACGGCCGTTCAGAAGGAAGATTTCGATGTCATCTCGGAAGAAATCCGTCACATCGATGCCATCGTTCGCAACTTCCTGGAGTTTTCTCGACCACCGAAACTCAAGATGCAGGCCGTGAGTCCATCCGATGTGGTGGATTCGGCCATCCAGCTTCTCCGCCACCGCCTCGAATCGTTCGGGGTGGAAGTGGATCTTTACCGGCAGCGTCGCCTACCGCTCATTCAGGGCGACCCGGAACAACTGAAGGAACTGCTGGTGAATCTTATGGTCAATGCCTGTGAAGCCATTGGTGAAGGCGGCCGCATCATGATCTCCGAGGAAGAAGGAGTAACGGAGCCCTTGGGGCGGGTGGTGGTCGTCCGGGTGCGCGACACCGGTCCGGGGGTCCCCGATTCCATCAAGGAGCAGGTGTTTCAGCCCTTCTTCAGCACCAAGGAGGAGGGCACCGGTTTGGGGTTGAGTATTGCCCAGCGTATCGTGGAAGACCATGGCGGCTGTCTCAACCTTAGATCACGGGAAGGCAAGGGAGCGTCCTTCATCATTACGCTGCCATGCAAGGAGAACGGGGCATGGCTACGATCCTGATTGTTGATGATGACCTGCAACTCCGGCAGAGCTTCGAGAAGCTGCTGATCCAGGAAGGTCACAAGGTACATACGGCTGCCAGTGGGGAGGCCGGGTTGACGATGGTTCGGCAGGAAGTCCCGGACCTGGTGATCATGGACGTACGCCTGCCGGGGATGAACGGTCTCGATGCCTTCCAGGCAATGCGGGCGGTCGAACCCAAACTGCCGGTGATCATCATGACTGCCTTCGGCACCACCGAAACCGCCATTGAAGCCACCAAACTGGGGGCCTTTGATTATGTGCTCAAGCCCTTCGATATTCCGGAAATTCTCGCCGTCATCGACCAGGCCCTGGAGGCAGGCCGATTCATGCGAGCCCGGGTGGCCATGGAAGGGTTCGCCGACCCTGCCGGCCGCGAAGCCATCATTGGCCAGAGCAGAGCCATGCAGGAGGTTTACAAGGCTATCGGCCGGGTGGCGCCCACCGACGCCACCGTGCTGATCCGCGGGGAATCGGGCACCGGCAAGGAACTGGTGGCCCGCGCCCTTTACCAACACAGCCCGCGGTCGGAAAAACCGTTTCTGGTGATCAATTGTGTCGCCATTCCGGAGACGCTGCTTGAAAGCGAATTGTTCGGTTATGAAAAGGGGGCTTTTACCGGTGCGGTGGGGCGCCGCGTCGGGCGCATCGAACAGGCCCACGGCGGCACCGTGTTTCTCGACGAAATCGGTGACATGCCCTTCGGCATCCAGGCCAAGATCCTGCGGCTGCTTCAGGAAAAGAGCATCGAACGACTCGGGGGAAGGGAACCCATCCCCGTGGATGTGCGCATCATTGCCGCCACCAACCGTGACCTGGAAACAGCCTTGACCGAAGGGCGGTTCCGCGAAGACCTTTACTATCGACTCAAGGTCGTGACCCTTTGGCTCCCCCCATTGCGGGATAGGGCCGGGGATATTCCAATGCTGGCCGATTATTTCCTGGCTCGTTTTGCTGCCGAAATGGAAATGACCAATCCCGGGATCACCGAACCCGCCAAGGACCTGCTGAGCAGTTTTCCCTGGCCGGGAAACGTCCGGGAGTTGGCCAACACCGTTCAAAAAGCGCTGATCTTTAGCCGTGGCTGTCCCCTTGGCCCGGAAGACATCGCCCAGGCCCAGGGCCGGGTCGAAACGGCGACGCGCAATGGCGACGACACCAGCCTCCAGGATGCTCTCCGCCACTGGTTGCAAAGAGCCCTGACCACGGAAGGCGAAGCCAATCTGTTCGATGCCTGTACCGAACGATTCGCCAGTCTGTTGATCCGCGAAGCCTTGAATCTGAGCGGTGGTAACCGCAGCCGTGCCGCCAAGCTCCTCGGTCTCTCTCGCCCCACTCTGCTTGCCAAGATCGATAAATACCGCATCACGATGGAAACCTCTGCCCTGAGCGGCCTACCGTAACTGCTGCGTGCCATGAAAGACCGTGGTGCCGAGCGAGACCTCGTCACGCCACGGGTGCAACTCGTGATGCCAGGGTCTATGCGCCTTCATGTGAATGGTTTTCGCCAAGGCGTCTCGCTAAAAACCCGCCGGAAACCCTATGTTCTAGGCTCAGTCTAGGGGCGGGCTTTATGCCAGCCCGTAATGCGTAATAATTCCAATATGTTTCGGGATGGGGATAAACCGCCTCCCCTACGATTACAACCCCCACAGCCGAAGTTTCCGGAATGGAGGCTAGCTAGATTCCCGCCAGCCTTGATCCTGCCCACGAACCATCCACCTGGTTCCTTTACAGAGTGTAAAGAACCCTGACAGCAAACTCACCCCAAAGTACTGCGACCCTTCCCGGCCTGTGCTCAAATTCACACTGTATCCAGGGGTTTAGTCAAAACGGCCGGGTGCCTCCAAGATGGCACGTTCATTGCCTTAAGTACACGACCACAGTGATTAGAGTGCCCAATAAATGAACCGTCACCCCGGCGAAAGCCGGGGTCCAGGAAGCTTTAAAGAGCCTGGATTCCGGCTTCCGCCGGAATGACGAACCTAGCATTATCGGATACTTAATTGCGTGGAGCTGTACTAAGCAACAGCCACCGTGACGGGACTTTCGGAGCAGATGGATTTGCCGAAGCTCCTCAGCAGCCCCATTGCGGTGTGATTGTTCAGCGCGATTGGGATTCTTTGCCGAGTAAAGGCACCAATTTCAACCCACGGTGGCTGAACAGCCGGTGGGTGTTTAAAACGAATAAGAAGGGGGGGAGATCTCACAACAACGGTTTGGGACAGCGATCAGTGTTTACGGCGTATCACTATCATGAGGAGGCATATTCCATGAGTGTTCCAAGAAGGGTGTTCGAATTCCTCAAAGCTTCGGCTGTGGCGCATGCCCAGTGGGACTATGAAGTGTCCATGTCGATTGTCAAGAACAAGAAGAAACTGTTGGTGCTGTTTCTCTTGTTACTGCCGATCCTGGGGGTATCGTTTCTGGAAGCGGCAGACATGATTGGGAGTAAAACCGCTTACGCGCCCGCCTTTTATTCGATCAACATCTTCTTCATCGCTATCGCCATCGGTCTCGCGGCTGGTCTGATCACCGGCTGTATCGGCGCCGGCGGTGGCTTCATCATCACTCCGGCGCTGATGGCGGCCGGTGTTAAGGGCATCCTTGCCGTGGGTACCGACCTGTTCCATATTTTTGCCAAGGCGATTATGGGGACGGCGGTGCACAAGAAGCTGGGCAACGTTTCCGTCAAACTGGCGGTGGCGTTCCTGGTGGGATCGGCCGGTGGCACCTTCATCGGTGGCGCCATCAACCAGGGGCTGTACAACAAGGACCCGTTGCTGAGCGAAGCCTTCATTAGCGGGGTCTATGCTATTTTGCTAGGTTTTCTCGGAACTTACGCCCTCATTGATTTCATCAAGTCCAGTAAGGGCGGTGGGGGTGGCGATGCTCATGGCGGTCCCTCCGGTGGCACCCCCGGCGTCGCCAGCAAGCTCCAGGGCTTGAACATTCCACCCATGATTACATTCGATGAAGACTTCGTTCCGGGCGGCAAGAAGATGTCGGGGGTGATCATCGCTCTTGGCGGTGTGGTGGTGGGGATTATGGCTGCCATCATGGGCGTTGGCGGTGGTTTTATCACCTTCCCCATGTTCGTGTACATCTTTGGGGTATCGTCCATGACCACGGTGGGGACGGACATCCTGCAGATCATCTTCACCGCCGGTCTTGCCGCCATCGGTCAGTACGCCATCTACGGTTATGTGTTTTACAGCCTCGCCATGGGGATGCTCATTGGATCACTCATTGGAATCCAGGTCGGAGCTCTCACCACCAAGGTGGTTAAGGGTATCCACATCCGGGGCTTCTATGCCGTTTCGATCCTGGCCGGTTTCATCAACCGCGCTGCCACTCTTCCGAAGAAGATGACGGAACTGGAAATGATCAACCTCTCAAAGCCGTTGGTGGACGGGATCGAATCTGTCGGCAACATTGTTTTTTGGGTGGTTGTCGCCGTATTCGGTGTCTGGGTTTTCGGAAAATTCTTTGCCAATCTGGGGCAATTGCGTGAGGAGGAATAGTGATGCTGATCAGATCCCCAAAAACCTTCAATATGGGAATGGTGTTGTTCGTTTCGTTCTTTGGCATCCTGTTTCTGATCTTTTCGCCCATCTTCGGTGGCAAGAACGGCCTGGATTTCGCTGACAACCTCTTCAACAAGCTCTCCAAGGGTTCTTCATACTTCATCCCCAAGGTTCAGAAGAACGCGGAGAAGTATGTGGGGAAGCCCTTCAGCCTGACGGTCAAGATGGATAAGGCCGAACAGGTGGAACGCACCGTTAAGCTGCTCTTGGCGGCGGGCGCTCAGGTTGGCAACAAGGGTGCGGAAATCAACATCAGCGGTGATTTGGGCCAGCTTATGGGGCGCGTTCTCAAGGATGCCGACGCCATGTATCACAACAAGGGCAGTGAAGTCGCCTCTGCCTATGGGATGGATGAAAAGGAAGTGATGCGCCTCTGGTGGAGCGTTCTTAGCAAGGCCGACAAGGAATTGAAGAAGGACAAGAAAATCGCAGAAGCGAGTCTCGTTTCCGAAGTGAACAAAAAGGCCGTGGAACCTGGGTACAACTTCTACCAGATCGAGGCGCAGAAGGTGACCGAAAAGGCTGGAGTCATGACTGCGCTGCTGGTTTTTTACGTGATCTACACGATGTGGTGGGGTTATGCAATCTTCTACCTGTTTGACGGGATCGGTCTGAGTATGAAGAAGGCCAAGGTGAAAAAGGAAGTCTGAGCTGGTGCTTAACTGCAGCAGTCTTTGACACAAGCAACGCCGTCACCCCGGCGGAAGCCGGGGTCCAGTCCCGCCTGGCTGGGATTGTTGATTGGATTCCGGCTTCCTCCGGAATGACGATAGAGTCCTCGATAACCGGGCAAATAGGTTCTCAATCAAGCACTAGGAGGGGCAGATGAAGGTATTGGTGCCTGTAGATGGTTCGAAGCATTCCTATGAAGCACTGAAGACCGCGATGGAATTGGTGGAGTTGAAGCAAGCCTTGATTTCTGTCATCAATGTGGTGCCTTCCATTAGTGGTATGGAAGATCACGAGATTTCTCCTGCCAAACGCGAACGTCATGCGGACAGCATGGCCCGATATGCCGACGAAGTGATGCAGCGAGTGGAATCGCTACTGACAGAGGCGAAGATCAAGCCAGTCTGCATGCGTGCCATCATTGCCGGGACCTCAGTGCCGGAGACCATCATTGATTTTGCCGAGAGAGAGAAGATCGAGCTGATTGTCATGGGGAGTAGGGGTATGACGACTTCGACGCGATTTCGCCTTGGCAGTGTTGCCTCGCAGGTGGTCAAGTACAGTCCCTGTTCGGTCTATGTGGTTAAACTGGCAGCGACCCAAGGCGACTAGGTACAGTTCCACAAAATTTAGGGCTTGTCCGTAAATAAGATTCCCCCCTTTTGTAAAGAGGGGCTGGGGGGATTTCTTGGTAGTCGCTAAGGTCAAATCCCCCTAAAATCCCCCTTTGCTAAAGGGGGACTTCGCCCGCGACTTATTTGCGGATAGGTCCTTAGTATCCGAAAATCCAGCGTTCGTCATTCCGGCGGAGGCGGGAATCCAGGTGTTGTTAAGGTTCACTGGACCCCCGCCTTCGCGGCGGTGACACACTATACCCATGGGGGCTACTTTTACGGAGTACTAGCTATTGTTCTTTTGCCACTGCTCCTGACTCCTTACTCCTAAACCCTTTGTTCTCGTGCAGGCGAGGGTTGTCCATGGGCGATGTCCGAGTACCCAGGAGGACGCTTCCTGCCCGTAGCACTCTGGACGGTGGGGAGGTGGCCCAGCATTCCCATTACCACATGTTCAATCCGATGATGTCCAGATTCGTTTGATACTTTCGCGGCGATCCCCGCCGGCCGGATGCGGATAGGGTCCCCCGGGGAACCCGCCGCAGTGGAAAAGCGCCATGAACGATGGGTTGAAAATCCTGATCGCCGACCGTAACCGCCATGTTCGCGAATTTCTGCAACGTGAACTGCAGAAGGAAGGCTATGGTGTGCAGGTGGCGCGCGATGGTCGCGAGGTGCTGCTCAATCTCGGCAGCGATCGACCACCCAACCTCCTCATCCTGGATTTGGATATCCCGTCTGATGGTGGCCTTTCCCTGTTGAAGCTGATCCGCAGGCATTATCCAGGACTTCCAGTGGTGATCCATACTTTGCTCACTGAGTTTGCCGGCCATCCCGGCCTGGAAGGGACTGCGGCCTTTGTTGAAAAGAGCGGCAATACCGATGTCTTGCGGCGTGCCGTCCAAGAGGTGCTGGGGGGGGTTGAGCAGGAGCGCAACCATGGGTAAACCTCTTGCCTCCGGCACCCCGCAGCTCAAAGCTATCTTTTCATGGGGATAGGGACTTTCGCTCGAATGTACTATAGACTTCAAGAAAAAGATCTTGGGGTTGTGGTGCCCTTCATCGTCATTCCCGCATGGTTCTGGCGGGAATCCAGGAAGGGAAGCTGGGCTGGACCCCCGCCAAGAACATGCGGGAGTGACGTAAGTTGCCCCAAAATCATTTTCTCAATAGCTCGAGATGACAAATCGATGGACCGCCCCAGTTGATGGAGTGATCACCTTGATGAACCGATCCACTTGATGCCAGGTCTGCCTGGGTGAGGATGTCAGCACAGTATGCTACGGATCCTTGAGGCTATCAAAAATCTGATTCCGGGTCGACGTCCGGCCAAACTTGATATTGCCGATGCTGAGGAACTGCGCAATACGTTCAAGGCCCGCTACCACAACTTCAAACTGTTACTCAATGCCAACAACAAGGCTTTGGAGGTCATGACCGAGATGGAGCAGGCGTTGCGCGGCAACCGGCCCTTCGGGATGTCCTTTATTCGGGCCAACTGCACCGCGGTATCGGTCAATGTCTTCCGCATCGTCAAGAATCTGGATCAGTTGGCGCCTGCTAAGTACGAAGACTTGTATGAGCGATTCAAGGCCATCCAAGACCAGACCAATCAGATACTGGTGCAAAAGAAGCTGACTCACGGCGATCGTTTGGTGATTCCGTTTACCGAGGTTGACAAGGAGATGGCCGATCAGGTGGGCAGCAAAATGGCCAATATCGGTGAGGTCCAAAACCACCTGCGTCTTCCGGTGCCCACAGGGTTTGTGGTCAGTTCCCTGGGTTATGAACGCTTCATGGAACGCAATGATCTTCAAGCGGAAATTGACCGACGGTTGCAATCGTCCGAGGGGGAAAAACTCGATGAACTCTATGCCTTGAGCGCCGACCTGCAGCAGCTGATCATCCGTTCCCCGGTTCCTGAAGAACTGGCCAGCGCCATCATGGACAGCTACCGAGAGGTGGCGGTCGAGGCTGGTGAGGGCGTCAAGGTCTCACTACGCAGCAGCGCCCTGGGAGAGGATGCCGCCGGGACGACCTTTGCCGGCCAGTATCGTTCCGAACTCAACGTCAGTGAGGACAACGTTCTCCAGGCCTACAAGGAAGTGATCGCCAGCAAGTACAGCTTGCAGGCCATCTCCTACCGGCAGACCCGCGGTATCCGTGATGAGGATGTCGCCATGTGTGTCGGATGTATGGCCATGGTGCAGGCGGTGTCGGGAGGTGTTCTTTACAGTCGCAATCCACTCAACATTCGTGACCATTCCATCTTCATCAATTCGGTTTGGGGTTTACCCAAATCCGTGGTGGACGGTAGTGTGGCCTGCGACCTGTTTGTGGTTTCACGCGACGATCCGCCGGTCATTCTGAAGCGGGATGTCCAGCTCAAGGAACACAAATTCGTCTGTTATCCTGATGAAGGTGTGTGCCGCCTGGATCTGACCGGGGAGACCCGGCCGTCGCCTTCCCTTGACGACAACCAAATCCGCGAATTGGTGCGCATCGCCCTTCTTATAGAAGAACACTACGGGGTGCCCCAGGACATTGAATGGGCCGTGGGGCCTGAAGGTACCATCTATGTGCTCCAATGCCGCCCGCTGCAACAGTCGGAGTCCGGCAACGAGCGGCTTCGTATGGCTGGAGCCGCCACCACGGCGGTCCCCGCCCTGCTCGCCGGCGGCATCACGGCCAGCCCCGGGGTGGCCTGTGGCCCGATTTTTTGGGTGCGTAAGGACAGTGATGCGCTCCGCTTTCCTCCCGGGGCGGTACTGGTCGTGGCGCAGGCTCTGCCGCGCTGGGCGGCGCTGCTCAGCCGGGCCGCAGCGGTGGTGACCGAACAGGGGAGCGTGGCCGGCCATCTGGCCAATGTCGCTCGTGAATTCAATGTGCCGGCGATTTTTAATCTTCAGAATATGCCGGAACATTTGCATCATGGTCAAGTGGTCACAGTGGATGCGGATGGCCTCAGCATTTATCCCGACCGGGTGGAATCCTTGCTGGCTATCACTGAAGTCAAGAAGAACCTGATGGCAGGCAGCCCGGTCTATGATCTGCTGGAGGAAGTGGTTCAGCATGTGGTGCCACTACATCTGCTTGATCCCGATTCGCCCGATTTCAGGCCGAAAAACTGCCGTACTTTCCATGATATCACCCGATTCTGTCACGAAAAGGCGGTCAAAGAGATGTTCAACTTCGGCAAGGAGCATCATTTCTCTGAGAAAGCCAGCAAGCAGTTGATGATCGAGGGGAATGTGCGCATGCAGTGGTGGTTCATCAACCTTGACGACGGTTTTAGGGAAGATGTGGACGGCAAATACGTGCATTTGGACAATATCGTTTCGCTCCCGGTCCTGGCATTGTGGGAAGGGATCATAGCGGTTCCGTGGGAAGGCCCGCCGGCCATGGATACCCGCGGGTTCATGTCGGTGCTTATGGAAGCCAGTGCCAATCCAGCCCTTGATCCTTCCATGCCGTCGCATTACGTGAATCGCAACTACTTTATGATTTCCAAAAACTTCTGTAGCCTCAACTCTCGTTTCGGGTTTCATTTCCTCACGGTCGAAACCCTGATAGGGGAGCGTCCCAGTGAAAATTACATCAGTTTTCAATTCAAAGGGGGTGCTGCCGACTACCCCAGGCGGGTGAGACGGGCCGGTTTTGTTGGCGGCATTCTCGAAGAGTACGGATTCCGGGCTGAGGTTAAGGAAGACGCCGTGTTTGCGCGCATGGAGGGCTACGACGAAGAGTTCATGATGGATCGACTCAAAGTGTTGGGTTACCTGCTCATGCACACCCGACAATTGGATATGATTATGGCCAATGAAGCTTCGCTGCAAATAACCCGAGACAAGATCCTTAATGACCTGCATACCATCGTGAATGTCCCCCATGATGTCAGCAGCGGTGAAGACCGGCCTCGCCTCATGCATTGAATAGGGCTAACCGTTCTGCATCGGGCGTGAGCTGATTGCTGCGGCGTTGATGTCGGCCCCGCCCATTTTGCTCTTGACTCGGGACCGGTTTTTGGTGGGATATAGGAGGTGGACTTTCATACTTCAGGTTGCGATTGGTTGCTATGCTTATCAACAGGCGTTACATCTCAGTGCAGTTCAATGAGGCCGAATTGCGGGCTCGCAACCGAGCTTTGTCGGTGCTGTTGGATATCGGCAATTTCCTGGCAGGTTCCCAACGACTGAATGAAGTCCTGGACGGGGCGCTCGGTAAAGTGATGGAGCATTTCGATTTGGATGCCGGGCGCATCTACCTCATGGACGAAGACGGAGAATCACTGACTTTGGCGGCCCATCGAGGTGTCGAGGTGAGCGGCCTGGAGCGGATTCATATTTCCGAGGGTTTCACTGGAAAGGCGGCCCATACCCGTTCGTTTATTCTTCAGGACGCATCGGAACTCGAAGATCCGGTGCGGGCTGCGATGCTGTTGAGCAAAGGACTCAGGGTTATCATCTGTGTGCCGCTCATAGCCATGCAGTCGGTGGTCGGGGTGCTCAATCTGGCGGCTAGTCGCCCCATCGAATTGGACCAGGGGGAGATCGACCTGTTTGCGGTGATCGGCAACCAGATTGCCATTGCCATCCTGAACGCCAGACTTTATGAGACTCTGGAAGACAAGATCAAGGAATTGGCGGCCAAGAACGATACCATCAAGTTCTTTGTCTATTCAGCGCTCCACGACTTGAAGAGTCCTCTGATCGGCATCCATGGTTTGAGCCGGCGGCTGCACCAGCAGTACCGCGGACTTCTGGATGAGCGAGGGCAGAGTTATTGTGATCAGATCCTCAAGGCGGCGGGACACATGGAAGCCTTGGTGGAGCGTATCAATGCCTATATCACGGCCAAAGAGACCCCGCTCCGTCTGGAACCCGTGGACATGGGTGAGATCTTTGCAACCATCCACAACGAACTGGCGGGGGTGTTGACCGAGCGCGGCATCACCTGGACGGTGCCGCTGGCGCTCCCGGTAATCCGGGCTGACAGACTCTCCATGACGCGGGTATTCCGCAACCTGGTGGATAACGCCCTCAAGTATGGCGGCTCTGAATTCCGTGAGATTGGGATTGCCTACCGTGATGACGAATCGCACCATATTTTTTCGGTGAGTGACGATGGTGTCGGAATCAAAGCCCAGGATCAGGAAAAAATTTTTGCGGCCTTCCAGCGTCAGGATAGCTCCCGTGGGGTCGAGGGCAGCGGTTTAGGGTTGGCCATCATTCGGGTCATTGCTGAACGACATAAAGGGAGGGTGATGGTGGAAAGCGCCGTCCCGAAAGGCGTAACCTTCCATGTTTTTATTGCCAAGGATCTGTAACCTCATGCCGGTCTGCCTGCCCTTGGGATTCCAGTCACAGGTTCTGGGGTTCACGCTCAAAGCTTTATGTTTCAGGATGCAAGCCGAACGCCGTCCTTGTTCCGACCTCATGTTCTCACCTTTGGTGTCGCTCTCGCGCTTAAGCCCACATGCCCTCACGCCCTCAAGCCCTGACGCGGAGTGTGTCCGTGGCTAATAAAGTGGCTTTTGTTGTTGGCGGGACCCACAGCGGTTGCGGCAAGACTACCGTGGCGTTGGCCCTGATGGCAGCCTTTCAAGCCCGTGGACAGAAAGTCCAACCCTTCAAGATCGGTCCTGATTTCATCGATCCCGGCTTCCACACCCGCCTCACCGGAATCACTTCCCGTAATCTGGACGGTTGGATGCTCAGCCGCGAGTACAATATTGGCCGATTTCGCCAGTGTTTGCAGAACGCGGAGGCTGCTATCGTCGAAGGGGTTATGGGACTCTACGATGGCTACGACGGCGTCAGCGAAGCCGGCAGCAGCGCGGAAATGGCCAAGTGGCTCGGGATTCCCGTGATCCTGGTGGTGGATGCCAGGAGTATGGCGCGCAGTGCGGCAGCGCTGGTGTACGGCTACAGCCGCTTCGATCCCGCATTACGGGTGGCAGGGGTGATCTTCAACCGCATCGGCAGCTCAGGGCATTTACAGTACTTGCACAGTGCCATGGCGACGAACTTGCCGGAGGTGGCGGTGTTGGGCGGCATACCGCGGGACCAGGAGGTCTTCTTGCCGGAGCGCCACCTGGGACTGGTGATGGCTGATGAACTGGCACTGGATGGCGACTGGGTGGCGCGTCTCTGCGCCTTGGCCGAGCAACATATCGACTTGGACCGATTGAGTGAACTGACGACCTGGCGTGAGACCAACCAAACCGGCGAGGTGTTGCTTTCCTTGGACGAACAAGGGGCGACTCATGTTCAACAGGGAGGAGCCGAACACGCTGGTCTTGCCCCTCATTGGGGAAGGCCGGGTGGAGGTGGCCCTCCAGGCAACAACATCACCCTGGCCGTCGCCCGTGATGCCGCCTTCTGCTTCTACTACGCGGACAACCTGGACGCACTCCGGGATGCCGGCGCCACCTTGGAGTTCTTTTCGCCGCTAGCCGGGGAGTCACTCCCGCCGGGTGCGGCCGGTCTTTATCTGGGAGGTGGTTACCCCGAGCTGCACGTGGGCCGGCTGGCGACTCAGCAGGGTTTCTTCGCCGATCTGCGGCGGCTGGTGGGAAGTGGCATGCCGATCTATGCCGAATGCGGGGGATTGATGGTGCTCAGCCGTTTTATTATTACCAACGATGGTGAACAATTCCCGATGGCCGGGCTGCTTCCATTCGGTACGCGCATGCTGAAGCGGCGCAAGGCTTTGGGCTATACCGAAGCGGTGGTGCGGAAAGCCTGCTTGCTGGGCTCTCCGGGCACCCGACTGCGCGGGCATGAGTTCCATTATTCAGAAATCATCGGATCGCTCGACGAAGAGTCCATCGTCTGCGCCTACGAACTTCAGGGCCGCCATGGTGGCCCCCGCGTCCTAGAGGGTTTTCAGCTCGGATCGGTGCTGGCCAGCTATGTTCATGTCCATTTCGGCAGTGCGCCCGAAGCTGCGGCCCATCTGGTAGCGGAATGCCGGCGCTACCGGGAAAGTCTGAACCAACAGGGAGGAAGCGGTGATAAGACGAGCTAAGACCCTGATGTTTCTTGGGACCGGTTCCGATGTTGGCAAGAGCATCTTGACCGCGGCCTTCTGCCGAATTCTCAAGCAGGACGGCTACCGCGTCGCGCCTTTCAAGGCGCAAAACATGGCACTCAATTCCTTCATCACTTCCGATGGTGGGGAAATGGGCCGGGCCCAGGTGGTCCAGGCCGAAGCGGCAGGCATCGAACCTCATGTCGATATGAATCCGATTCTCCTCAAACCCACATCCCAGATGGGTTCTCAGGTGATCGTTCACGGCCAGGTGTTGGGGAATTTCGCCGCCCGTGACTATTACCAAGTCAAGAGAAGTCTGCTGCCGGCAGTGCGGGAGAGTTTTGAACGCCTGGCGGGAAGTTACGATGTGGTGGTGCTGGAAGGGGCGGGCAGCGCCGTTGAACTCAACCTCAAGGAACACGATCTGGTGAATCTGGCCATGGCGGAGATGGCCGATGCGCCTTGTATCCTGGTGGGTGACATCGACCGTGGTGGGATTTTTGCCGCACTCCTGGGAAGTTTCATGCTCATGACACCATCTGAACAGCAGCGGCTCATAGGGTTTGTGGTCAATAAGCTGCGCGGTGATCCGGGCCTTTTCATCAGCGGTGTTGACATCCTGGAGTCGCGGTCGGGTCGGCCGGTGTTGGGGGTGGTGCCTTATTTTGACCACATTGCGGTGGCGGAAGAGGACAGCGTGGCCTTGAGCAAACGGCTGTACGCCGGTAAGTTGGACGCCGGGAGCAAGCGGCTTAACATCGGCGTCGTGCGGCTGCCGTTTATCTCCAATTACACCGATTACGAATGCTTCGAGCAGGATCCTGGGGTCAATCTGGTCTTCTTCAATCGACCCGATCAGGTTTTTGAATTTGCTGCCGTTATCCTACCGGGGAGCAAAAACACCCTGGATGATCTTGCGTTCCTGCAGCGGACCGGTCTGGCCGATGCCATCCTTGCCTATGAAAAGGCCGGAGGCTCGGTGGTGGGGCTCTGTGGCGGCTATCAGATGCTCGGGCGACGCATCCTTGACCCTCATGGTGTGGAAAGCGACCTGGGGGAACTGCCCGGTCTTGGCCTGCTGGATATGGTTACGGAAATGAAGTTGGCCAAAATCACCACCCAGGTGGAAGCGGTGCTTCTGCCCGAATTGGAGGGGTCGGCTTGGAAACAGCGATGGATGCGGTCCCGCAGGTGTTGCCGGTAAGCAGAGTGATCTTTCGGTCGGAAACGGCGGCTCTGCAACCGAACTGCTCTATGGGTACGAAATTCATATGGGGGTGAGTCAATCCGACGGCGCCTGTCAGCCGCTTTTTCAGATCGTCAAACGCAATGGTAAGCCGGTGGATGAACTCGATGGCCTCATGACAGCCGACGGCCGCGTGTGGGGGACCTATATCCACGGCGTTTTCGATAACGATGCCTTTCGCCGTGAGTTCCTGATGCGTTTGCGTGCATGGCGTGGAGGTGAATGCGGACTCAGCGTCGCGGCAGATGCCTTCCATTACCGTGAATGGAAAGAAGAGCAGTATGATCGGCTGGCGACGCACTTCCGGCAACACTGCCAGGTAGACGCCATCTACCGATTGATGGGGTTGTGCCAGGGAAACACGACCGTCTGCATGACGCTGCAACGGTTCAGAAGGAGTGACCCACTGAGAGAAATTGTCCAAATACCTCGTCACGACCCTTCGACCTGGCGGCCGCCTTTGGTGGTCCTGGCCGGAGTCGGAATGGCTCGAAGCGATATCACGGCGCAAACCGAGCGGTGGATCTCCCAGGCGGAGGTGCTGGTGGGTGCGCGGAGGGTTCTGGAATGGTTCACTGACCACCCTGGAATCAAGATCAGCTACCAGGCCGCCATGGACCCCGTCCTGGATAGAGCTGTGGAGCTGTCCGCGGAAAAGCGGGTGCTGGTCTTGGCGTCGGGTGACCCTCTGTTTTTCGGCGTGGGAAGGCGCCTTCGGCAACGTCTCGATCTGGAGCGGCTGGTGGTTTTTCCCAACGTTACCGCGGTGCAGGCACTTCTGGTGCGGATTGCGGAACCATGGGAAGACGTGCAGGTGCTCAGTCTGCATGGCCGATCCGGCAGCCAGTGGTTGGAGGCAGTCCGGACCGGGAGCAAGGTGGCCATCCTGACCGACCCTCAGCATTCGCCCGCCTGGATCGCGCAAGCCCTGAGCGATGCCGGCATCGCTGGCTGTTCCCTGGTTGTGGGTGAAAACCTTGGGAATAGCGATGAGTTGGTCCGGGTTGTTGGCGTGGACGAGGCCAGGACTATGTGTTTCTCGCCACTCAACGTGGTTGCTGTCTTTCCGGAGGAAAGTGGTGTCTCGGCGGCGGTGCGATCATCTTGTGGCGCTGAGAATCACTATGCTCCCGTCCTGGGGTTGCCCGATGACAGGTTCCTGCACCAGGCGGGGCTCATCACCAAAATGGAAGTCCGTGCTGTGGTGCTGGCCAATCTTCAGCTTCATCCCGGGCTGGTGTTGTGGGACATTGGATCTGGCAGTGGTTCGGTGGCCATTGAAGCGGCGCGCCTCACCAAGCTGCAGCAGGTGGTTGCGGTGGAAAAGGACCCCGAGCGCTTCCAGCAGCTTCAGAAGAACATCCAGCGGTTGGGTTGCGGTGACCTGATGGCAATCCAAGGTGCGGCGCCTGCTGTGCTCCGGGAACTCGCCGATCCTGATCGGGTCTTTATTGGGGGAAGTGGCGGCGAGTTGCCGGCGATTTTGGACCAAGTGGTGTCGCGCTTACGCCCTCAGGGACGCGTGGTGCAGAGCTTGGTTACCCTGGAAACCCTGACCGAGGTTCTGGGCTTCTGGCGACGACATGGCTGGGATTGCAGTGTGACCGAACTGCAGGTAAACCGTTCGGTGCCGATCGGTGATATGTTGCGTTTGGAAGCACTCAATCCGGTGTTCATTGTGAGCGTGTTGAAGATTTGACTCTGAATGGGTTGGCACAGAGACGCAGAGGACATAGTGCCTAACAGGTTGCTTCTTTGTTGGTCTCAGTGATATCCGTGGTGAATCATGAAACATCCTATCCATTTTGTTGGGGCCGGGCCCGGGGACCCGGAATTGATTACGGTCAAGGGCCAGCGCCTGTTGCAGGTGGCGGATCGGGTCGTCTACGCGGGGTCGCTGGTTCCTGAGACCCTGCTCTGCTACTGCACACCGACGGCGGAAAAATTCAGCAGCGCGGGGCTCACCTTGGACCAGACGCATGCTCTGCTGGCCGATGGCTACCGCCGGGAACTCCGCGTGGTGCGCCTGCACACCGGCGATCCGGCCCTCTATGGTGCCATCCACGAACAGATGGTGCTTCTGGACCTGGAAGGCATCCCCTATGAAGTGGTGCCGGGGATCTCGGCGGCCTTTGCTGCCGCTGCCGTCCTGAAACAGGAACTGACCCTGCCCGAAGTGTCGCAGACAGTGATCCTCACACGGTTGGGCGGCCGCACGCCGGTTCCTGAAAATGAGCAGCTCCGTCTTTTGGCCCAGCATCAGGCGACCCTGGTCATCTACCTGAGCGTTCAGAACCTGGCCGATGTGGTCATGGAACTGCAGCCCGCCTATCCTTCCGACACGCCGGTGGTGGTGGCCTATCGCATCGGTTGGCCCGATCAAAGGCTGGTGACCGGAACCATCCAAGATATTGCGGAACGAGTGCAGGCAGCCGGGATTACCCGTCAGGCCCTGATCCTGGTGGGGGCCGTGTTCGGAGCCCGCGATGCGGCTGGTGATAAGCGCTCGCAGCTCTATCACGAAGCCTTCCAGCACGGCTACCGTGGCCTTGGGACGGTACCGACCAGTGACTGACCAGGATGCAACCCGCCAACCCAGGGTTGCCGTTGTCGCCCTGACCCGCCACGGGGTGAGACTGGCTTTGCAGATCCAGGCGCGGCTTCCTGAGAGCGTCTGCTATGTGCCGTTGCGCCATCGGTTTGCTCTGGCCATGGGGGCGCGAGGGTTTGAGCGGCTGGCGGATGTGTTTCATGAACTGTGGAGGGAGTGCCGGGCGCTCATTTGCATCATGGCAACCGGCATTGTGGTGCGCCACCTGGCGCCGTTGCTGCGTCACAAGACCGTTGACCCGGCGGTGGTAGTGCTGGACGAACGCGGTCAGTTCGCCATCAGTCTGGTGTCAGGGCCACCTTGGCGGGGCCAACCAGCTTGCTCGAGACATTGCTGCCATCACCGGCGGGCAGGCAGTGATCACCACCGCCTCCGATGTGCAAAACCAACCAGCTCTAGACCTCATCGCTCGGGAAGCCGGGTTGGAAGTGCAAAACCCGGCAATGTTGGCGCGATTGGCATGCGCGCTACTGGAAGGGGAGAGTCTCTGGGTCTATGATCCGGACCTGCGACTGGCACCCCACCTAAGGGAAAACAACGGAGTCGAATGGCTGACTTCCGAAGACTTGAATCAGGGCGAATGCCTCCAGCGAGCGGCCGGGCATCTGGGTTTCAGAACGCCTTCCACCTGCGTCTGCGGGCTGCCTGGTGCTGCGCCGGCGCAACCTGGTGGTGGGCGTGGGGTGTAACCGGGGGACAAATGCGGACGAGATCCTGGCGCTGATTCGGCAGGTGTTCGCGGATTCCGCCCTGGCACTTGATGCCATCCAGAATCTGGCCAGCATCGACTTGAAGGCAGACGAACCTGGTTTGCTCGAAGCCGCGCGAATACTTCAACGGCCGGTGCGCTTCTATCGGCGCGATCAACTGGAAATGATTAACGTTCCCCATCCATCGGCGACGGTGGAACACCATATTGGAGTGGCAAGCGTATGCGAAGCGGCAGCTCTTCTGAGTGCGGCGGATCAGGGGTCGAGTCGGCTCCTCATCCCGAAACACAAGACAGCCAACGCAACCGTGGCGGTGGCTCGGGTCGATTGACCATCGTCAGCCTTGGCCCCGGGTTTCTCCGCTACCTGGTGCCGGCAGCCCTGGAAGCTTTGACCAGCGCCGATGTGCTGGTGGGCTACAAGGTCTATCTGGATCTCATCGAGGACCTCACCCGAGGCAAGGAGTTGCTGGCCAGCGGCATGCGCAAGGAAATCGAACGCTGCAGCACCGCCATCGATTGCGCCCTGGCGGGCCGGCGAGTGGCTCTGGTTTCCAGTGGTGATTCCGGGATCTACGGCATGGCCGGGCTGGTGCTGGACCTGTGCCGGGAACGAAAGCTGCGAGTTGCCCGGGTGGTGACAACAGCACCTGGGCTGGTGAACTGCGGCGAACCTGCTGTGGGGGCTTCGAGTGAACCGGTCGATCTTTGGGTCGATGTCGTTCCCGGTGTCCCGGCCTTCAACGCCGCGGCCGCGACGCTGGGGGCACCGCTGATGCACGATTTTGCCGCGGTGAGCCTGAGTGATCACCTCACTCCCTGGGAACTTATCGAGAAGCGGCTGACCGCCGTGGGCATGGCCGATTTCGTGCTGGCCATCTACAATCCACGCAGCAAAACCCGTCCGCACGGGCTGCAACGAGCTTTGGATCTGCTCCTGCAATATCGGGCCGCGACCACCCCCGTGGGCATCGTGCGGCGCGCCATGCGGGACGGCCAGTGGCATGCGATCACCACCCTCGGTGAAGTGCCGGTGGCGGAAGTGGACATGCAATCCATGGTCATTGTCGGAAACAGCCAGACCTACATCTGGGATGGGTGGATGGTGACGCCGCGGGGGTATCTGGGAAAGTACACGCTCGGGGGTGAATTGGGCAGTGTCGAAGGCTGAAAACGGTAACGCTGACTGTGATCAGGTCAGGCCATATAATGGGTCTTCTCAGCACCGAAGGTGGTTTCAATCTCGTGCAGCAGTTCCTCGACCGTGCTCCGAGGCAATTTTAGGGCCGTGGCCGTTGGGAACGCCGCCACATCCAAATCCGGGTTCTTGGTGATGCCAATCTGCAGATTGTGACACATGCCGTTGGCCAGGTTGACGATCATGGTAAGCTGTGGGAGTCGCCTGGCCGACTCCGGCTGATGATGGAACCCGATCGCTTCTTCGATTTCCTCGGCAAAATTCCATTTGCGCGCCACCAATTGACCCACCTGGGCATGGTCAAAGCCCAAGAGGGACCGTTCTCCCTGGATGAAGGTTGCCCCAGGGTTGTTGTAAACCCTTTGGATGATGGCCGTCATCTGCTGGGGCAGCTTCACGTACATGATCACCTTGCCGATATCGTGAAGTAACCCCGCCAGGAAGGACTCCTCGACCTTGGGGAAGCGGACCTCCCGAGCGATTCTTCGGGCGATAAAGGCGCATCCCAGGGAATGCTCCCACAATAGCTGTTCCGTCAATCCGAAGGATTTGAACAGATCTCGGACTACCGAGGATACCACCATGGATTTGATGGCATTGAACCCAACCGCACTGATGGCGTTGGTGAGCGATGTGATGGAGCGAGAGACGCCATAGTAGGCGGAATTAGCCATTTTCAGCACTCTGGCGGAAAGCGCCTGATCCTGGGCGATGATCTCCTGGATGTCTTTGGCGGAAGCTTTTGGGTCAGCCACCTTGTCCACTACCAGGCGAGCAATATGCGGCATGGGTGGCAGATCGCCCGTCAATTGGGCCAAGCGCATGGCAAGGGACATCTGATTCATAGGCGCTCCAATAGCATGCAGGCTTCAATTCCTTTGCCGGGGTGAGCCAAGCGGGATCGGTCCTATGCGGGTGATTGCATTCCGGTACCAGACCCAAGGCCGCACAATGGGTGCAATGTCAGATTACTATAGCGCACAATAACCGCTTCAGGTAGCGGGAAATGTCATCTGGCGCATCCCACATGAAGTGAGCGCCACAATCTTGACTGCGCATGGCGATGGTTCTGGTCACTGGCAGGATGAGTTCTGTTGCCAGCCGGCGGAACTTGCGTTTCGCCGGCTGGGTAGGACAAGGGGAATAGCAACCCCTTACTCGGCGGTGCTGGGGGTTTCGATGAGGTTAAACGGGGATTTTTGGTCTGGCTGGAAGCCGGGGCGGTAACCGGTGTCAGCAGCAAGAATATCGGCCACTTTCTTGTAGAGGGCGCGCAGCGGGATGTCTGCCGGACAGGCTTCCTCGCACAGCCCGCAGTCAATGCAGCGGCCTGCCATATGAACCGCGCGGGTCAGATGGAAAATGGGGTTCTCCGCGGGCAGGATGGCGGTTTGCACCAGATCGGTTTCTTCCAGAGCGCACTCCTTGCAAAAGCACATGGGGCAAACGTTGCGGCAGCCATAGCATTTCACGCAGCGTTCGAAGTGGTCCATCCAGTGACGGAACCGGGCATCGGTGGCCATGTCGTCGACGTTCTTGACTGAAGCCGCAGTGTCAATGCCTTTCTGTTTTTTACCCACCTGGCAGTCATCAGGGTAGGGTTGGCGGCATTCGCAGGCCAGAGCCAGTTCTGCCGGACAGGCGAAACCCACCGGGACGACTTTCTCCGGTTGCAACTGCTTCCATTTGAACAGTTCAATCAGGCCGCGTGCATCGCAACCGCGCACCAGCACACCAAAGGTGGCGTCGGGGTAGGCCTGGGCCAGTCGGATCAGGGTCATGTTCAAGGGATAGCGAGCATCCCCGGGTTTGTGCTTGTCGCCCAGGGACAAATCTGCCAGCTCATCCGCTTTCTTGAACAAATAGGGGCGCACATTGCCGTTATCTTCACGCAACCCCAGAAATCCCTGGATCTTCTTGTCTTTCAGAAGCTTCTTAACCAGCTTAACAACTTGTTCTTTCATCGTCTCCATTCGCCTTATGCAGACTTTGTCATCACTGACTGACCCAGGGCGCTAGGCGGCTTGATCGCCTGCTGCCGGGTCGTCGCAATGGTGACGGTCCCAGGGATTTGAGGGTAGCCACAAAATCCTTGATCTCATCGGCAAACTTGGGCCCTTCAGCAGAAGAAATCCACTTCACTCGAAGGCGATCCGCCTCGATACCGCTGAAGGACAGTAGTTGCTTCAGGAATCGCACTCTCTTATCGGTCGAGTAATTACCATACAGGTAATGGCAGTCTCCGAGGTGTCAGCCACCGACAAAAACGCCGTCGACGCCCTGTTGAAAAGCGCGGAGAAGGTGGTGCGGGGATACACTGGCCGAACACATCACCCGGACCATGCGCACATTGGTCGGGTACTGCAAACGACTGACCCCAGCCAGGTCAGCAGCAGCGTATGCTCACCAGGTACAAAGAAAACAGACAATCTTGGGTTCAAAATCGGTATGGGTCATGAAGATCCTCTCCCGGTTTGGTTCTCATAACTTGTGGTTTAGTGCCTGTCGCAAAACAGGTCGGGCACTTATGGCTTCTATCTGGGGCAGGCTTTCTCGGGCTGCCAACCTGGAAATTTCATACTCCGAAATGCTACGTTGGTCATTCCGGCGGAAGCCGGAATCCAGGCTTCTTAATACTTCCTGGACCCCGGCCTGCGCCGGGGTGACGGTTCATTTGTTGGTCACTTCATTCTGTGGACGTGTAGCTCTAGTCAAAAAGCCACGGCCCGGATCTGGGACAACAGCTGTTTGGGTTTGAAACCCTTGAGCTGGGCACTCTGCGATGGACAGGTGGCAGCGCAGTTGCCGCAGCCTTTGCACAAGATAGTGTTCACTTTACAGATTTGCTTTTCCGGCAAGTAAGTAATGGCTCCAAAGGGGCACATTTCCAGGCAACCCTGGCAGCCCACGCAAGTGGCTTCGTTGATTTCGGCCACGATGCCGCTGATGACCAGCTTTTCCTTGAACAGCACGGTAGCCGCTCGGGACGCCGCACCGAGTCCCTGGGAACGGGCTTCGGTGGTGGTGGCCGGATAGCGCGCTGAACCGGCCAGAAAGATGCCGTCGGTGGCAAAATCCAGCGGCCGCAGCTTGGCGTGGGCTTCCATGAAAAAGCCGTTGGCGTCAATGGGGAGGCGCATCATCTGGGCGAGCGCAGCGGTGTCTGGACGCGACACCAGCGGGGTGGAAAGCACCACCAGGTCACAACCAGTTTCGCGATTAATGCCGGTCAAGCGGCTGATAGTAGCGCACGCGCAGCATCGGTCACTTCCGGGGGCTGCTGCGGGTCATAGAGATCGAAGCGGACTTCCAGGCCGCGGGCGTCCCACAGCATCTGTTCCTTTTCCGCCCCGTACATCTGCATGTCGCGATAGAGGATGGTCACATGAGCGTCGGGGTTTTGTTCCTTGAGGATCATGGCGTTTTTGACTGCGGTCAGGCAGCAAATCCGGGAACAGTATTCGCGTTCTTCGCAGCGTGCGCCCGACGCACTGGATCATGACCACCTGGCTCAGCAGCCACGCTGCCTTGACGGAGGCGTTCCTCCAGTTGGATCTGGGTGATCACCCTGCTGACCGTCGTAGCCGTACATCCCGGTGGGTTCCAGGGGGACCGCGCCGGTGGCCACCACCACGCAGCCGACGTTTTCAATGGTCTGATTGCCGTCCGTCTGGCGGATGGTGATGTCGTAGTTGCCGATGTAGCCGCCGAAACCGACCACTTCCGCAGTTCAGATACACCTTGACGTTGGCCTTGGCAGTTACGGCTTCGATGAGCGCCTGGATCTGATCGGCAGCCTTGTGCCGGTGGGGGCCAGCTGATTGAGGCGCTGGAGCATGCCGCCGAGCTGCGGCTTCCTGTTCGACCAGGACGGTGTCAATACCCATGTCGGCGAAAGCTTCGGCTGCCGAAAGCCCGGCCAGACCGCCGCCGATCACCAGGGCCCGGCGGGTGATGGAGCCTTCGATATCCTGTTGCGGTTCCAGGAAGGTGGCCTTGGCCACGCCCATGCGCACCAGGTCCTTGGCCTTGTCGGTGGCATTCTGCCGCTCCTGCATGTGCACCCAGGAACACTGGTCGCGGATGTTGACCATTTCGAACAGATAGGGGTTCAGGCCGGCTTCGGCACAGGCGCTCTGGAACAGCGGCTGGTGAGTGCGCGGCGAGCAGGAGGCCACCACCACCCGGTTGAGCTGCTGGTCCTTGATGGCGTTCTTGATTTCACCGATGCCTGCTTCCGAGCAGGTGTACAGGTTGTCCTTGGTGTACACCACGCGGGGCAGAGTTGCCGCATATTCGGCAACGGCCTTGACATCCAGATGGCCGGCGATGTTGGTCCCACAGTGGCAGACGAAAACGCCGATTCTGATTTCTTCCACGGTTTGCCTTCCTTTCGCGCTCAGCCTGTGGCTGCCTTGCGCACGGTCAGCACTCAGGATCTGCGCCACACGGGCCGCAGTGCTGCTGGCTTGAGCCACCGATTCGGGAATGTCCTGGGGGCCGTGAGCACATCCACAGACGAAGACACCGGACCGGGTCGTGTCCAGCGGCTGGTAAGGGTCGGTCCTAACAAAACCGAAGTCGTTGGTTTCGATCCCCACCAATTGGGTCATCTCCCTGGAGCCGTGGCTGGGTTCGCAAGCGGTGGCCAGGATCACCAGGTCCACTGGAGACTGAACGGTTTCCTGACGCTTGGTGTCTTCATACCAGAGCACCGGGCTGGCGTCGGGAGCTTCGGTGATTTCCGCCACCCGGCTGCGGATGTATTCGATGTGCGCCTCACGCGCGCCACGGTTGCGGTATTCTTCAAAACCTTTGCCGACCGCGCGAATATCCATGCCGAACACGGTCACCTTGGTTTCTGTTTCGTGTTCGTGGGCGATGATGGCTTCCTTGATGGCGTGCATGCAGCAGAAACCGGAGCAGTGGCGATTGAAGCGAATGTCGCGCGAGCCGACGCACTGGATGAAGGCCAGACGCTTGGCGCCGCTAATCTGGTCCACCTTCTCCCTAAGCTCCTGGAGCTTGTCGGTTAGTTCCCGGCACACATCGATCTGCTTGGCCCAGTCGTCGTATTCCTTGCCCTGCAAGTCACCCGATTGGTAGCGGCGACAAGAAAGTGTCGGAGTTCTGCTCGAATTTTTTCTCCAGCGGCTTCGAGGACCTTGGCCGCCTTCTGATGCTGCTTTTCCAGTTCCGGGAGCTGGTCCTTGAGATCCATGTCGGACGGACGATAGACATGGCCGTGGGTTGGGCCGCTGGCGGACAGGAAGCGTTCGAATTCGAGTGCGGTCACCACATTGCGAATGCGGCCGTAACCGTATTCGGGAATGCGGGTGGCGTCGAAGAGATCATAGCCGGTGGCGACAATGATGGCTCCCACCTGGACTTCCACCAGTGCGTTCCTGCTGCTTGTAATCGATGGCTCCGGCCTGGCACACCTTGGCGCACACCCCGCATTTCTTGCCCTGAAACTGACGACAGTGATTGGGGTTGATGGTGTAAGCCGACGGGATGCCCTGAGCAAAGTAGCGGAAGATGGCCTTGGCCTTGGCAAACCCCAGGTTGTATTCGTCAGTGGTGCTGGTCGGGCATTTCTCGGCACAGGCACCGCAGCCGGTACACTTGCTTTCGTCCACGTAGCGGGCTTTGCGTCGCACGGTGACGCGGAAATCGCCAAGCTGGCCTTCGACCTTTTCGACTTCAGAATAAGCCAGCAGCTCAATATTGGGATGTCGACCGACATCCATCAGTTTCGGCGCGAGAATTCAAAGGGCGCAATCATTGGTGGGGAAGGTCTTGTCCAGCTGCGCCATTTTGCCGCCAATGCTGGGCAACCGCTCCACCATATGCACCTTGAACCCCATCTCAGCAAGATCCAGAGAAGCCTGAATGCCCGCTATGCCACCACCTATAACCAGTACATCCCTATTCACAGGTGCGGTCTCCTCAATCACTTCATGGATTGGGCCAGAAAGCTGTACAAATCGACAATATCGATGTCGAGATCGGTGTTACTCTTGGCGCAGGTCAGGTGGATCTGGCACTTGGGGCAGGCGGTGATCAGTGTCTGCGCCCCGGTCTGAATGGCTTCCTGGAGCCGTTCCGTTTGCATGGCCTTGGAACAGTTGGAACATTCCATCCAGGCGCTGGTGCCGCAGCACATGGAGTTCTCCCGATTGCGCGGCATTTCCACCAGATGCAGTTCCGGAATGAGCTGCAATACTTCCCTGGGCGGGTCGTAGATCCCGGCCCAACGTCCCAGTTTGCACGGGTCGTGGTAGCTTACCGGCCCGTCGCTGTGCGCCTCCAAGCTCAATCCGGCCTTGGGCAGTTCCTGCGCGAGAAATTCAGTGATGTGCAGCACTTCGAAGGGCAGATCACCCACCACCTTGGGATAATGCTTGCGAAAAGTGGTGTATCCTTCCGGGCAGCTGAAGATCACTCGCTTGGCCCCGGCCGCCTTGATGACTTCCACGTTCCACTGGGCCAGCTTCTGAAAGGTGGCTTCATCCCCACTCCACATCGCATCGTGCCCGCAGCACCGTTCATCGTTGCTGACCACCGGCTCGATGCCCATCTTGTTGAGGATTCGCAGGATGTTTTGGGCGGTGGACACCGGCGTGAGCCCCAGATAACCAAAGACCACATTGAAATAGGGCAGGCATCCGACGAAATAGAAGGTGTCGCCGCTGTTGCGAATGGTGCCCACATCCTGGGTCCAGGCGGTACGCTGCTGCTTGACTTCACCGGCCTGGAGTCCGGCAATCGCCTGGAGCACCCCGTGATGGCTGGCCAAGGGGCGATTGCCAATCTTGCGAGCTTCGCCGCGGTAGGCTCTAACCACCTCAGGAAAATCAATCTGCACCGGGCAACGGCGTGCTGCAGCGTGCGCAGGTAAGGCACGACCACAATTCGCGGCGAGTTAGCAGCGATTCGTCGCAGTCCATGATGGCCTGTTTGATCATCTGACGGGGCGAAAACGCCGAGTTCACCCGGTTAACCGGACAACTTCCGGTGCACACCCCGCATTCCATGCAGTAGTCAACTTGTTTCTGCGTGAGCAACATATCTCATCCCATCAAGCGCTGGCCGTTTTACGGAGTTCCATCGCAGTAGCAGCTGGCGCGGGGGCTGCCTCCCTAGGCGGCAACCCAGCAATGGCAGGCCCTCCCAGGTCCCGAAGGAGCTGCGTGAAGGAGCGGATTTCTTCGGCAAAAATATTCCCTTCGGAAGCCGAAACCCATTTCAGATGCAATCGCCGCTCGTCAATTCCAAGCAACCTCAAGATCTGCAGGGTTTCATCGACGACTTTCTGACACTTAACATTACCTTCCAGGTAATTGCAGTCGCCGATGTGTCACCCGGATACCATCACGCCGTCCATGCCGGCGCGGAAGGCATTGAGTATGAAGCCATGATTCACCCGTCCGGAACACATGAGCCGGATCAGCCGCACATTGGGTGGGTACTGCATACGCGCCACACCCGCCAGGTCGGCGCCCGCATAGGCGCACCAGTTACACACGAAGGCTAAGATCTTGGGTTCTCGATTCTGCGACATGGCCTTTCCTAATCAAGAAGTTTTCATTGCCTAAGAAACCGTAAAACACGCTGATCACTCAAGTTGTCATGCGACACGCCAATGGTGGTTTCGTAGTAAGTTTGTTTATCCCAACGCCTCGATGATGGCGTTGACCTGTTGATCGCGGAAATGAGCCAGCGATGCGGCTCCCGTGGGGCAGGCAACGTTGCAGGCGCCACAACCGGTACACAGAGCCTGATTGACCACGGCCCGCCGCTTGCCTTCCTCCACGTCCTGGACCTTGATGGCTGAGAACTTACAGGTCTTTTCACACTCACCGCAAGCGCGGCAGAGCAGCGGGTTGACCTGATTGATTACCCCAGTGGCCACCATCACCTTGCGCGAGAGGATAGTCACCGCACGGGAAACAGCGCCACGCGCCTGGGCGATCGCTTCGTTGGCGAATTTGGGGCCCTGAGCCAGCCCACAAAGGAATATGCCGGCAGTCGGGAAATCCAAAGGCCGCAGCTTGAGGTGCGCCTCCATGAAAAAGCCGTCCTGGTCCAGGGGCAGCCTCAGGGTTTCAGAGAGCGTCTTGGCTTCCATTTTCGGCCGGATGGCCGCGCTTAAGACCAGCAAATCGGTGTCGAACTGGATCGGCAGTTGCAAGTTGGCGTCGTGCAGCGCCACCCGCAATTGATAATCGGTCGCTTCCACAGTCGGTTTCTGTTCGTATTCGAAGCGGAAGAAGCGGACCCCCTGGCGACGTGCTTCCTGATAATAGAGCTCCTTCATGGCGAACGTCCGGATATCACGGTAGAGCACTGATATCTGGGCCTGCGGATTGAGTTCCTTGAGCTTCAGGCTGTTTTTCACCGCCGACGTACAACAAACGCGGCTACAATAGGAGTTGTCCGGTTCACGCGATCCCACGCACTGAATCATAACCACCCGCCGGAGCTTGCGGGCCTGGTCGGGGTGGTTCACCAGCATTTGTTCAAATTCCTTCTGGGTCACCACGCGCGGGTCCTGGCCGTACAAGTATTCGTTGGGTTTGTATTCTTCCCCGCCGGTGGCGATGATCATCACCCCGTGGGACAGTTCCTGCTGGACTCCCGTCCATGGCCAGGGTGGTGGTGAAGTTGCCGCAACTGCCCGTGCTGGCCTGAACTTCCGTGTTTTTCTGCACGGTGATGAGCGGGTTGGCTTCCACCTTTTCGATCAGGTCTCTGTAGATAGGCTGCCGGATTGGCGCCTTCCTCGGTGTAGTGCAGAGTCCGCGCATTGCCGCCCAGTTCGGCCGATCGTTCCACCAGCACCGCTGGAAATCCCTGTTCAGCGATAGACAACGCGGCGGTAAGACCCGCCAGGCCACCGCCCACCACCAAGGCTTTCTGCACCACTTCGTAGGCAAAATCGTGCAGCGGTTCCAGGAGACGGGCTCGCGACACCGACATCCGCACCAGGTCCTTGGCCTTGTCGGTGGCCGCCTCCGGCTCTCCTTGATGCACCCAGGAATCCTGTTCGCGAATATTGGCCAGTTCAAAGAGATACTGGTTGAGACCGGCTTCCCGCAGAGTACTGCGGAACAGGGGTTCGTGGGTGCGCGGCGTACACGATGCGACAATCACTCGATTGATCTGGAGTTCCTCGATGACCCTTTTGATCTCTTTTTGCTGATCGGTGGAGCAGGCAAAAAGGCAATTGGTGGCAAAGGCCACGTCGGGAAGCGAACGCGCGTAGGCGGCCACCTCTTCAACGTTGACCACGCCGGCGATGTTGATGCCGCAATGGCACACGAACACCGCAATGCGTGGTGCCTGTCCTACCACGTCGCGTTCTGGATATTGGGGTGCCGGGGTGATCTGTGAACCGCGGGCTTCAGCCAGCAGTGCCGTGGCACAGCCGGCCGCGCTGCTTCCTTGCTGTACCGAGTCGGGGATGTCCTTGGGGCCTTGTGCCACACCGCACACATAGACACCCGGTTGCGACGTGGCCACCAGGTCCATGGGATCGGTGCTGCAGAATCCGTGACCGTCGAGCTGCACACCCAGCCGCTGAGCGGTTTCCACTGTGGACGGATGCGCGCAAAGTCCTATGGAGAGGACCACCAGGTCGAATTCTTCTTCACTGATGTGATTGTCGGCATCCACGTAGCTAAGCCGCAAGGTGTCGGTTTCCGGCACTGGCACCACGCGGGAAACCATCGAGCGTACATAGCGCACTCCAGTTTCATCCCTGGCCCGCTCATAGAAACGGTCGAACCCTTTACCTTGAGCGCGCATGTCGATGTAGAATATGGTGGTTTCTATGTCGTGTTCGTGTTCCTTGGTGATCATGGCCTGTTTGGTGGCGTACATACAGCAAACCGACGAACAGTAATCGTTGCCGATGCTGCTGTCACGCGATCCGACGCATTGGATCCAGGCGATGCGGTTGGGCTTCTTGGCGTCGGAAATCCGTTGGATGTGTCCGCCAAATGGTCCGGCTGCAGAAAGAATGCGTTCGTATTCGAGGCTGGTCACGACATTGGGCCAGAGCCCATAGCCGTATTCCGGTTTGAGGCGCGCATCGAAGGGTTTGAAGCCGGGGGCGAACACCACTGCACCGACCTGGAGCTCTTCAATGGTGGGCTGCTGTTCGTGGTCGACAGCCCGGGCCATGCACGCGTCCACGCAACGGTAACACTCGCTGCAAATGCCGCATTGGAGGCAGCGTTTGGCTTCTGCCAGCGCCTGGGCTTCGCTGAATCCCAACTGAACTTCTTCAAAGGTGTGTTTGCGTTTTGCCGGTGCCAGCCTGGGCATCTTCACCCGGCCTTCCTTGACGAAATCGCCCGGCGGCAGATCCACGGGCTGAAGCTGCACATCCCTGCCGGCTTTCATGTCTTCGCCGCTGAGGAAACGATCAATGGAAATAGCCGCCTGACGCCCTGCCTTGATGGCTTCCACCACCGTGGCTGCACCGGTAACTACGTCCCCGCCGGCGAAAACCCCGTCCACGGAAGTGGCAAAGGTGATCGGGGTCTACTTCCAGAGTTCCCCACTTGTTGACACCGGGGCGAAGATTCTGTGGTTCCTGTTCGAAAAAAGTCCAGGTCGGCGGCCAGCCCGATGGCGCTGACGAGACTGTCCACCGCCATGGTGTACTCCGACCCGACAACCGGGACCGGGCGGCGACGCCCGCTGGCATCGGGTTCACCCAGTTCCATGCGGATGCAACGAACTTCGGCAATGCGTCCGGAACTCCCGGCCAGCGCCTCAACAGGGGCGGTCAGATAATGAAAATGGATACCCTCTTCTTCGGCTTCCTCTATTTCTTCCTCGTTGGCCGGCATCTCTTCGCGGCTGCGCCGGTAGAGCACATGCACTTCTTTGGCACCCTGGCGGAGGCTGGTTCGAGCCACGTCCATGGCTACATTGCCGCCGCCGACCACCGCCACCCGTTGGCCGAAATCCACGGTCTTGCCGCTGTTGATCTCCTTTAGAAAGTCGCCGCCGAAGAACACGCCGGGGAGATCTTCGCCGGGAATACCCAGCTTGGTGCTGCGCTGAGTACCAATCGCAATGAAAAGGGCATCGTAGTCCTTGCGGAGGTCTTCGATCTTGACTTCCATTCCCAGGCGCATGCCGTAGCGGATTTCCACACCCAGTTTCTCGATGATGTCGATTTCAGCCTTGATGATATCTCGCGGGAGGCGATATTCGGGGATGCCGTAGCGGAGCCATCCGCCCGCTTCGGCCATGGCTTCAAAGATAGTCACCTGGTAGCCTTCGATGGCCAGGTAGTAACCGGCGGTCAAGCCCCCCGGTCCGGCGCCGATGACGGCCACCTTCTTGCCTCTGGATTCCTTCTTGTCGGGCACGTAGGGGGAGGTATTGCGGAGGTCCAGGTCGGCCACGAAACGGTGCAGGTATTCGGTGGCGATGGGTTCATCGATCTGGCCACGGTTGCAGGCCGCTTCGCAGGGATGATTGCACACCCGTCCACAGATGGCCGGCAACGGATTGTTCTGCTTGATCAGGTTGAGCGCTTCCTGGTAGCGTCCCTGAGCAATCAGAGCCACATAACCCTGGACACTGATGCCGGCCGGACACGCATGTTTGCACGGGGCCACACCGCGTTTATCGATGGCAAAAGCGGACGGAATGGCCTGAGGATAATGGCGAAAAATGGCCTGTCGTTGGTTCAAGCCCAGATTGAAGTCAGCCTGCACATTGATGGGACAGACCTTGGCGCATTCGCCACAACCGGTGCAGCGGTCTTCGAACACAAAGCGCGGGTTGCGTTTGACGGTCAGGGAAAAATTTCCCGGTTCGCCGTCAATGCCTTCCACCGTGGTTCTGGTCAAAATGGTGATGTCGCGTTGACTGGCCAATTCCACCAATTTTGGACCCATCATACAAGAGGAGCAGTCATTGGTGGGGAAGGTTTTGTCGAGCTGAGCCATGGTGCCGCCCACGCTCGGTTGTTCCTCCACCAGATAGACCTTGAACCCGGAGTTGGCGATGTCCAGGGCGCTCTGGATCCCGGCAATCCCGCCCCCAACCACGGCAACCGCTCCGATCTTTTGGCTCTGTGGATCCGCTTTCTTCCGCTTTGGCATAAAACCCTCAATCTTTCGTTATCGTCGGGACCACTCACAGGAAACTGGAAGCTTGCGCGCTTGCCTGATCAAGTGGCAGCCGGCAAGGCTGGTGCCACCTTGCCACCGGAATCGACCATCGCCGCTTGAGCGGCTACGGGCGCAGCAATCCGAGTCCGCGCAGCAGCGGCAGAGGATCGACGAAATGCCGCGCCAGGTTTGCTTTTACCCCCGGCAACCGGCACGCCAGTCCGACCAGTTCACTGAAATACAGGATGGGAAGGCCGAACTTCCTCCCCCAGGTGGCTTCAATCTTGTCCTGATAAAGATCCAAATTGGCATGGCACATCTGGCACGACACCACGATGGCATGAGCACCAACCCGTGCCGCCATGTCATAGAGTTTGCCCACCATCTGGTGCACCATGTCGGGTCTTGACAGCGCCAGGCTGGCTCCGCAACAGTCGGTCTTAAAGGGCCAGGCAAGGACCGTGGCCCCGAGAGCCTTCATCAATCGGTCCATGCTCTGCGGGTTTTCGCAGTCGGCGGCGTCGGTCATCTTGGGTGGGCGGCTGGCCATGCAGCCGTAGTAACAGACCACCTTCAGGTCCTTGAGCGGTGTCTTGACCTTGGCGGTGATTTGCGACAGGATCGCATCGCTGGCCATAAAGTTGGCCAGGTCCCAGATGCGAGGCACGGCCGAGTCCAGCTCGATCCGATAATGCCGGCGATCTTCCCCTTGAAGAGTCTTGGCCGCGGTTTTCAAGCGGTTGAAGCACAGCGGGCAGGGAACCAACAGGTCGCGCGAACCCAGTTTGGCCGCTTCGCGAAGATTTCGCCCGGCCAGTTCGACGCTGGCTTGGTGGTTGATGCTATGAGCAGCGGTGGCCCCGCAGCAATTCCAGTCGGGGACCTCTTCCAGCTCAATTCCCAGAAGCATGCACAGCTCAGCAATGGAATCGGCGTAATCGCGCGCGGTCCCTTCCAGGGAACAGCCCGGATAATACGTCACTTTCATTATGGTTATTCCTGCGTCTTGGAAGGTTTAAGGATGGCGCGAATTTCGCTCTTGCCCTTGATGCCCTTGGGGACTAATGGCAAACGACCCCTTTTGAGCATGTTCCAACCCATCAGCATTTCATCTTTCCAGGAACCGGTCTCGATCATGCGTTTGGCAGAACCGCTGCGGAGCCAGTACATGGGCAGCAGCGCCCCTTCAAAAATCCGACCGCGCATGGCCACGTCAAAAAGGAAGGTTTCGTGCAACGCCCGTACCTGCGGTTGAGCGATGGCAGCACCGGTGCGAATAGCCAGTTCCTTCAGCCCGTCGATCAGTTCGGCGATCTTGACCCCGTTGGGACAGCGGGTGGTACAGGTCTCGCAAGATGCGCACACCCAGATGGTCCGGGATTTAAGCACGGTTTCCTGCTGACCCAGCGAAACCAGGCGCACCACCTGGTCGGGGAGGAGATCCATGGCGAAGGTGGCGGGGCAGCCGCCGCTGCATTTGCGGCACTGAAAACAGGCCGAGGTGTCGAACTGACCGGCCGCATCGAAGGCTTCCATGGTGGCAAAATCTGTGTTACGAAAACTTGATTGCATATGGGTTCGCTCTTCGGGGTGCAGGTTTGTTTTGACTCGTCCGGGGATTCCCCGGTGTTCCCTCGACGGATTAATCCGGCTGGGTCACCGGGCCTACTGCCTGAGGTTCGTGACATACTGAGGTCAGGGGGGAGACTTGAGCCCCTTTGCAACGGCGTCCAGTTCAGCGGCGTGAAACCTGTCACACATCTGCCAAGACGGTTGCCGGAGCCGGTTGTTCAACAATCAGACCACTGGATATTAAAGAGAACGGCAAACCCTGTCAAGGTGTAACCTGACAGACGACATAGTGATTTTTGTGACAGCGTCTTGAGTCGAGGCCGCAAATTGAGTCCTTAAGAGGGTGTGGCGGACTGATCTCGAATTATATCTTCTGCCATATATGCTTTATATGCCGATAGATATGTTGCAGCGGGTGGGAATTGGGATGGTTGTGGTCAAATGATACCGGATTCAGGGCCGGTCATCGTTGCGGGGAGGAAACCGTGAGTGAGGACAAGCGGGAGGACAACCTGGATCTTTGGACCAGACGCCTGAGCAAGCAGGACATGCCCATTTTTGCGCGCACCGCGGAATATGTTACTAACGTGGTAATCCGAGACTACTCTTCGGTGGCCGATCTTTCCCGAGGTATTCTCCAGGATGCTTCCATGACCGCCCGCATGCTGCGCATGGCCAACAGCATCCACTACAATCCGCATTCACAAAGCATCAGCACTATCACACGTGCGGTCATGGTCTTGGGTTTCGAAACCGTTCGCAGCATGTGCCTGTCGTTTGTCCTAATCGAGTCGCTGCTCAAAGGTGCTCAACGGGAACGGGCCTACCAGGAAATGGCTCGGTCCTTTCATGCCGCCGTGCAGGCCAAGCGCTTGGCCGCCTTTCTCCATGATGAATCTCCTGAGGAGATTTTCATCGCCGCGTTGCTCTATCGTCTAGGGCACATCGCCTTCTGGTGTTTTGGCGGGGATCTGGCTGATCAACTCGAAGAAGCCATGCTCAAACCCGGCTACACCCAGTCGGCGGCCGAGCGTGAGGTCCTGGGATTCCGCCTGGAACAGTTGACTGCCCGGCTGGGGCAGGAGTGGCAACTGGGCAGACTGCTTCAATCGTCGCTGGAATGGACCGGCAATCCCGAATCCCGGGCCAGTCACATCGTTGTTGGGCATAAGTTGGCCGCCAATGCCGAAAGAGGCTGGGACTCCAAAGAAGTTAAACGGTTGATAGGCAACTTGGCGGAACAGATGAAGATCTCCGTGGAAGCTGTGACCCAGCTGGTTCATTCCAGTGCCGAGGAGGCCGCAGACATCGTGGAACACTTCGGTGGAACAAGAAAATTTCGGCGGATGATTCCGCTGCCGCCCGAAGCACACGTTCCGGAAGCAGAAGAGGATCACCCGGGATCGCATTTTCCGGAGCCAGATCGTCTGCTTCAGTTCAAGATTCTCCATGAGCTTTCGAATTTGCTTCTCACTAAGAAACTAGATATCAACCTGTTGTTTTCTATATTGCTGGAGGGGATTTTCCGAGGTGTGGGTATGGACCGGGTGATGTTTGCGCTGCTTACCCCCGATCGGCGGCAGTTGCGGGGCAAGTTCGGCCTGGGTTGGGAGAGCAACACCCTGATTAAGGAGTTCTTGGTGGAAGCGATTCCACCGACTGCCAACATCTTCAGCTATTGTCTGGTTCAGCGCCAGCCGTTGTGGGCAGACGATAATTTGGCGGTTGAAGTACGGCGGCTCCTGACTCCAGAGATTATCCGATTGATCGGGCAGTCTCCGTTCTTCTTAATGGCGATCGCGGTCAAAGATCGTCCCATCGGGGTGATCTACGCCGACCGTCAGCCCAGTGGCCGAGATCTGGATGAGGAGAGCTTCACCAGCTTCAAATACTTTTGTCAGCAAGCCGATATCAATCTTTCCTACGTGGCATCATGATACAGCTTTCAAGCGCTGCTGGCCAAGGCGGGATCGCTCACCACTCACCGAGATCCGGCTTGTATCGGCGTTTCCCTCCTCAATCAGCAGGTCATCGTTGCGGCCTTCCCTTTTCGAAAAAGACACTTCACTAACCAAACCCTGTGGTATATGTTGAATCGGCACGCTGCGAGGGGCCAAGGAGCGCTCGGCGGGGTATTGCGGATGGCAAGGCAACCCGGACATTGCAGCTGTTGATAGATCGTACTTCCCGCGTTCGGGGCGTGAGCTCCCCGGAGAAGGCTGCGCAATGCTGATCCGGCGCGAATGAGAGGACCTTTATGCTCAAGGGAACAGCGATCGAGACTTCCTACTATCAGATGTTGGACCGTTATCTGGTGCCGGTTCTGATAGTGCTTCGACTGAGGCCAAATCATATCACCATTATGGGGTTCGTTGTCAGCCTTACGGCTGGGTTCGTGTTTGCCTTTGACACCATGTGGGGCGGGGTCCTGACACTGCTCACCGGTCTGCTCGACACTCTGGATGGTTCGCTCGCACGGATGCTGGGTGAAGCCAAGAAATACGGAGCATTTCTCGATTCAGTCCTGGATCGTTATACGGAACTCGTTATCTATCTGGGAATCTGGTGTTACTTCTACCAGCAAGGACGGGCTTCCTCCTGGCTCTCTTTGATTCTTCTGCTGATCCTGTTTGGGTCGCTCATGGTAAGCTACACGCGGGCCCGCGCCGAAGGGCTGGGGCAACCTTGTCTGGTAGGCCTTTTCCAGCGGGGTGAACGGATCATTCTCCTCGGCCTCGCGGGCATCATCAACCCCCTGGTCAATCATGGCCTGGCCTTCCTCGGCAGCGCAGCGCTGCGGGATGTCTTGCTGGTCGGCGTGCTGTTCGTTATGGCAGTCGGTACTAATATTACCGCGCTTTGGCGGTTCCTGCACGTGCTCAATAACCTCCGCCGCGAGTTGAGCCCACCATCATCATCGATCAGTCTTCCATCAACCTCGATTTGTTCAGCGTTTTATTGCGTCAGCCAGTTGCTTCCGCATCAGGGTGCTTAAGTCGCGGGTCATTCTGACCACACGCTCTGCCAGTTCCACGCTGAGAGATCCGCAGCCGCAACTGGGAGTGAAGATCGACTGGGTCAGGATCTGCGAAATGGTGAGTTCCGGGTTGGCGAATGTCTGCACTTGATCATTCCAGCGTTGCGCCAAATCTGATGCGGTTTCATTGATGATTGCCTGGGGATCTGCGGTGGGAACCAGGCCCCAGGCAATGATTCGACCGCTTTGAAGAAAAGCCACTATGTCATTCCGATATAGGAGGAAACGATCAAGATAGCCATAGGCGTCAAAATTGATGATGTCAGCGGAGGATTTCAGCACCAGTGACCAATCCGTGTTGGCGCAGACATGAATGCCGGCCAGGGCGCCGGCCTGGTGAATGGCTGTGATCACGTCCTTAAGCAAGTTTCCGACGAGTTCAGCTGATACCCCAATGTAGCTGGATGAACCGTACCCGGCCAGGGCGGGTTCATCCAGGAAAATAATCACGGGTTGACCCAGGGATTTGAGCTGCTCGATCTGCCAGCGGGCTTTGAGCGCCAGGTGTCTGACCACGGCTTCGCACATCCGCTCATCATACAGGAGAAGCTTGCGGTGCGCGTCGGTGAGGCCGGTGAGCAAGGTAAATGGGCCGACCACCTGGCCTTTGACGGCGCGTCCGGTCTGCGGGGTTTGTCCCAGGCTTTGGACGAACACACGAAATGTCCTACCGGTAAGTTCCCCCATTTGAAAACGAGAATCCTTGATATCCAGACTCCCGGTTTCAACATCCATGCATTCCTGGTAGAAGGCCAGCAATTCCGCGTCAAATTCAGCCGCGTCGGTAGCGATAATGCTTTGATCGCCATCTTTTTGCAGCCCTGGAAGTCCTTCCAGGTATTGGACCATCATCCGCTCATCTTCGTGGGCCGGCAACTGAGGCCACACGGGAATATCGTCAAGGTCTCCGCGTGATCAGGTCAACGGCTTGTTGAGGATCACGATGTGGCATACTGCCGATCAGGGTCGCCACGGCACAAGGTTGCCAGGTTTGAGTCATGTTGGATCTCCTTGGTGGAGTGCTGGAGGCAGTGGTCACTGGTACGGAGGGTTCCCCGGCCGCACGATTGAATCGCCCAAATGCCCCTGGCCCGAGGTCTTTGCCTGGGGCTAATCCTTTTTTCTTATGACAAATCGAACCGGTGGTGTCAATTGGTCTGGATAGGCATTCGCAGGCCACCGTTTCCCTGCGTTTCTGAAACGGCCGCGGGACGCTAAAGATGCTTGACTGATCAGGATTCATCTGCTAGCAGGAATGAGTGTAAAGATGTTTTAAGCTGGCCTTTTCCTCCTCGTTCTAGTGACTTGTAGCGTCTCATCCCACTGGCCGGTTCGCACCGTCATCACAGTTCCCGTAGTTACTGAGATACGCAGTCCCTTTAAGATTATTGTCATTAGGTGACGGCGCAGCGCTACATGTCTGGCGCCAAGCCACAATACCGGCGTTTTACATGGGAGTCACTGGGCTCCTTGAGGGAGGTCCCCCATGCAGGGGTCAGAAGTATCCGGGGCGAAACCTCCTGTTTCGATCATAACCCATCGGAGTGTACAGAAAGGAGTGTCTGGTATGAGGAGGAAGACAAGGTTCGGGGTGCTGCTCCTGGCAGCAGTGATGGTATTGGCGGTGGCGCAGTCCAGCTTCGGCGCGGGTTTTGCCCTGTATGAGGCGAGTGCTCGAGGCAATGCGTTGGGTGGCGCCATGGTGGGACGTGCAGACGATCCCTCGGCACTTTTCTACAACCCTGCAGGCATTACTCAGCTACCTGGCATGCAGTTCATGGCAGGTGCTACGTTCATCGTGCCCTCCACGACCGTGCATACCTATAGCTCCCGTACGGGTGTGGAAACTTCAGTAACGAGAACAGAAGACAATGTGTTTTATCCCCCGCATACTTACGTCACATACCAGTACAATGATGACCTGTGGTTCGGTCTTGGCATCTTTTCACCGTTCGGGTTGGGTGTTGAATTCGACCCAAATTGGGCGGGTCGCTTCAACAGCTACAAAGCCTTCATTGAATCCGTCACCATCAACCCGACCGTGGCGTATAAGGTCACCGATAAACTGTCTGTCGCCGTCGGTCTGGATGCCATGTGGTTCAGAACGGAGCTAAGGAGCAAGGTTAATGAGGCTCTATTTACCCAGCAAGCGCTAGATATAGATAGAGGTTTGAAAGGTGACAGTTGGGGTTTTGGATGGAACGCTGCCTTGCACTACAAAGCGCTCGATTGGTTGTCCCTGGGATTTTCCTATCGAAGTCAGGTGAAGCAACACGTTGAAGGCGAAGTAGAATTCGCGAAATCACCTTTCACTCGTTTGCCAGCTTCCTTCTTCAACAATACCGATGTTTCCGGTAGGGTCACGCTGCCCGCTGAACTTTTTCTGGGCGCGACCTTCAAGCTGATGGATCGTCTGACCTGGGAAGTGGGTACGGTTTGGACACAATGGAGTTCCTTCCCTGAACTCGGTTTCACACTTCAGCAACCCCATCTACGTTTCGGGAGGGGTGCCTGTGACTAAGTCCGGCGCCATCAAGGACTATCAAGACGTGTGGCGCATCAATACCGGTATCGAATTCAAGGCCACGAATTGGCTGGATCTGCGACTGGGCTACGCATTCGATCAGGAACCCACCGTTGAACGGTATGTGGACTACCTGTTGCCGTCCAACGATCGTCATATGTTCTGCAGCGGCGTCGGGTTCCACTGGAACAAATGGACTCTGGATCTGTCCTACACGTACCTGATGGTTGAGGATCGTAACAACGAGTTCCTATATGGCAGGGCAGCGTTAGCAAGGGAAGCGCTTTCGGGTGTCCTGAATTCCTCCTTCACCGATGGCGATGCCCATAAAATCGGCGTCAGCGTCAGCTACAAATTCTAGTCACCGTGTCGGATTCATTTTCACCATAAGCCCGGGTTCAGCAGGAATCCGGGCTTTTTTCTTGGAGGTTGCAGTATGGCGGAGGATCTCAAGAAGATGTATCGGACCATCATGGATGATCATTTCCCGGACTCCATGACGATTCGTTTCGGCGATCAGGAACTGGTCTATCGCAAACGCGCCTGGAAGTTTCCCGATGCCAAGACTGGCGAATTGATTGAGAAAGGCCTGCGTTACGGGGAGAATCCCGGTCAGGAAGCCGCGCTCTACGAGCTGGTGGGCGGGCACCTCAGCCTCGGGGGTTGCCGATTTATCGATCCGGGCAAAGGGCTGGTGAGCGCCATCTGCGAAGAGGACATGCTCCAGGAAGGCAAACACCCCGGCAAGACCAACCTGACGGACCTGGACAACGGTCTTAACATCATGAAATATCTGATGGATCGGCCTGCAGCGGTGATCCTCAAGCACAACAACCCTTGCGGCGCAGCCTATGGCATCAGCCTGAGCGAAGCCTACCGGCGCGCCAATCGTGCTGACCGCATCGCCGCTTTCGGCGGCTGCCTGGTGCTCAACCGTCCTATGGATCGCGATACCGCCCTGCAGGTGGCGGAAAACTACCTGGAAGTGGTGGCGGCCCCTGACTACGAGGCGGGCACCATGGATATTCTCAAACAGCGGGCTAATCTGCGCATCATCCAGGTGGCGCGCATCGACCGGCTGGCCGAACACCTCCCCTACCGATTCGTGGATTTCAAATCCCTCATGGATGGCGGCATCATCGTCCAGCAGTCGCCGCTCAACGCGGTCCGCGGACCGCAAGATCTGAAGCTGGCCGAAACCACCTACCAGGGCAAGACCTACCGTATTCAGCGAGCACCCACCGCCAAAGAGATGGATGACCTTCTTTTTGGCTGGTTCGTGGAACAAGGGGTGACATCCAATTCGGTGCTTTATGTTAAAGACGGCTGCACCGTGGGGATTGGCACCGGCGAACAGGATCGGGTTGGCGTTGCCGAGATCGCAGTGTTCAAGGCCTACCAGAAATATGCGGATGCACTGTGTTTCGACCGCTTCGGGATGCCTTACAAAGATCTGGAGCTGGCCATCGACAAGAAGGAACGACCCGGCTCCCAGAAGGAAGCCATCGACGCCGAAACCCAGGCGGCCAATGCCGGCCTGCAGGGCGCCGCGATGGTGTCCGATGCCTTCTTTCCATTCCGCGACGGCATCGATGTCGGCATCCGGCAGGGGATCAAGGCGGTGGTCCAGCCGGGCGGTTCCATGCGTGACTGGGAAGTGATCGAAGCCTGCAACGAAGCCGGGGTCACGATGGTGCTCACCGGCCAGCGGGCGTTCAAGCATTGAGAGCGGCAGGCTCTTGCGCCTGGATTGCCGTAGAGAAACGATTCACGCCGCATGTGATGGTGTTTTACCTTCGCCATCCCATAAAGCCAACGGCGGCGAGCAGCGCCGTGCTATCCAGCAGTCCAGGCTGGAATCGAAAGCCGGAACCCAGCGAGTGAGCCTTGAGGTTTCACTCCCCGGCCCCCAGCCATGGTGGCACGAGGTCCTGGGCAAGACCCAGGTGCGTGAGGATGCGGGCCACAACGAAATCCACCAGGTCCTCCACCGATTGAGGCTGGTGATAGAAGCCCGGCATGGGAGGCAGGATGACACCGCCGGCATCGAGGACCTGCAGCATGTTGTTAAGATGGATGCGGTTAAGCGGCATTTCCCGCGGCACCAGGACCAGACGGCGGCGTTCCTTGAGGCAGACATCGGCGGCGCGGTGGATGAGGTTCCGCGAGTAGCCCTGGGCGATGGCGGCCAGCGAGCCCATGGTGCAGGGTACTACGGCCATTCCTTCGACGGGGAACGACCCGCTGGCAAAAGGGGCAGCGAAATCGGCCTCGTCGTAAAGTAGGGCGCCCAACGGCAGGTCTTCCTCCAGGTTAACCCCGGTTTCCAGTTGGTAGACCATCTTCCCGGCACTGGAAGCCACCAAATGGATCTGGATGTCCGGGGAGGTGAGGGCCTGCAGCAACCTCCGGGCATAGGGGGCGCCGCTGGCACCGGTGATCGCTACTACATAGTGCCAGACTTGATTCGGTGAGGTGACGGGTTCGTTGTTCATGGTTGGTTTTTCGTTCCTTATGGGTTCAGCAAGCCATCAGTTCTTCAACGGCGCGACCGGCGGGCCAGCCCTGATGGACCATGGCGGCAATGACGCGCAGCAGGCTTTCCGGTTTTTCATGCTGGAATACGTTGCGGCCGATGGCGACGCCCTTGGCACCGGCTTGCAAGGACGCTTCCACCAGTTCCAGCAGCACCTCGACATTTTCCACTCGGCTGCCGCCGGCCACCACCACCGGTACGGGACTGCCAGCGGCAATCCGGGCGAGACTATCAAAATCACCGGGGGCCGGGATCTTGATGAGGTCCGCCCCGAGTTCGGCGGCCACTCTGGCTGCGTGGGCTATGGCTAAGTCGGGCTGTGGTGAGGGCGTATGTGCCCCGCGCACGTAGATCATCACCAGGAGCGGCATCTGCCATAGTGCGCAAGCCGTTCCGACCTCGCCCAAGTCGCGCAGCATCTCAGCTTCATGATCATCGCCCAGGTTGACGTGGACCGACACCCCGTCGGCGCCGCGCCGCAAGGCTTCTTCCACGGTTGCTACCAGTACCTTGTGATGAAACGCCGGTCCCAGTTGGGTGCTGGCGGAAAGGTGCAGGAAGATGCCGGGAAGTGGTTGCGATAGCGTTTCCAGAAAGCGCAGCATGCCCTTGTGGAGAACCAGGGCATCGGCACCACCGGAGGCGCCCACTCGAACGGCTTCGTCCATGCGCAGCAGGCCGGCAATAGGCCCACAGCTGACGCCATGGTCCATGGGCAGGATCACGATGCGGTCATCATGCGGCGCGACCAGCCGTTTTAGTCGTAATGCCTTGCCGTTCATGAAGATGACTCCTGTGCAGCAAATCCCCTAGGCGACCCGCGCCATGGGGGAGTAGAACTCGACCGGCGGAACCTCACTGATCTCCCCAATCTCCGTCAGACATCGGAAGAATGATCGCAGGCCCGCCTCTTCCACTTCACCCAAGTCAAACCGCAACCCCTGATAGTAAGACCGAAGCCCGTCATAATCCAACAGCTCGTGGGGCATGGCCTGGAGGCAGATTTCCTCAGGGTGAGCGCACCCCCATGCCTTGGCTTCGAGCAGGCTGGCCACGGCTGGTTGCAGGATCTCATCGGGAAGTTCCAGGGCGGCCCGCTGGATCACCCAAACGCCGAACACGAAGGGGAGCCCCATCCAGGCATGCCAAACCTCGCCCAGGTCCCACCGGTGAGGATAATCTGGATGGTTGCGGAATCGCAATGCTTCATCACCGATGAGGAGCATGGCCAGGGGAGCGTCACCCCGGGCCAGGTCCTCAGCCGGATGGCCGGTGCGGAAGTCGGGTGTGATACCGAGCCGCAGGGTAAAAAGGATGCGCAGGAGCAGGGCCGAAGAATGCGACTTGGCGCTGGTCAGTACCGGGCGGCCGCTAAGTTCTTCGACGGGGACTCGGCTCAGCAGCAAAACGCTCCCCACTGGGCCGCGACTGCTGATGGAAAGGTTCGGCACCAGCACGTAGCGTTCCGGGTGGCGGGCGTATTCCACTGAGGACACGGCGCTCACATCCAGTCCTCCAGCGGCCGCCAATTCGTTTAATTGGGCCGGGGTACCGGACACAATGGAAAATGGGTGCGGTACAATTCCGGCTTCGAGCGGATAGTAAATGGGCAGAACATTAACGAAGCCGATCTTGCCCAGGGTCAAACGCCGTGAGGGGGTACGACCCATTGCCACGCTCCTTGTGAACCGTGCTGAATCACGGATGCCATCAGGTCTTTGGGGTTGGTGTGAGGCGGCAGTTGAACGGTCAGCAGGGCCGCTCGTTTGCCAGGTTCGATGCTGCCGAAATCGACCTGCCGATTCAAGGCGCGTGCGCCGCCAAGCGTGGCCATGTGCACCACCGCTTCGGCGGGTACGCCGGGGAAGTTATCCAGAACAAAGGCCGCCTCGGTGAACAGGTTGAGGTCAGCATTGCTGGCCAGGCTGTCGGTTCCCAGCGCAGCCGGAATACCCAGGCGGACTGCGGTTTCGATGTCGGGCCGGCCGACCTGCAAGAAAGCGTTACTGCGCGGGCAAAAACAGAGGGTAGAGTGCCGCTCCGCCACTATCTGCCAATCGCGCGCGCTCAGGTGCACGGCATGAACCAGGAGAGACGCTTCATCCAGCACGCCAAGGCGGTCCAGATAAGCCACGGGAGACAAACCCGGTGCCTGCCACTCCGGCACCCACCGGCCAAGCTCCTGAAGGATATCTCGACAGAATCCGGTGCCGTCTTGGAGGAATTGGATTTCTTCCGGGTGTTCTGCCACGTGAATGGCGAAGGGTGCTTGCCAACGTCGATCCCAGTCCTTGGTGGCACGAATCAGGGGCGCCGAAGTGGAATAACAGGCATGAGCCGCAAGGCTTAGACCCGGGCGGCCTCGCGTATCCCCGATAAATTCGTTCCAACCCAGTGGTTGTAGGACAGGCCCCAACGAACTTAGATCGAACCCCATGACCTCCACAAAAGTGTGCCTTTGCAGGGCTTCGCCTTTGGGTACCGCCTCCGGCCAGACCCGGTTGGCCACATCTCCGCAAAGCGCTGAGCCGCTTTGCAGTAGCAGGTGACAGGCGTCGCGCCAGCCATGGTGAATCTGCTCTTGGGTCAGGGTCGCACGTAATGGCAAGATCTGCCGCAACCAGGTTGGGAAATCCGGCTGCGGTAAGGGTATGCGGCTGCGCAAAGACGTCAATTCCATGTGAGTGTGGGCATTCACCAGGGCCGGAACTGATGGCGGCGTCGCCACAATCGAGGATCCTGGTCTCGGGGGTGATCTGTCCGGCTAAAGTAGGGTAAGTGTCAACGGCCGCAATCCGGTCAGTCATCACCAGGACCGCACCATTGGCCAGGGGCGGGGCGTTCACCGGCACCACCCAGGCACCGCGAACCAGCAAGGGTTTGTCCGCTTCAGCTGTCATCGTCTATCTTCTCCGTACTGCTATCCGTGGTAAATCCATGGCCATCCCGCTCAGCCACCCATTCATAGGCCATGGTGCGTTGTTGCGGCCGGAAACCTGCGGCGGTAATAATCCGGCGGATCTCCTCAATGGACAGTCGAAAATGGACGCCAGCCGCCGCCACCACATTTTCTTCGATCATGGTGGAGCCGAAATCGTTGGCGCCGAAAAAGAGTGCCAATTGCGCTACGCGTGGCCCCATAGTGACCCAGGATGCCTGGAGGTTGTCGAAATTGTCAAGAACGATGCGAGATAGCGCCAGCAGTCGCAGATAGCTGACGGCGGTGGCCGGGGGCCGTGGTATCGCGGTGTTGTCCGGCTGAAAAGCCCAGGGGATGAAAGCCGTGAACCCGCCGGTGCGATCCTGCAGATCGCGCAAGGCGAACAGATGATCGAGACGGTGCTTGGGTTCTTCCTCGTGGCCGAACATCATCGTTGCGGTGGTGCGAAGCCCCTGCCGGTGAGCTTCTTCCATAACCTCGAGCCATTCCGCAGCTGAGCACTTGTTGGGCGAAACCCGCTTGCGGACGGTGTCCACCAGGATTTCGGCACCACCGCCCGGGATCGAATCCAATCCGGCAGCCTGCAGCCGCGTGATAACTGTGGCGGTGTCGCAGCCTTCCAGGCGGGCAAAATGAGCGATCTCCGGTGGCGAAAACGCATGGATGTGAATGGGATAACGGCTCTTTACGAAGCGCAGCATGTCTTCGTAGTAAGACAGCGGCAAGTCCGGATGGTGACCGCCTTGCATCAGGATTTGCGTCCCGCCCAGCCCCAGGGTTTCCTCGATTTTTTGCGCCAATTCTTCGCGGCTCAGTAGATACCCGCCGTCCTGGCCGGGGGCGCGGAAAAAGGCACAGAACCGGCACCCGCACACACAAATGTTGGAGTAGTTGATGTTGCGGTCCACCACATAGGTAACCACCGGCTGAGGATGCCTGCGCATGCGGATGTGGTGAGCGAGGCGTCCGAGGTCGTGGAAATCGGCTTGCTGGTAGAGTTCCCAGGCCTGATCGGCCGCGATCCGATCGCCGTCAGCAATCTTGGCCAGAATCGAACTTGTTTCCATCAATGGTGGAGCCCTTGTTGCTGAGAGGGTCAATTCATCTGCAGACGTTGCGTTTCATTGCATTCAACGCAACCTACGGTAGATCGTGTTGAATGCAATGAAACGCGACACAGAAACCAAGCTGGAATGGCACACTCATTTTTGAGCAGCTCCTTGACTGACACATGCCAGCGGACGGAAAAAACAATCGCGTTCCACCGGGTCAAATCCCGCTTCCCGGATGATGCGTTCCAGTTCGATGCGGGTCAAGGACTGGTCCGACTGGGCCCCGGCCATATGGCCGATCTTTTCCTCAATCACGGTCCCATCCAAATCATCGGCACCGAAATGAAGCGCTACCTGGGCCAGCTTCACGGTGAGCATAACCCAGTAGGCCTTGATGTGTGGCACGTTGTCCAGCATTAGGCGGCTGATGGCGATGGTTTTAAGATCTTCGACGCCGGTGGTGGGTGCCACGCCTTCCACCTTGGTGTTGGCTGGCTGGAAGGGCAGCGGAATGAAACAGACCATCCCGCCCGTAGCGTCCTGCGCGCGCCGCAGGGCATCCAGGTGTTCGAGACGTTCGCGTAGGGTTTCGACATGGCCATAGAGCATAGTGGCGTTGGTTTTGATCCCCAACTCGTGTGCTTCGTGGCAGATGCGAAGCCACTCGTCGCCGCTGACTTTTTCCGGGCATAGCAACTGCCGGACGCGCGAGCTGAAAACCTCGGCGCCACCGCCGGGGAGCATCTCCAGATCCGGCCGATTTGAGACGCTCTAGGACCTCCCGGGTGGTGCAGCGCTCCAGGCGGGCAAAATGGGCGATTTCCACTGCGGTGAAGGCCTTGATGGTGGCCGTGGGACGCAGCGTTTTGACAGTGCGCAAGAGTTCTTCGTAGTAGGAAAACGGCAAATCCGGATGGCAGCCACCGACGATGTGGATTTCGGTGAGCGGCTGATCGAGTTTTTCCCGAACCTTGTCGGCCACATCTTCGAGGGACAGCTGGAAAGCCTGGGGTTGCCCCTGACGGCGGCCGAAAGCACAGAAACGGCAGCCGTTGACACAGATGTTGGAGTAGTTGATGTGCTGGTTCATCACGTAGGTTGTGCGGTTGCCGTGCCGCCGCCGCCGCACTTCATGCGCCAGAGCGCCAATGGCGTTGATGTCGGGGCATGCAAAAAGCATCTCGCCGTCTTCCACGCTCAGCCGCTCGCCGTTCTGCACCTTGTCAAGAACCGATGCCAGCCCTAGATCCTCATACCAGTAAGAGTCCAGCATAATTCGTTACTATCCTTGAAGAGGCATGCTTGCTTGAGAAACCGGTGAACCCAGCCCGAGGCGCAGCATGCGAATGAACTCGTGTGCACGGTGCTGCAACCTGTTGGGGGGATGCCTGATAGAACCCGGCCCCGGCGTCTAGAAATGACACGCAGTAGGCCTGGAGGAACCGGTCCAGCAGCGCATCAAGAAAGAAAACAACCATGGAAATTTCGAAGTCCTCGCGCAGATCACCACGAGCGATACCAGCTTCCACCAGGGGCGTAAGGTAGTCCGCCGAAAACAGACGAACCTGCTGCAGGAATTGGGCGCGCAGCGGGAAGTTTTCCTGAAGAAGCATCTTTAGGTAGATCTGGTAGACGCGAGGGTGAGAGTCGATGAAGTCGATGCCGGCGAGGAGGCTCCGGTGGATGTGATCGAAGAAATCACCATCAGCGCTTTCCTGTTTCACCTTGCGCAGCGACCGCCGTACCAAGTTGACGGCGTGATCGAAGACAAAGCGAAATAAACCTTCCTTGCTGCCGAAATACTGAAATAACGACCCTTTAGCGATACCCAAGCGTTGTACCATGCGATTCATGCTGGCGAGATTGAACCCGTGCTCAGCAAACTCATCAATGGCCGCATCCAGGACCTTTTCCTGCTTGCTGCTGTCTAGATTCTTAAAAGTATCCCTGGCCGCTTCCATAATCCTCCGCCAAAATGACCACGTGGTCATTATAGGGGGGTAACGCACCGCAGTCAACCTTGCTTTGTCACTGGGATCCGGCGCATTAGCAGTTCTCACGTTGCGCGTCGACAGAACCTAGCGCTTGTTGGTTGGCAGAGTCCGATTCGGGACGAAGCCATGGTCATGGCTGGGAGGGATGTCCATGGGGCAGCATCGATCTTGGGGGCACTATAGGCTCAGGTACCACTTCAGGGAGTACCGATCCTCGTGATCATCTGCGGTCAAATATGGTGTTTCGAGTTCCCCAGGGCACAAGTGTGGTCTTTTAGCCTTTGACTGATCGGACTTGTTCAGATAATCTTTCCAGGTCAGCGCCTTGTCGCTTTTTGATCGCTTCCTAATGAGGTAACCCCTGTACTTCGACTGGTTGCCCGCCCCGAGCAACGATACGGTGTTTTGTTCACCGCAAGCCCGATTCATGAGTCATATTTTTTAGTGGCCAGTACCCAACCCAAAAGGCTGGGGCCCCTCTTGCGGCAAGCCCACAGGAGATGGGTGCCACTCGCATGGGTGAGCATTCGGGCAAGCTTTGCTGGTCCCAATGTGGGTTCGTCTTTTCCTCTGGGCAGATGAATGGATTTCACGGAGTCGAAGCCATGCGTACTGAAATGGATTCATCAGGTACTCTGGTGGGTTTCGAGCGTCGTTTGAACGAGGTCGCCAACAGCGGGAACTGCCAAGGGGTTCTGGTGCTCTCTTGTGACGCTGATCAGCTTCCGCTTTTTGAGTTGAACTTGATCTTGAAAACCACATTTGTCCCGATATTTGGTGGCACTTTCCCTTCGATCATCTACGGTGGTCGCAGGTTCAGCCAGGGCACGATCTTTGTCGGAATGCCAAGACCCGTGACTGTGATCACAATACCTCAGTTGAGCGACGAAGGTGCAGATTTTGATGCCATCCTTGTGTCTCGAGCTGCTGACTACAAAGATATGAAAACCATGATGGTATTCGTGGACAGATCATCCGAGAGAATTGTGGCACTCATGAACAGCCTCCTGAATGCCGTTGGTTCAGAGATGAATTGTCTGGGTGGCGGAGCGGGTTCCTTGTCCGCGCAACGGAAACTCTGCCTGTTCAGCAACGAAGGGTTGCTGGAAGATGCTGCCGTTGTGGCCTTCCTTGACCTGGAAAGCGGTATCGGTGTGAGCCACGGATGGGAGCCCATCCGGGGGCCGTTCCAGGTGACGGAGTCCGTTGGTAACATCATCAAGATCGCTGGATTGGGAGCCCGCCTTCCAGGTGTATAAAGCTGCTATTGAGGCGCATTCGGGGCGCAGCTTCGAAGAAGAAGGCTTCTATGGGATCTCCAAATCCTATCCTTTAGGCATTACCAGAATGGGCATCGAAAGGCTGGTCCGCGATCCGCTTCGGGTGGGCGCGGATACCAGCCTGGAGTGTGCGGGGGAGGTGCCGCAGGGCGTGTTTGTCGACATCCTCCACGGCAAGGCGGATTCTTTGATCACCGCTGCAGGCAGGGCGTGTGCTCTCGGCAACCTGGCCTTCAAGGGCTCGGCGGAGCGCAAGGTCACGGTTCTAATGGATTGCGTTTCCCGTCTGCTGTTTCTGGGTGATCGATTTCGCGAGGAGATCCATGCGGTTCATAGTAGACGCCAGCCACTGGTAGGCGCTTGCACCATCGGCAGCATCGCCAATGGCGGCAGCGATTACCTGGAGTATCTCAACAAAACCGCAGTGGTTGCAGTGCTGGAGCGGCCATGAAAGACGCTCTGATCTGGTTGGTTATCACCTGTCGGTTTGGTGCTTGATGTTTTCGCCGCGAGCGATGAAGAAAACGCTTTCAGCGATATTGGTGGCGTGGTCGGCTACCCTTTCCAGGCAGCGGGCGGTGATGATGGTCTGGACTGCTCGCTGGATGGCCGGCGTGTCGTTGACCATGTGGTCCATGAGATCCTTGAGGACCTGGATGTTGAGGTTGTCAGCTTCATCGTCCATGTGGCAGGCATCAAGAGCTTGCTCCACATTTTCATTGGCAAAGGCACTGAGGGCCACCCGCAGCATGTCCATGGAAATCCCCGCTAGTTGTTGCATGGCCGGAGATGCAGGGAGGGGTGGGCGATTGGTCAGATAACGGGCTCGGTGAGAGATGCTTACCGCCTGGTCGCCAATCCTTTCCAGATCGACGCTGATGCGCAAGCAGCCGACGATGAAGCGCAGATCGCGGGCCATGGGTTGTGCCAGTGCCAACAATTTGAGGATGGTTCGATCGACGTGAACTTCGAGCAGATTGATTTCATGATCGTTCTCGATCACGACCTTGGCGCATTCCAGGTCTCGCTCAAACAGGGCACGGAGAGCTTTCTCCATGGCCCTTTCAGTCAAGGACGCCATGCGTAGCAGGGTCTGTTTGAGCTCTTCCAGTTCCTGATGGAAACGAGTTTCCATAATCACCTGCGGTGGGCGTTGAGAGAGATTGTTGGGATTGGTGCACCCGCTTTCATGTAGGCTGATTCAGAAAAACCCCTCCGGTTCATTCAAAATCAACACGAACCCCTGGGCGCTTACCCGAACAAACTGTCGAAGAACAAGGAGCGTGGAGTAGCCTTGGCAAGATGGTCGCTTGAATGGCGCGTCCAACAGGCGAAACATGAACCGGACTGCTGCCAATCCTCGCATCAACCCCGCCGACGGCGGAATTGGCGTTCACGCTTCTGGATTCTTTCGTCACTCTTCACAGTGATGCTTTATGTTGATCCCGCGAGCGATGAAGAAAACGCTTTCGGCGATGTTGGTACAGTGATCCGCCACCCGTTCAAGACACCGGGCCGTGATGATGGTCTGAACGGCACGTTGGATCGCCGGAGTGTCGTTGACCATGTAGTCCATGAGGTCTTTGAGGATCTGAACATTAAGCTCGTCGGCTTCGTCGTCCATCTGACAGACATCATTAGCCTGATCGACGTTGAGGTGCGTGAACGCGCTGATCGATACCCGCAACATGTCCATGGCCGTGTCCGCCAGTTCCTGCATGGCGAGAAATGGGGGCAAAGTGGGACGGCTGTTGAGGTACTGAGCACGCTGGGCGATATTGACAGCCTGATCGCCTATTCGTTCGAGGTCGACGCTGATCCGCATGCAACCGACAATGAAACGCAGGTCGCGGGCCATGGGTTGGGCCAGGGCCAGGAGTTTTAGAATAAGCCGATCCACCTTCACTTCCAAGAGATTTACCTCCTGGTCCTTCTGGATCACCTCTTCGGCCAGTTCCTCATTTCTTTCAAACAGGGCGTGTAAAGCCTTGTCCATGGCTTTTTCGCTGAGTACCGCCATCTGCAAAACGGTCATTCTGAGGTCTTCAAGCTCCTGATGAAATCGACTTTCCATGATTTGTAACTCCTGACCGATAGGAATCGGAGATCCAGGCTTCGCACTGGTCCGGCATTTCCGCCCGGCCGTACCAGCCAAGTCCATGGGCGGGGCCGGGCAGTGCTAAGCTGGCGGTCTGGTCAGCCGGGATCGTGCCCCACCATACCGGTAGTGTGAACTTTTTTCAATACGCTGTGATGGGCGACAACACAAATGGACTACCAAGCCCTATCTGACAAGAAACGAACCTAGCCCCAGGTTGTGCTGCTCCAGTGGACAACCCATCGCTTACAGGCCCATGGTGTCGACTCTGGTTTCAAGGGTTCAATCCCTTTGCATACTCCGGAATACACGCTTGGTCATTGAATCCAGCCGAGTTTCGAAAAACTGCCGGCTATTCCTGCGCGACAGGTACCCTTCTTCCACAAAGTACTGTAACGCCAGCAGGCTGTACGGGTCTGGTGTGGATCCTTCTCGCTATCCAGTTTCGCCAGCAGGGCGAGGGTCCCGTAAGTGTAGAGGCTGAGCGTGGTAAGTCGGCGGAGGAAGAACTCCTTGCGCGAGATCCTTTTGCCGTAGAGGAGCAACCCCGCGTGGAGCCTACGTTTCAGGGTTGAGGCGTTGCGTCGGACGAAACGGGCTGCCTTGCGCATGACACGGTGTTCGAAACGCTTAGACCGTTCTACACCTTTGCACAGGCCGCTGGCGATGAGGCGCAGCCGGGAAAAGATGCCCATCGAGTGGTCACCCAGTTGCCGTGTGATCAGGCGCAGCATAAAGAGCGGCGGATAGATGGAATGGATCTCCGTGGTTCCTTCAAACACCGTCGCCACCCGAAAATCCCGCAGCCGTTTCTCATAGGGCTGAGTGGCGAGGTAACCGGACCCACCGGACACCTGCAGGGCATCATAAAGTGTGTCCCATGCCCGTGTGGTGCCAAACAGCTTGCAATGGGACGTTTCCACGGCAAGATCGGCCAGCGGGTGCTGGTCCAGGAGCTTGGCGGCAAAGGCATTCATGGCAGCGCTCACAGTGCTGTAGACTCTGGCTTTGACGATCTTTTCCTGAATGAGCGGGAAATCCTTGATGAGGATGCCGAACTGAATTCGGGTCGAAGCACGCTTGAGCATGTCACTTACCGACTGTTCCATGAGACCCACGGAGGCTGCGCCAAGTCCCAGGCGACCGTAGTTAAGGATGGTCATGGCGATTTTGAAGCCGTCGCCGGGTTTTCCCAGGAGGTTCTCAACGGGGACGCGCACGTCACGAAATTGAACCGCCGCCGTGGAACTGGCCTTCAGACCCATTCTTGGGCATGTCCTTGCCAATACTTGATGCCTTCCCAGCGGTTTCCACGACAAAAGCCCCCATGTGACCGGGGTTTGCACCATCCAACTGGGCGAATACGGTCATGGCGCCGGCATAGTTGGCGTTGGTGATGTAGGTCTTTTGGCCGTTGAGCAGGTAATGAAGGCCGTCCTCGGAGAGTTCTGCGCGGGTGGTGATGTGTTTGGCGTCCGAACCGATTAGGGGTTCGGTGAGGGCATAGGCGAAAATGGTTTCACCGCTGGCGGCGCGCGGAAGGTAGCGGCTCTTCTGGGCATCGTTGCCGAAAAGCACCACCCCCTTGACGCCAATGGAAAGATGAGCCAGGGAAACCAATGCCACGGACAGGTCCAACTTGGCGATTCCTTCCACCACCCTCAGGTATTCCTGGGTATTGAGGCCGATACCACCATAGCTTGTCGGGGTGACTTAGCCCGAAGAAACCGTCCTGAGACATCCGTTCCAATAGTTCGTCAGGAATTCTTCCGAGCGCTTCAATCTCCAAAGGTGGGAAATGGCCTACCATATCTCGATACTTCTGCAAGATATCGGCAATCTTGGCGTCTCCGACGGCTGACGGTGAACTGTCGAACAGCGCAGCATTCCACGATCCTTGATAAAGATCTGGTGAGAAACTGGATTCCGGTCATGGCATTGGCCTCCTTATAGCCTCCCGAAAGGTGGGATTCTTCCTTGTCACGCGAGAAGACATTGACGTCACCAACTGGGAACAAACTGCAAACCGAGCATGAAAAAAGTGGATTCAGACTTTGGACACGGCCAGGGTTGACGAACTCATAAAAAGTCAATGTTCAAACAGTTGCCGCTGATACGAGCCCTGTGGTTACCCCCACAGGACGCATGCCTTTAGCTCCGGCTGATCACTGCATGCTCCGGATGCGGACTTCAATGCCCTTGTCGTTGATTCGAGCAAGCTCCGTAACCAGCGTTGCTCAGTGATAAGGATAAAGGATTTTGGGTCTGAACGCTCTGGCGGCGTCGGCTACCATCTCAGGAGTCATGGTGTAAGGGAGGTTCATGGGCAGGAAGGCACAATCGATTCCCTGGAGGGTCTTCATTTCCGGGATGTTCTCGGTGTCACCGGCGACATAGACGCGTCGGTCACCGAAAGTCAAGATGTAGCCGTTGCCGACGCCCTTGATATGCCGCCACCGCTGTCGCGTTTGTGGACCAGGTTGTAAGCGGGGACGGCCTCGATCTTGATCCCCAGGACGGTCTGGACATCGCCGTTCTTCATAACCGTCCCGCCTTCAAGCTTGCTGGCGCAGGCTTCGGGCAAGTGTACGCAGACGGTTTTTTGTACGGATCGGCTTTAAGGCGTCGGGGTCCAAATGGTCCCGATGATCATGGGTAATGAAAGAATGAGATCCGCTTTGAGGAATGTGAAGTAATCGGCGAGCTTGCTGTATGGGTCAACATGGATCACCTTGCCGCTCAGCTTTAAAGATGAGCGATCCATGGCCGACGTGCAACATCTTTATCTCCAGATCCCCCGCCGAGGTCTTTACCACATCCCCTTCAAACCGGCGTTCCTCTTGCTCAAAACCAGCCGTCGTCACCATCAATAAACCAGCCAACAAAATGATTTTCGAAGCATCGGATGCCACCCTGAATCAAAAAATTGAATGCTTTGCAAATCTCATCTAATACCCTTCGCTCGGTCGCCGGGTCGCTACTGCGGTAGGCAGCCCTGGACTCCTGGCAGATCACATGTCCCCGGCTGGAAGTCTGAAGGGTATCCAGCAGGTATCGATCCTCGGAGATAAGGCCCGGCAACAGGGCACAGGTTTCAAGCACCGGCCACTGGCTGCTGCTTCCTCAGGCTCAACACTTACGGGGGATGCGCCTGGCGGCGGATCGGTGTGGCGCTTTTGGTTGGTGTTTCCTTTGAGCACACGGCCAGCTTGGAGAAAACGCTTGAGCATGGCTTCGCCATAGTGCTCAGTATTAAGGCTAAACCGGATCTTCAGGAAATGGTTCCGATAACCGGTTAAGAGAAGGAGGACTGGCGCTTCTTGTAGAGCAAACCAGACCGGAGCTGGGGTTCTGATAGTATTCAAAGCACTTGTAAAGTGCGCGGAGCCCATCCTGGCAATCTCCAGCAGCGCGGCGCCGCCGTCGATCTCTGACAACCTGACGAACAAACTCTGCCGCTGGGCCCGCAAAGACGTCCTGGGCGACACTTTCAAATCGATTTTCTGACGACGCCTGAATTATTTCATCGGGAATTGCTTTAATTCCATGTCGTAACATAGACATCTGTCTTAAGCAGGTGCGCCCCTTCGTAGCGGAGCGAAACGCCAAGTTCTTGCTGCCCATATCTGTCCGTGCCTCGAGATGGATGCCTCCCAGACGGCTGGGGAGACGAGCCCGCGTCTCGTCGCGTACCCAGAGGGGGTCGGTGGCCCAACACAACGCTCCGCTGATCAGGGAAAATAGAGGAATCAACAGGTACCAAGGTGTTCTGGATCTGATGGTCTCCCCCTTTTGTATCTTCGGAACCGGAGCCACCGACTGCGGTAGCTGGTGACAGCCTGGCATCGGTATTGGCGTTCCGAATTAGTTGATGGCAGGGGCAAGCATTGACAATGATCGCTATTATCAACAGATTAGCACACCCATAGGCCAGGCACAAAGACAATTGCTCGAGTTCCAACGACTTCTGGACAAGCGTGGATAGCGCGGCTCGATCATTCAACAGGATTGCTTCGCACCTTCATATCGAAGCAGGCTGATGGTGACCATGCTGGAAACGCCTTGACATAAAGTTGGAGTTGGTGATAGCTGAAGCGATGGTCAGGTTCCTTTCATGATGGACACCGGCTATTTCCTTTGAAGTGAGTCCAGAAATGAAAGATCCCAAGCTCTTGAGTAACTTCACGGCAGGTGCTAGAAATGCGGTTGCCTGAGCCCTGGTGAATAAGGTGCCTCCACAGGGAGTGAGACGCTAGCAGGTCTAATTCTTACCCAGATGTGCTGTGAGCAGGAACGATATGGACATCAAAGGGAAGACGAGGAACTGCAAGCGCTGTACCGGGATTTGAAGGAGAAAAAGCTTGAGCCTATCGCGAAGATGCGGTTTGCCTTGCCGGCTGTGCTGATTGTTGTATCAACGTGGGCAATGTTGATGTGGTTAGCCTCGAAGGCTGGTTGATCATGGAGCGATTGAAAACCATGGACCCGGGTCTGGGTGCTTCCGGTATTTTAAAACGAAAAAAACTGGAAGAAAATGCCCGGATTGAACGGGAAGCTGCCTATGCCCGCTGTGCCTTTTCTATGGACAGCTGCAACTGCGCGATCTATCCGTCGCGACCATTCAGTTGTCGACGTCTCATCCTCCTGGTCCGTCTCGTGGTGAAAGTGGGCCGACCGTGCATCGCCAGGTGTGGCAGATGGCTCAGGAACGTCGCTGCCATCCGCTACCTGACGATGGCGGGTGTTCCGGCATCTGCAGCCACATCCTCCGGTCCTTCAGGACCCCGCAATGCGCAAGGCCTATCTGGAATGGAAACCTTACCCCGGAACTGGTCCTCGTATTGATCCACGCCAACTTATGTTTCAACTCGTTTGGCAAGTCACTCAACCACTGAGGGCGGGTTGACGGCCTCCACAGTTGGTGGCTGATGCAGAATGCCAGCCACTTAGCGCTGGGATTTCCGGCAGAAGTAGGTGGAGCGCTGGCCGATGCGGGTTTGCTGCACGCTGTCGCAGATCGTGCAGGGATAACCGGGCGCGACCGTAGACGCAGAGCTGCACCTGGAAATTGCCGGGGTTGCCGTCGCCCTGGCAAGGTACCCCTTGAGGGTATTCTTGGCCGTAAGGCTTCGCGGATACCTGCTGAATGCTGTCGGCCAAGCGTACCAGGCGCGTTTCCGAGAGGCTGCCGGCGGGTCTGGCTGGGTGGATGCCAGCCCCGAATAGGGCC
>CAWHGA010000041.1:0-40534 GCA_963828705.1 uncultured delta proteobacterium
ATGTCCATGGCGATCCCCGCAAGTTGTTGCATGGCTGGAGAGGCGAGGAGCAGGCGATTCGTCAGATAACAGGCTCGGTGAGAGATGCTAACCGCCTGGTCGCCGATCCTTTCCAGATCCACGCTGATCCGCAGGCAGTCACGATGAAACGCCGATCGCGGGCCATCGGTTGTGCCAGCGCCAGCGATTTGAGGATGGTTCGATCGACCTGAACTTCAAGCAGATTGATTTCATGATCGTTCTCGATCACGACCTTGACGCATTCCAGGTCTCGATTAAACGCGGGCGCGGAGAGCTTCTCCATGGCCCTTTCAGTAGAGGACGCCATGCGTAGCAGGGTCTGTTTGAGATCTTCCAGTTCCTGATGGAAACAAGTTTCCATAATCACCTGCGGTGGGCGTTGGAGAGAGATTGTTGGGATTTGGTGCCACCACTTTCATGTAGGCGTTAATTCAGAAAAGCCCCTACAAGTAGTTCAAAATCAACGCGAACCCCTGGGCGCTTACCCGAACGAAACTGTCGAAGACGAGGAACGTGGACTGGCCTTGGCAGGATGGTCGCTTGAATAGCGCGTCCAACAGGCGAAAACATGAATTCAGCTATTGCAAATCCTCACATCAACCCCGCCGACGGCGAAAATGACGTCCACACTTCTCGATTCTTCGTCACTCTTCTCACAGTGATGCTTTATGTTGATCCACGAGCAATAAATCCTTTTGGCGATCTTGGTCCCGTCATCCGCCACCCGTTCAACGCCGGGCCGTGATGATGGTCTGAACGGCACGTTGGATCGCCGGAGTGTCGTTGACCATGTAGTCCATGAGGTCTTCATGTGGATGGTTGAGCTCGTCGACTTCGTCGTCCATCTGACGACATCATTAGCCTGATCTCGACGTTGAGGTGCGTGAACGCGCTGATCAATACCCGCAACATGTCCATGGCCGTGTCCGCCAGTTCCTGCATGGCCGGAAAAGGGGGTAAAGTGGGACGAGCTGTTGGTTGCTGAGCACGTTGGGCGATATTGACGGCCTGATCGCCTATTCGTTCGAGATCGACGCTGATCCGCATGCAACCAACAATGAAACGAAGGTCGCGGGCCATCGGTTGGCCAAGGCCAGAAGTTTTGCAGAATGTAAGCCGATGCCCGCATGCACTTCCAAGAGATTTACCCTCCTGGTCCCTTCTGGATCACCTCTCGGCCGATTCCTCATTTCTTTCAAACAGCGCCTGTGAGGCCTTTTCCATGGCCTTTTCGCTGAGGACCGCCATTGTCCAGGAAGGCGGTGACTCTCGAGTGTTTCAAGCTCCTTATGAAAACGACTTTTCCATGACTTGTGACTTCCTGACCGATCACGATGGGACTTCCAGGCTTCGCACTCATCCGGCCGCTTCCCGCCCAGCCGTACGGCCGGTCCATAAGCCGGGCCGGGCAGATGGCGGCTCAGCAGTCTGGTCAGCCGAGATCGTACCCACCATACCAGATGTAGTGTGCGACTTTTTTCAATAGCCATAATAGGCAATCACAGTACCGCAAATGGACTGCCAAGCCCTATCTGACAGAAACAAACCTAGCCCCAGGTTGTGCTGCTCCAGTGACAGTATCTCATGGCTTGCAGCCATGGTGTCAACTATGAGTTCAAGGGTTCAATCCCTTTGCATACTCCGGAATACCTCGCTTGGTCATTGAATCCAGCCGTGTTTCGAACTACCAGCTATTCCTGCGACCATTACCTCTCCACGAAGTACTGTAACGCCAGCAGGCTGTACGGTCTGGTGTGGATACCTCTCTGCTCTCCAGTTCGCCAGTCAGGCGAGGGTCCCGTAAGTGTAAAGGCTGAGCGTGGGTGACTCAGCAGAGGAAGAAGACCTTGCGCGAGATCCTTTCCGTAGAGGAGCAACCCAGGTCGGTTGAGGCCTACGTTTTAAGGTCAGCATTGCATCGAGACGAACCGGGCCACCTTGCGCATGACACAGTGTTCGAAACGCTGCGACCGTTCTACACCTTGCGCAGGCCGCTGGCGATGAGGCGCAGCCGGGAGAGATTGCTTCCATGGAGTCGTCACCCAGTTGCCGTGTGATGCGCAGCACAGTAAGAGCAGCGGATGGATGGAATCGATCTTCCCGTGGTTCCTTCGAACACCGTGACAGCCGAAGTCCCGCAGCCGTTTCTCATAGGGCTGGGTGGCGAGGTAACCGACACCACCGGCCACCTGCAGGGCATCATCAAGTGTCCGGCCCGTGTGGTGCCAAACAGCTTGCAGTGGGACGTTTCCACGGCAAGATCGGCCAGCGGGTGCTCGTCCAGGAGCTTGGCGGCGAAGGCATTCATGGCGGCGCTCGCAGTGCTGTCATTCTGGGCTTTGACGATCTTTTCCTGAATAACGGGAAATCCTTGATGAGGATGCCGATTGAATTCGGGTCGAAGCGCGCACGCTTGAGCATGTCACTTCACCGACTGTTCGATCGAGACCCACGGAGGCTGCGCCAAGTCCCGGCGACCGTAGTTGAGGATGGTCATGGCGATTTTGAAGCCGTCGACCGGGTTTTCCAGGAGGTTCTCAACGGGGACGCGCACGTCGCGGAATTAAACCGCCGCCGTGGAGCTGGCCTTGAGACCCATCTTGGGCATGTCCTTGCCTATCTTGATGCCTTCCCAAGCGGTTTCCACGACAAAAGCCCCCATGTGACCGGGGTTTGCACCATCCAACTGGGCGAATACGGTCATGGCGCCGGCATAGTTGGCGTTGGTGATGTAGGTCTTCTGGCCGTTGAGCAGGTAATGAAGGCCGTCCTCGGAGAGTTCTGCGCGGGTGGTGATGTGTTTGGCGTCCGAACCGATTAGGGGTTCGGTGAGGGCATAGGCGAAAATGGTTTCACCGCTGGCGGCGCGCGGAAGGTAGCGGCTCTTCTGGGCATCGTTGCCGAAAAGCACCACCCCCTTGACGCCAATGGAAAGATGAGCCAGGGAAACCAATGCCACGGACAGGTCCAACTTGGCGATTCCTTCCACCACCCTCAGGTATTCCTCGGTATTGAGGCCGATACCACCATAGCTTGTCGGGATGCTTAGCCCGAAGAAACCGTCCTGAGACATCCGTTCCAATAGTTCGTCAGGAATTCTTCCGACGCTTCAATCTCCAAAGGTGGGAAATGGCCTACCATATCTCGATACTTCTGCAAGATATCGGCAATCTTGGCGTCATCCACCGCTGACGGTGAACTGTCAAACAGCGCAGCATTCCACGATCCTTGATAAAGATCGGTGAGAAACTGGATTCCGGTCATGGCATTGGCCTCCTTATAGCCTCCCTAAGGTGGGATTCTTCCTTGTCACGCCAGAAGACATCGACGTCACCCAACTGGGAAGAGACCGCAAACCGAGCATGAAAAAGAAGTTCGTATTCAGAGCTTTTTGGACACGGCCAATGTTGATGAACTCATAAAAAGTCAATGTTCAAACAGTTGCCGCTGACACGAGCCCTGTGGTTACCCCCACAGGACTCATGTCTTTAGCTCCGGCTGATCACTGCATGCTCCGGATGCGGACTTCAATGCCCTTGTCGTTCTTTAGTAATTCCAGCAGCTTGGAAATGTCAGTGTCGCCGTAGTGATAAGGATAAAGGATTTTGGGTCTGAACGCTCTGGCGGCGTCGGCTACCATCTCAGGAGTCATGGTGTAAGGGAGGTTCATGGGCAGGAAGGCACAATCGATTCCCTGGAGGGTCTTCATTTCCGGGATGTTCTCGGTGTCACCGGCGACATAGACGCGTCGGTCACCGAAAGTCAAGATGTAGCCGTTGCCGACGCCCTTGATATGGAACGGCTCACCGCTGTCGCGTTTGTGGACCAGGTTGTAAGCGGGGACGGCCTCGATCTTGATCCCCAGGACGGTCTGGACATCGCCGTTCTTCATAACCGTCCCGCCTTCAAGCTTGCTGGCGCAGGCTTCGGGCAGGATGACAATGGTTTTTTCCGTACGGATCGGCTTTAAGGCGTCCGGGTCCAAATGATCCCGATGATCATGGGTAATGAGAATGAGATCCGCTTTGAGGAATGTGGAGTAATCGGCGAGCTTGCTGTATGGGTCAACATGGATCACCTTGCCGCTGAACTTAAAGATTAGCGATCCATGGCCGACGAAGATCATCTCCAGATCCCCCGCCGAGGTCTTTACCACATCCCCTTCAAACCGGCGTTCCTCGGCCGCAAAACCAGCCGTCGTCACCATCAATAAACCAGCCAACAAAATGATTTTGAACATCGGATGCCCCCTGAATCAAAGGTTCAACGCTTTGGAATCCTCACCTAATACCCTTCGCTCGGTGTCAGCCGGGGTCGCAGCTACTGCGGTAGGCAGCCTGGACTCCTGGCAGATCACATGTCCCCGGCTGGAAAACGAGGGTATCCAGCAGGGATCCATCTCCGGAGATAAGACCCGGCAACAGGGCACAGGCTTCAAGCACCGGCCACTGGTCGCTGCTTCCAGGCTTCAACGCTTACGGGGGATGCGCCTGGCGGTGGATCGGTGTGGCGCTTTCTGGTTGGTGTTCTTCCTTTGAGCACACGGCCAAGGTCTGCGAGAAAACGCTTGAGCATGGCTTCGCCATAGTGCTCAGTATTGGTGAGGAAGGTTAACCGGATCTTCAGGAAATGGTTCCGATAACCGGTTAAGAGAAGGTAGGACCGGCGTCTTTCCGTGGAGACGATACCGGAGCTGGGGTTCTGATAGTATTCAAAGCACTTGTAAAGTGCGCGGAGCCCATCCTTGGGACCTCCAAGGAGCGTGGTGCCGCCGTCGATCTCGACAACCGACGAATACAAGCCTTGCCGCTGGGCCGCAAAGACGTCCTGGGTGACACTTTCAAAGTGATTTCTGACGACGTCTGAATCAATTCCATTGGGAATTGCTTTGAATCCCATGTTGTAGACATAGACATCTGTCTTAAGCAGGTGCGCCCCTTCGTAGCGGAGCGAAACGCCAAGTTCTTGCTGCCCATATCTGTCCGTGCCTCGACAAACCATGCCTCCCAGACGGCCGGGGAAGACGATCCCGGTCTCGTCGTGCACCCAAGAGGGGTCGGCGGCCCAACACAACGCACCGCTGATCAGGGAAAATAGAGGAATCAACAGGTACCAAGGTGTTCTGGATCCCATGGTCTCCCCCTTTTGTATCTTCGGGAACCGGGCCACCGACTGCGGTAGCTGGTGACAGCCTGGCATCGGTATTGGTGTTCCCAATCGGTAGTTGATGGCAGGGGCAAGCATTCACAATGATCGCTATTATCAACAGATTAGCACACCCATAGGCCAGGCACAAAGACAATTGCTCGAGGTCCAACGACTTGTGGACAAGCGTGGATAGCGCGGCTCGATCATTCAACAGGATTGCTTCGCACCTTCATCTCGAAGCAGGCTGATGGTGACCATGCTGGAAACGCCTTGACATAAAAGTCGCAGTTGGCGATAGCTGAAGCGATGGTCAGGTTCCTTTCATGATGGACACCGGCTATTTCCTTTGAAGTGAGTCCAGAAATGAAAGATCCCAAGCTCTTGAGTAACTTCACGGCAGGTGCTAGAAATGCGGTTGCCTGAGCTACTCGCGGATAAGGTGCCTCCACAGGGAGTGAGACGCTAGCAGGTCTAATTCTTACCCAGATGTGCTGTGAGCAGGAACGATATGGACATCAAAGGGAAGACTAGGGAACTGCAAGCGCTGTACCGGGATTTCGAGGAGAAAACTCGAGCCTATCGCGAAGATGCGGTTTGCCTTGCCGGCTGTGCTGATTGTTGTATCAACGTGGGCAATGTTGATGTGGTTAGCCTCGAAGGCTGGTTGATCATGGAGCGATTGAAAACCATGGACCCGGGTCGGCGTTCGCAATTCAAACGAAAACTGGAAGAAAATGCCCGGATCAAACGGGAAGCTGCCTATGCCCGCTGTGCCTTCTTGATGGACAGCTGCAACTGCGCGATCTATCCGTCGCGACCATTCAGTTGTCGACGTCTCTACTCCCTGGTCCGCTGTGGTGAAAGTGGGCCGACCGTGCATCGCCAGGTGTGGCAGATGGCTGAGGAAACTGTCGCTGCCATCCAGCGACTTGACGATGGCGGGTGTTCCGGGCATCTCAGCCACATCCTCCTGCTCCTTCAGGACCCCGCAATGCGCAAGGCCTATCTGGACGGAAGCCTGACCCCGGAACTGGTCCTCGGATCCGATCACGCCAACTTATGTTTCAACTCGTTTGGCAAGTCACCAAAACGACTCAGGGTGGGTTGACGGCCTCCACAGTTGGTGCGATGGCAGAATGCCAGCCACTTAGCGCTGGCATTTCCGGCAGAAGTAGGTGGAGCGCTGGCCGATGCGGGTTTGCTGCACGGGCTGGCCGCAGATCGTGCAGGGATAACCGGCGCGACCGTAGACGCAGAGCTGCACCTGGAAATTGCCGGGGTTGCCGTCGCCCTGGCAGTAATCTCTCAGGGTAGTTCCCCCGGCCTGTAAGGCTTCGCGGAGCACCCGCTGAATGCTGTCGGCCAAGCGTACCGGGCGCGTTTCCGAGAGGCTGCCGGCGGGTCTGGCTGGGTGGATGCCAGCCCCGAATAGGGCCTCACTGGCATAGATGTTGCCAACGCCGACGACAATCCGCTGATTCATGATGAAATTCTTGACGGCTAGGATGCGGTCTTTTGCCCGCTGATGAAGGTAAGCTCCGGTCAGTTCAGAACCCAGCGGTTCGATCCCCAAATCGGTCAGAAGCGGGTGGTTGAGTGGGTCTCCAGCGGTCCAGAGCACGCTTCCGAACCGACGGGAGTCATTGAAACGGAGGCAATGGCCGTCGGCCAACACCAAGTCCAGATGGTCGTGCTTGAGCACTGTGGTGGGAGTCGGGACCACCAGCAGGCGGCCGGTCATGCCGAGGTGCAGGATGACGGTGCCGGCGCCGCAGCGGAGCAGCAAGTATTTGGCGCGACGCTCTACGGCCTGAATGGTTTGCCCAGCCAATTTCTTATGAAGAGTGCGCGACACCGGCCAGCGGAGTCCGGTGTGGCGGATGGTCACTCCCTCGATGCGGCGGCCGCTGAGCCGCGGATCCAGATAGCAGCGAATGGTCTCCACTTCAGGCAGTTCGGGCATAATGCTCCTTTCCTCGGGGACTTCCCGGTTGCCTCTCCCGCACTTCTTGGATAGATTCCTGGGTGCAGGACTGTTGGCGGGGAATGGTGACAATGATCATAGCACGGGCACTATTTCTGTTGGAATGGCTCTTGCCCTTAGACCCGGTGATTTCCGCGCGACGGGTGCGGCTGCCGCACATTGGCGTCAACTCAAGGAATATTGCATCCATTTTGAAAGCTTGTGATCCTGGGTGGCCCAGGCAACTCTGCCTTGGTCCGAAGGACGAGAGGCGTGGCCATGTTTTCTCGCTATGCTTGGCCTCTTGCCCTGTGGGCACGGCCAATAAGTTGGCCGTGTCACTCATGGGATTGGCCACGTATTTGCGATCACTTGTGCTAAGTTGACGCCAATGGGTTGCTGCAGGAACTGAGATAGTGAGGGAAGCACCAGATGCTAACACACGGATCACAAGGAGTTGACTCATGGTGAAAACGCTTGCGGTGATGACCAGTGGTGGAGACGCTCCCGGTATGAACGCCGCCGTCCGCGCTGTGGTGCGTCGGGCGCTTGACCATGCCCTCACGGTGTATGGCATATACAACGGTTACGAAGGTCTGGTCGGGGGAGGTGACGCCATCCGGGTGCTCGCCTGGAACGACGTGGGGGGGCTGCTGCAGAAGGGCGGGACCTTTCTGGGAACAGCCCGGTCGGAGCGTTTCCGGAGTCGCGAAGGAAGACGACAGGCGGTGCTCCATTTGCTCCAACGCGGAGTTCAGACGCTGGTGGTCATTGGCGGCGACGGTTCGCTAAGCGGCGCCTCCATTCTTTCGAGTGAGTGGCCGGAACTGGTGGCAGAGCTTCGACGGGACGGTTCCTGGCCGGAATCGGCAAGCGGCGAGGAAGATGCTCCGCTGCAGGTGATCGGCCTTCCCGGATCCATCGATAACGATCTGTTCGGTACCGACATGTGCATTGGTGCCGACACCGCCCTCAATCATGTCGTGCGGGCCATGGACAACCTCAGTTCCACCGCGGCCTCCCACCAGCGTACCTTTGTCATTGAAACCATGGGGCGCCACTGCGGCTATCTGGCTCTCATGGCAGCACTGGCTGGGGACGCCTCCTGGGTGCTGGTGCCGGAGGAAGAACTGGGGATGCGCTGGCATCAAAAGATGGTGGAGGGGATCGAGCAGTCGCGGCGAACCGGCCGCTCCCACCAACTGGTGGTGGTTGCTGAAGGGGCCAAACACGCCGATGGCCTTCCGATCCGCTCGGAAGAGATCAGCCGTATTCTTGGCGAGCGCCTCAAAATCGACGTGCGCCTGACAGTGCTTGGTCATGTGCAGCGAGGTGGATCCCCCACGGCATTCGACCGTATTTTGGCCACGCGTTTGGGGGCAGCAGCGGTGGATTTCCTGGTCCAGCAACCCGACATCTACCATCGACATATGCTGGGTATTCAAAGGAACGTTGTTGTGGCCACCCCCCTCGACGAAGTGGTGGAGAAGAGTCGGGCAGTGGGGCTCGAACTCGAGAACGGCAATTATGGCGAGGCTCTGACGCTCCGGGGTGAAAGTTTCCGCAACACTCTGACCCTGGTCAAAACCCTGTCGCGCATAGTGCCCGCCGAACAAACCCGCGATGAGGCCGTGGTGATCCTCACCGATGGGGCGGATGCGCCCGGCATGAATGCGGCGGTGAGTGTCGCGGCCCGATCCTTGATGGATCAAGGATACCGTGTCTATGCTGCCCGGGATGCCTTTCTGGGCTTGATCCAGGGGAATTTTCTGGAGCTCAACTGGCACGAGCTGGTGGGTTGGGTCGGCCGGCCTGGCTCTGAAATCGGCACGGCGCGCCACGAATTGAGCGACGACGACTTCATTTTCATTGCGCAAAACCTCGCGCAACACCAGATCAAGGGACTCATTGCCGTAGGCGGCTGGGACACATACCAGAGGATTTCTCAACTGGTGGAACAGCGGGAGCATTTTGAGGAACTGCAAATCCCTATGGTGCTGGTTCCGGCCAGCATCGACAACAATCTACCCTGCACGGAATTCTGTATCGGCGCCGACACCGCTCTCAACAATATCGTCGAGGCCGTGGACAAGATCCGGCACACTGCCGGAGCAGCTCGACGGGCTTTTGTCGTCGAAGTCATGGGGCGCCAATGTGGGTTTCTGGCCCTCATGGGGGCACTCGCCTCCGGCGCTGAAAAAGCCTATCTGCCGGAAAAGGGTATCTCCCTGGCAGGGCTGAACCTGGACGTGGAGGTGATCAAGCGCAGCTTCGAATGTGGCAAACGTATGGTGATCTATCTGCGCAACGAACAATCCTCGCATCATTACACCACGGACTTTATTCGCCGACTGTTGGAGGAGGAAGGCAAGGGGCAGTTTGAAGTGCGCACTTCCATTTTAGGCCATCTTCAGCGAGGCGGCGCGCCGAGCGCCTTTGATCGGATTCTGGCGAGCCGCTTGGGGGCTGCGGCTGCTGCTACCATCCAGCATCTGATGAACGATGGTGGCGACGTCTCGGTGTTGGGTTTGCGAGGGCGGGGCATCACGGGCTATTCGCTGGCTCAGGCCTATCAGGAAATGGACTTGCGGCGTTTGCGTCCCAAACGACAATGGTTTATGGAATTCGTAGAGATGGCCGATGCTTTGGCCAAACATGCCCCGATGTGTCTATTGGAACACCGGCCAGAAGAGGTGAGCGCCTGAGTCACGCGAGCGAGACAGTAAGCATTTCGACAATAGTGTCGAAACTGCGCCATCATGGTCGAATCGTGAAGTGACCGCCGCTGCCTTGTTGTACCATGAGGATCACCGCCCTTTTCCTGGGTGTGACTACCGGCTGCGCCTCGACGTTTTTGCCGGATCAGGTAGCTTGCCAAGACGTTCCCGGGATATCCGGATCATCCTTTTAATCAATAGTATTTCAACATGTTATGCGATAAACGGGGGCCTTTGATGGATCTGGCATGAACCTTGCCCTTGTGGATTGACACGATCTATTCACTTTCAACTTGTTTAAGGAGGACTTGCAGATGAAAAAGACAGTGGTGCTGCTGGCGATGGTGGTGTTGCTCAGTTCCGCTTCTTTGGCGGTAGCCAAGGGTGGCAAGGGATGTGGGATGGGACCCGGGATGGGTGCCGGTGGCGGCGGCATGGGTATGGGATGCGGAATGGGACCCGGTATGGGCGGCATGATGTTCCACTCTCTCGACCAGTTGAACCTCAGCAACGAACAATGGAGTAAGGTGCAAAGCCTGCGTGATGCCCACATGAAGGAAGTCATGCCCACCCAGAACCAGCTCTTCGCTAAGAACAATGAGTTGCGGCTGCTTTGGAACCAGATTAATCCAGATGGAGCACAGGTCAAGGCTAAGGAAAAAGAGTTGGGCGAGCTGCAAATGCAGATGAGGGAGAAGGCCACCCAGCTTATGCTGGATGTACGCAAGGTGCTGACCCCGGAACAGCAGACCAAGCTGAGTGCAATGGGGCCGGGAATGGGCCGGCACCACGGTGCGGGTCATGGCAGGTGCCCACGGCAGTAGGGGCCAATGCTCGGCGCAGCGCCGACAGCCTATGGTTGACTGCCGGCGCAAGCTGAGTTGGGAGGATATCACCCCGGCTGCTTCAGCCCAACCCGGCACAGCCTCGAAGGGAAGTTCCGGCCTGGCGTCCAGCGACCGCTCAAGAAGCTCGATCATCACTCTGTTGCTCATCAACAACGGAAGTCCGATGGGAGTTCAGTGATCTTCCTCCGCAACGCCCCGAACCTCGCCTCAGCAGGGTGAGGTTCGGGGACTCCCACACAGGCGGGCGGGTATGACCCCACCCGCTCCGCCTCGTTTCATCCCTGCCCGCCCTCTCCTGCAGTTAGGCCGATCTTGCATGTGCCCCGGGGCTTCCCGCTGCAGAATTCGACGTTCGCGACGTGACACCTTTCAACGCTTGAGTTATCTTGGTTGGGAAAAAGTTCGCTGTTCAATAGATGTCCCGTCCCACAGGGTTCCTTCTTTGGCGGATGCTCATTGTCGCTCTAAGTCGAAGATCTTACCGCGTGGCCCCGGTGTTTTTTGGTCTTGCAGCTTGGGTTATGCAGCTTGAGACCCCCAGTTCGAAAGGTGGTTTATGGATGGAATGCACTATGAAGGAATGATTATTCGTCCTCCCAGTGAAGCCAACAGTATTATTTTGCAGGTGACCGTGGGCTGTTCCCACAACAAGTGTACTTTTTGCGGGACCTACAAGGGGGAACGATTTCAGATCAAGGACGAAGGCATCATTAATGCCGACATCCGCTATGCAGCCCAGAATTATTCCTTTCTGCGCCGGCTATTCCTGGCCGACGGTGATGCCCTCATCATTCCCCAGCCCAAACTGCGCCGGATTCTCATCCGGATTCGCGAAGCAATGCCCTGGATTCAACGGATTGGGCTCTACGGGAACGCCAAGAGTATCCTGCGGAAATCCCCCGAGGAACTTCAGGAACTGCGCGGTCTGGGGTTGGGGATTGTGTACCTGGGGCTGGAAAGCGGCGATTTCGAGGTGCTCAAGGAGATCCACAAAGGCGTCGGGCCCGAGCGGATGATCGAAACAGGCCGGCGGGTGCGGGCTGCGGGGATCAAACTGTCGGTTACTGTGCTATTGGGGATCGCCGGTCGGGATCGGTCGCTGGCTCATGCCCGCGCCACCGGTGAAGTGCTTTCCGCCATGGACCCCAATTATGTCGGGGCCCTGACCCTGATGGTCCTGCCCAACACCGAACTGGGGCAGAAGGTTCGTGACGGCCAATTTGAGCTGATGGAGCCGCTCGAGCTCCTGAGCGAACTTCGGGAAATGTTGAGCCACACCAATCTTCGCCTGGGGCTTTTTCTTGCCAACCACGCGTCCAACTACTTGCCGTTGAAGGTAAGGATGCCGGCGGGCAAAGAGGAAGCCCTGAGGCTTATCGATGAGGCGTTAGGTGGTCGTGTGCGGCTTAAACCCGAGTGGCTTCGCGCGCTCTAGTACCGGTGCGCAGAAGGATGACGTCTCAACTCACCCCGCAGCCCCGAGCTATCTTTCCCTGGGGGTAAGGACTTCCTCCCGAATGCACTAGTTCTGGCCCCATTTGAGCTTGGTGCGCAGGACTTCAAAATAGTCGGTGGACTCTGGTTTGATGAGGTTCAGCGGGGTAGGGGAGGAGACCATCTGCACCCGGTCCGCGGCTGCCAGTTCGCAGCCCACCTGACCGTCGCAGGTGAGACTCACATCCTGAACACGATCCCCGAGTTCCACCTCGACCTGAACGTCCGCCGGCAGGATAATGGGTCGGTTGGTCAAGGTGAAAGAACAGATGGGCGTGACCACTATGGCTTGGGCCGTCGGATAGATGATGGGGCCACCGGCGGAGAGGTTATAAGCAGTGGAGCCCGTGGGTGTGGCTACGATCAGTCCGTCGGCGCGGTAGTTGGTGAGATAGCGCCCGTCGATTGTAGCTTTGAGATCGACAATGCGGGCTAGAGCGCCCTTGTTAATGACCACGTCGTTCAGTACGGTCTGCCGGAGGATTTCGCGCTGGCCGCGTTTAATGCTGACCTGAAGGCGCATCCGTTTTTCCACGACATAGTTGCCCGCCAGGATTTCCTCGAGGTCTTGGAAACACATCTCCCGGCTGATTTCGGTCAGGAACCCCAGCCCCCCCAGATTAACCCCGATGATGGGAGTGATTCGGTCTTGCAGGGCCCGCGCCACACTGAGGAAGGTGCCGTCGCCGCCGAGGACGATGGCTACTTCGGCGTCAGCGTCGATTTGAAGTACCGAAGAGGTGCTTCGCGCTTCGCCGTCTTCAGGATTCTCCAGGCAATTCACCGATATGCCTCGTGTGTTGAGCCAGGTCTTGAGCTCCTCGGCGAAATCCCCGGCATCCTTGCGACCATGCTTGTAAACGATAACGATCTGGCGCATATGGCGGCCCCTCCCACTGAAACCGAAGTCTGATCATAGGGGAATCGCGGCAACCTGTCAAAATGGTTCTGGTCACGATGCTCGCGGACGAATTGACAAGATCAATTCCGTGGTTTCGGGAAGCGTATTAACAGCGGCTAACCAAACCGCCTTCGGACGTCCGCCAGGTCGTCGTCATAGCCAATGCTGTTGGTCCAGCAGCACCGCCTTCACCCGCCAGGTCGTGTACGGTTGGCGCTGATGATAGCGATTATTCCGACTGACTCGCGCTCATGTCATCGACTTCCAGCTTGCGTTCGGCGTCGAGCCTGTCCATAATGGGTTCACCTGATCTTACACCAGGAGCTACAAAACCCCGGATCTTGACGAAGAATCGACCTTCCCCGTGAACCGCATGTTCTGCTTTTGCTGCTATACTTGTTCAGCTTAAGAAATTTTGTTTTGCCACACCACAGAGGCATAGAGGACACAGGAAAAACCAATAGTATCAGCATGAGTGCACTCTGTGTCTCCGTGGTGAAAATGAAGGAATTCAACCGCAACGAGAATAGTATCTAAAGATTGCCGCCTTAATCCTTGGTCCATAGCTGAAGATCTTACAGTCCAACGCGTTACGGGTGTGGGCTAACTCCAGGACATTTTAGCAGAAAACTTTTGTTGGTCCGAAAATGTACGGAAATTGCCGTATTTGCCCGGCGGTAAATGGCGTGTCTATTGGGTCAGCGGGTTTGGGGCGATCCGCTATGCCGCAAAGCGGAGCGCTATCAATCACCTATCAATTGGAAAGAGAGTTCCCGAATGCAGATCATTGGAAAAACCCTTGGTCAATACAGGATCCTGGAACAGATCGGTCAGGGGGGCATGGCCACCGTCTTCAAAGCCTATCAGCCAAACCTGGACCGGTTTGTGGCAGTTAAAATCCTGGCCCCACAGCATGCTCAGACCCATGGTTTCAAGGAGCGATTTCTCCGCGAGGCAAAAGCTGTAGCCATGCTTAGCCATCCCAACATCTTGCAGGTTTATGATGTGGGGATGGAAAATGACATCAGTTACATTGTTATGAAATACATTTCAGGGCATTCCATGCGGGAGATCCTGGGTCAGCAGATGGACTTGGGCAAGGCCTGCCGCTTCATCGATCAAATCGCAGGAGCTCTCGATCACGCCCATGACAACGGGATCATCCACCGGGATATCAAGTCGGCCAATCTCCTGGTGGAAGGTGAATGGGTCCTCATAGCGGACTTTGGCATTGCCAAGATTGTCGAAGGGAGCACCGCCCTGACAAGTGCCGGGGAAACCATGGGAACCCCTGCCTACATGTCACCGGAACAGGCTGCCGGGAAACCCGTAAGCATTACACCGACATCTACTCCTTGGGGATCGTGCTCTACGAGATGCTCACCGGCCAGGTTCCCTTCAAAGGAGAGACGCCATACGGGGTCATGTTCAAACACGTCAACGATCCCCTGCCGCTGCCTCGCATTCATAGGCCGGACCTCCCCGAGTGCGCGGAACGGGTCATTCTTAAGGCCTTGGCCAAGGTCCCGGAACACCGCTATGAGAGGGCTGGCCAGTTCGCCGAAGCCCTGCGCAGCTGCGCGGAGATAGCCGCAAGGGAACCCGAGACACAACCAGCGCCGGGGCTCGCGCCCGGGCCGTTTCATGTCCAAGATACGCCGCCTGCCCAACCGGAAATCGAAGATTCGCCGCCCCTTGCTTCCCCCCCGTCTCAGACATCCTCGCCGCTTACCGGAGATAATGCCATCCGGCGCAGACCAGCCGATGCATCCAGCAACAAGGTCTCTCTTTCTCATGGCCGGCGTTCTGCTCATTGTTCTCGGGATCGCTGGCGCCGTTTTCTATCTTTGGCCCTCTTTCACCAGGGGAACCTCTCAGATTCCCCTTGAACAAGCTTCTCTCAGGATCGAAACCAATCCGCCGGCAGCCACGATCTACGTGGATGGGGTGGAGAAAGGTTTGACCCCCGCAGTCCTCAATCTCGTGTTGGGGGAGCATCGAATCCGACTGGAGCTTCCGAGGCACAAGGTTTGGGACGACAAGATCCAGATCCTCGAAGCAAGGCAGTATCCCCTCCAGATAGACCTGACCAAGGTGGCTGTTCTCAAGGCCGGGAGCACCCCTTCCGGGGCTGAGGTTTATGTGGACGATGTGATCAAGGGGAAGACCCCCCTCCAGCTGGAGCTCCCCGTGGGAGAGCATGCCCTGCGGATGACCCTGTCCGGGCATCAGGAGTGGAAGGACCGCATCCGGATCGAGGAGGCTCGCGATTACCCTGTTGAGGTTGACTTGAAGAAGGAGATCAACCTGGCCTGGCTCAGGATCGATTCCAAACCGGTGGGGGCAGATGTCCATGTGAATGACCGACTCCAGGGAAAAACCCCTATGAAATCGGGGTTGCCTCTTGGGGGCTACACCATTCGGGTAACAATGCCGGGCTACCGGGACTTCGAGCGGGTGGTGCAGCTGGATGAGCCAAGGGAGGTTCACCTGATACTCGACCTCGTCCGGAGCGAGCTGGCTCCTCCAGTGGCAGACCAGAGTCAAGCTCACTTCGAGAAAGGGAGGGAGCTTTTCGGGAGCAAGAATTACCAGGAAGCACTTGAGCAGTTTAAGCTGGCTGCGTCCCAGGGGCAGGCGGAGAGCCAGAACGAAGTCGGGTATATGATCATGCACGGTCTTGGGGTGAAGAAGGACCTGAAAGACGCGGCTGCCTGGTTCCGCAAGGCGGCGGCTCAGGGGCACGCAGGCAGTCAGAACAATCTCGGGATCTTGTATCTAAGAGGAGGTCCGGGAATCAAGCAGGACGACCGGGAGGCGTTTAGCTGGTTTCGAATGGCTGCTGAGCAAGGCGATCGGGACGGGCAGTTCTATCTCGCCAACATGTACCGATACGGCCGCGGCCTGGAAACGGACGAAAACCAGATTTGGAACAGGCGGCGGATTGGTATCGCAAGGCAGCCAAGCAGGGACATGAAGGCGCCGTAAAGGCGCTCAAGGCTTTGGGGAAATGAATTGGATGGGCGTGTTTGACGAGGTAACGGCAGGGGGCTCAATGAAAAGGAGCGTACGCCATTAGTACACGCCAATAGAGGAAAGCAACCAACGAATGAACCGTCACCCCGGCGCACGCCGGGGTCCTGGAAGCTTTGAAAAAACCTGCTGGATTTTAGCTTCCAACGGAATGACGGGAGAGGTACGACACTGCGTTTTTGGACCTCCTCTAAGTGAAGGGCATTGGGTTGAAGGGAAGGGCATGAGGGGAGAGTGTGACGAACCATTGCGCGGAGAGTAGGGGGATAGCAAAATGTTTCCAAAGGTTCTGAAGACATTGATTCTGATAATGTTCCTCGTGATGCCGGGGACGTCGCATTCCCAGCAAGGAACTGCGCCGCAAAAAGACAAGGGATCCGTTGACCGTCTGAATGCCGAAGACTTTGCGCCAAAGCCGAAGCCAGTGGAGATAAAGCCCAAGAAGGCGCCAGAAAAGCCAGCAAAACCCGCCCCATCAACTCAGTCAAAGGAAGAAGTCCCGGTTTCGAAAGCTCACACGCCCGGCGAGACCTGGCGAGAGCCGGTGACCGGAATCGAATTCGTGTGGGTCCCTGGCGGATGCTACCAGATGGGTTGCGGATCCTGGACGGGTGATTGTTCCAATGACGAGAACCCGGTTCACGAAGTCTGTGTCGATGGCTTCTGGATGGGAAAATACGAGTTGACCCAGGGGCAGTGGCAGAAGGTGATGGGAAGCAATCCATCCTTCTTCAAAGGTGGGGACACCCATCCGGTGACAAGGGTGTCCTGGAATGACGCCCAGGACTTCATTCGCAAGCTGAAGAGCACAAACGGGGGCAGGTACGAATTTCGTCTGCCCAGCGAGGCTGAGTGGGAATATGCGTGCCGGAGTGGAGGAAAAAGCGAGAAGTATTCCGGTGGGAGCAACGCGGATAGCGTAGCGTGGTTTAGGAAAAACAGCGGTGATTCTCAACACAGTGTGGGAGACGAAACAGGCCAACGGCCTGGGGATCTACGACATGAGCGGCAATGTCGCGGAATTGTGCGAGGACATACATGATGTGTCAGCCTACGCCCGGCATGAGAGAAAGAACCCCGTTGTCCGCAGCGGCGGCCTCAATCGCGTGATTCGAGGTGGGGCATGGTACGGCGGCCAGGTCCACGTGCGTTGCGCCTCTCGGCGCGCCACCGTCTCCGAAAACCGGCATGACCGTGTGGGCCTTCGCCTCGTGAGGACGGAATAGCTGTCTTGCTCTTGCTTCATGGCTGCCAGAGTCTTCAATGGTCAGTTCTAGAGGGGGATTCTGAATGTTTCGCAACATACTGAGATTGGTCACGATGGTGCTGCTCCTCATAGCCCCCGTGGCATTGTATTCACAACAGGAGAGCCCACCGAAAAAACACCAGTCTTCAGTGGACAAGTTGAATGAGGATGATTTCAAGCCCCCGCCGCCACCAACGCCGAAGCCGGTGGAAAGAAAGCCAAGAAAGGAACCGGCGAGGCCTGCGGAACCTGCGCCATCTACTCAGCCAAAGGACCAGGTATCGGTCTCGAAGAGCCGCGCACCAGGAGAGATCTGGCGGCAGCCCGTTACGGGGATGAAGTTCGTGTGGGTTCCCGGGGGTTGTTCGCAGATGGGTCAGTCGGAAGAGGAGAAGAGGCGTTTGATCAGGGAAGCCGGGGAAGAGTTGTATGGGAAGTATTGGAGCGATGAACTTCCGCAGCAAGAGGTGTGCGTGGACGGATATTGGATGGGGAAGACGGAGGTGACGGTGGGAGCCTTCCGCCGGTTTGTGGAAGCCACCGGCTACCGGACGGATGCGGAGAAGGAGAAGGAGGGTTTCTCCTGGATCAGGATCGGGAAGAATATGGAGAAGCGGAGCGGAGCGAACTGGCGGGATGCGGGATTCCGGCAGACGGAGGATCATCCTGTGGTGAATGTGTCATGGAACGACGCCAGCGCAATGGCGGAATGGCTGTCGCGGCAGGGTGGGGGCAGGTTCCGGCTGCCGACGGAAGCCGAGTGGGAGTATGGGTGCCGTGCCGGGACGAAGACGGCCCGGTACTGGGGAGATTCACCCGCCGAAGCGTGCCGTTACGCCAACGTTGCCGACCGGGCTGTAAAGAGGATTTATCCCGACGATCGGATTCACGAGTGCGACGACGGCCACGCCCATACGTCGCCTGTGGGAAGTTATCAGGAGAACGACTTCGGGTTGCTGGACATGCTGGGGAATGTATGGGAGTGGTGTGAGGATATATATACGAAGGATGCGTACGTGCAGCGCCAAGGAAGAACCCTGTGGTGAAATTCGGCGGCGCCAATCGCGTGAACCGGGGCGGGGGCTGGCGCTTCAGCCCGGCCGCCGTGCGTTGCGCGGAACGGGGCCAAACCGCCCCCGCAGACCGGAGCGACTGTTTGGGCTTCCGCCTCGTGAGGACGGATTAGCTTTTGTGTTCTTGTCTTTTCTTCTCTACCTTTTGCCCTACAAGTCCGTCGGAGAATTCTGCCTCATCGGCTCTTTTTGTGCACGTGCTTCAGCTTCGCCAGGAAGACTGAAACATGGTGAAGTCTTGCCGTCGGTTCTCGGAGAGCTCTCCGCCAATTTGACTGCTGAGTACACGTCCAGGAATAAAATGACCGACAAATGAACTGTCACCCCGGCGCAGGCCGTGGTCCAAGGCGAAACAGCGCCGCCTTCACCCGCCAGGTCGCGTGCCTGGGTTGCCGCTCGATTCCAATAGCGATTATTCCGACAGACTCCTCGACGGCAAGAATCCAGACATGTCCATGGCGTGTTATGTAGCATTTCTGCGCTTTTGGAAGACGTCCATCAGGGCGCATGGAATGTCACTTGAACAATCGGTGTAAAACTGTGCCCCGTCTGGGTTTGGGAGCATATTTTTGCTTGACACTGGGAATCGAGACGGTTATATGGGGCACACTTTATTAAACTAATTGTTTAACAAAGGTAAACCATGGAGGTTGTCCTAAAAATCGGCGAAAAGCTTCGCCAGTTGCGTAAGGAACACGGTCTGACCCAGGAGGAGCTAGCCAACCGGGCCTATTTGACCAAAGGATTCATTTCGCAATTGGAGCGAGATCTGACCTCGCCTTCGATCGCGACGTTGAAAAGCATTTTGGATGTGCTCGGAGTGGAGTTGGCCAACTTCTTTCGGGATGTTCCGCGGCAGAGTGTGGTGGCGCGAAAGAAGGCGCGGGTACTGAGTTCCACTTCCACCGACGAATGTCAGATCCATTTCTTGCTGCCCAAGGCTATGGGGCGGCTTATGGACCCGGTGCTGGTGACTCTGGACAGCGGCGCTCGCACCGAGGAAGATTCTTCGCACGAAGGCGAGGAATTTGGTTTTCTTCTGCAGGGGACCATCACCCTCTGGTTGGATGGCAAACCGCACCGGTTGTTCAAAGGGGACTGTTTCTATTTCAAGAGTTCCTGGAAACACTGGGTGGAAAACAGCGGCAGCCAATCGGCCCGGATAATGTGGGTGGTGAGCCCTTCCACGTTTTGACGTGTTCCTCGGGTGGTCACCGCTGAGGAACCAGGCACGGCCTTTGGACAGCAGGATCTGGAGAGACTTCGAAAAAGTCTCCTGATGCTAAGCTAACGCGGGTCGGGTTTGTCCATACCGGGGAGAAAACTTCCTCGTCGGCATGGGACGTACAGGGCAGGGGACCGTTAGGTAATCAGCCGCGGGCTGTGGAGCAGTCCGGGCAATGACAGGAGGTGACGGCCATGGGCATGGGAAAACCGGAGTTTGGTTTTGGTGTTCATCTGATGCTGGACGGATATGGATGTGATCGCGAGAAGTTGGAAGATTTGAGCCTTATTGCGTCGTTTCTGGATGAGTATCCAGCCAAGATGGGCATGACCAAAATCATGCCGCCCTATGTGTTCCGGTATAATGCAGCAGTACCGGAGGACTGTGGTGTTTCCGGGTTTGTTTTGATTGCGGAAAGCCATATCAGCATTCACACGTTTCCGGAAAAGGACTATCTGAGCCTTGACATGTTTTCGTGCAAACCCTTTGACACTCAGGCAGCGGCGGAGACCATCAAACACCATTTCGGTATTCAGAAGTGCGAAATCCATGTTTTGGATCGCGGCCAGGAGTTTCCCAACAACATTCAAGCGTCAGCACAGATCGTGCGCATGGATCGGATGTTGATGCAACGAACACGGTAGGAACGGTCATGTCATCCTCGTTATTTGAGGGGGCCGAGATCCCCGAGTGGCTCGGACCCCCTTCGTCTTTTCTGGGACTGCGATCCCCGGAAGCCGACTTTGACAAGGCACGGGCGGTGATCGTGCCGGCACCCTATGACGGCACCACCACCTTTCGGGCCGGGACGCGCGAGGGACCGCGGGCCATTCTGGTGGCGTCGCGGGAACTGGAATGCTACGACGAGGAAACTGGTACTGAAGCATGGCGGCAGGGCATCGCCACTTTGGATGAACTGGCGGTGAACGTGGCTTCGCCGCGGGATATGGTGAACAACGTTCGCCAGGCAGGCGAATTTGTCCTGACTGCCGGTAAGCTTCCGGTGCTTGTGGGCGGTGAGCATCTGCTCAGTCTGGGGATGATTGAAGCTATTGCGGCCCGTTATGGCGATTTCACTATTCTCCATCTGGATGCCCATGCGGACCTGCGCCCCAGCTATCAAGGGAGCTCCTACAGCAATGCCTGTGTGATGTTCCAGGCGCTGAAGCACGCTTCGCTGGTACAGGTGGGAATTCGCGCCATCACCGGCGAGGATCACCAGTTGGTGCGGGAGCGCGGTATCCCGTGTTTTTTGGCCTATAAGCTGTGGCAGGACCCAGTCTTTGGGACCAGATCGTCCCCCTGCTGGGGCCACGAGTTTATATCAGCGTTGATCTGGACGTGTTTGATCCGGCCATCATGCCCGCCGTGGGCACTCCGGAGCCCGGTGGTCTGGGCTGGTATGACGTGCTGCGTTTGCTTCGCACCGTATGCCGCCAACGGCAGGTGCTGGGTTTCGATGTCATGGAACTGCTCCCCCATCCGCACAATGTCGCGGCTGACATCCTGGCCGCCCGCTTGGTCTACAAGCTTCTCACCTACATTTTTCTCGACAACCATCAGGGATGTTGTTAGGGTTGTTCAAGAATCGGCATTCCGCTGTCAGGGCGCTTGCCATGAGGGCAGACGCAGGTTTAGTGGCCTGAGGTTACTGCGTGTTCACGGATGAGCTGTCATGCCAAATGCAATTTCTCTGGATGTGAGGTTAGGTGTTGGCATTGAATGAGTCATCGGCTCGGGGTCTGAAGCGCTGGCTGAAATCGGTATTCAACCGGCTGGCCAGGCTCGACCGCCCGCAGGATGTCGAAAAGGAGATCGAGCAGCTCATTAACGAAGGTGAAGAGCGTGGGATCATCTCGGAAGACGAAGGGGAGATGATTCAATCTATCTTTTCCTTCCGGGACACGGTGGCCCGCGAGATCATGGTGCCGCGCCCGGAAGCGGTTTTTGCCCGCGATGACACCACTGTTGGCGACATCATTACAGCATATCATTGAAAGCGGCCATTCTCGCATTCCCATCTATCTTGACAACGTCGACAACATCATCGGCATCGTCCACGCCAAAGACCTGCTCCAGTACTGGGGGCGGGACGACATCGCGGTGAGCGAGATTGCGCGGCCGCCATATTTCATCCCCGAAACCAAGAAGATCAGCGAACTCCTGAAGGACCTGCGGGACAAAAAGTCTCACATGACCATCGTCATCGACGAATACGGTGGTACTGCTGGTATCCTCACGTTGGAAGATATCATCGAGGAAATTATCGGCGACATCATGGATGAGTACGATTCCGAAGTGAAGCGCATCGTCGAACAAGACGATGGCTCCATTCTGGTGGACGCCAGCCTGGACGTGGAAGACCTGGAAGACTACTTAGAAATGGAGTTTCCCGAAGGCAAGTTTGAATCGGTGGGTGGATTCATCATCAGCCTGTTGGGCAAGGTCCCTGAGGTTCAGGAAAAGGTAGCCTTCGGCAACCTGGAGATGGTGGTTGCCGTGGCTGACAGCCGCAAGATCGAAAAGATCCTCATCCGCAAGGTCGCACTGGCGTCCGAGCTGGACCAGCCCCACGAAGAGCCTCCTCTCTGACCCTGCCATACAGCGGTCGGCGGACTTCCCCCAAGCCATTGCACAGATCCGGGTTTCCCTTGGTTGATTGTCTTTAGTTTGGCAATGGATGTCAGTTTGGCAAAGGACGTTGCCCATGTTGGATAGGAGTTGGAGGCGGTTTGAACCGGTTGCCTTGAGCGTGTTGAGCGGCTTGTTGCTGACTTGTGCCTTTCCGCGCACAGCCGCTAGCCGCTGCTGCCTGGGTTGCTTTGGTACCTTTGCTCGTGGCGGTCCGCGGGAAATCCTGGGGTGAAGCTTTCCGGCTCGGGTACTGGTGTGGGCTGAGCCACGCGCTTACATCCCTATACTGGATCTATCATGTCATGGCCCTGCACAGCGGACTGTCAGTACCGTTGGCGGTGGTGGTGCTACTCCTGCTGTGCCTGTATATCGCCTGCTATCCGGCGTGTTTTGCGGCTTTGTCGGCGATCTGTCAACACCGGTCCTGGGTTTGGCTGTGGGGACTCCCGGCCGTCTGGGTGGCACTGGAATGGGTTCGGGCCTACATGATCACCGGCTTTCCCTGGAACAATCTGGGCTACAGTCAAACCCCATTGTTAGGCCTTCATTCAGATCGCCGATATCACCGGGGTCTACGGGTTGAGCTGGTTGCTGGTGCTGGTCAACACCTGTTTGACACGGGTGTGGATCGAGCGCCGCCTGCATTGGAGTCTGCTGGTGGTGGCCGTGCTGGTGGTGCTGGTGAGCATCTACGGCAAGGTCCGGCTGGATGGCATCGAGGCGCTGGAACGTCAAGTCCCGGTGATGCATGTCGCTCTAATCCAGGGGAATATCGACCAGACACACAAATGGGATCCGGCTTTCCAAGAAAAGATTGTCAATCGCTATTTGGAACTATCCCGTCAGGCTGCGGCGAGCACACCTCGGCCCAGCTTGTTGGTCTGGCCGGAAACTGCGGCGCCTTTCTTTCTCGGTTTGGAGGATCGATTCACGCCGCTTCTGGAGCAACTGGCGCAAACCAGTGGCGCAGCGCTGGTGGTGGGAGCCCCGGGGGTGGGGAAGGAAAATGGCCGGCCACGTTACTACAACCGAGTGTTTCTATTGGATACTCAGGGTAAGATCCGGGGCAATTACACCAAACAGCATCTGGTCCCGTTCGGCGAGTATGTGCCGTTGGCGCGGGTGTTCTTTTTTTTGCAGCGTCTGGTTGAATCGGCTGGGGATTTCAGCCCCGGCACCGATGCTGGGCCGCTCACCCTGGATGGTCAACAATTCGGGGCGCTCATCTGCTATGAAGCTATTTTCCCGGCATTGGCTCGGCAATCGGTGCATCTCGGGGCCAATGCCCTGATCAATGTCACTAACGATGCCTGGTATGGAGTCACCAGCGCTCCATACCAACACCTGGAAATGGCTCGTTGGCGCGCCATTGAAAACCGCGTGCCGTTGATTCGTTGTGCCAATACCGGGGTCAGCACGGTTTTTTCCGCCAGCGGTCACGGTGGTCCACCGATCCCTCTTAATGAAACCGGCTATCGGGTTTATGGCGTTGCACCGCTGCAGGTAGGCACTTTGTACAACCGTTATGGCGACTGGTTTCCCTGGCTTTGCTGCTTGACCGCGTTTGCCGCGGTTGTTTATAGTCTAACACGTGTTCGCACCGGGGTATCAGAGGACGGCGGTTCGGTTTGAAACTGCCCAACTGCTGTCAGGCAAAATGAAAACAGGCGCAGCAACGCGAGGCGCTGGCATCATATCAGGGAGGGTCCGCCATGGGTGTAGATATTGGGGAAGTGAAAACAACATTCAAGGAACTGACACAGCGACTCAACACCATCGGAGGCCATCTTTGACCTGCGTGAGAAACGCAATCGTTTGGCTGAATTGGACAAGGCCATGCTGCAGCAGGGTTTTTGGGACAACCCTGAAAGCAAGCACGTTTTGAAAGAAAGCTCGGACCTAAAAGAGATCCTCGCAACCTGGGAAGGGTATTCGAGGGACCTCGAAGACGGTGAGTTGCTCCTGGAGATGGCTCTGGAGGAAAACGACCAGGAAGCCCTCCAAGAGGTCCAGCAGAAGGTTCGGTTGCTGGAACAGGGTGTGCATGATCTGGAATTCCGCCAGATGTTGAGTGAGGAAAACGACCCGCGCAATGCCATTGTGAGCATCAATGCGGGCGCGGGCGGTACCGAAGCTCAGGACTGGACGGAAATGCTGCTGCGCATGTACCTGCGCTGGTGTGAGCGTAAACAGTACGTTACCCAGGTGATCGATTTCCTCGAAGGCGACGAAGCCGGCATCAAAAACGTCACCTTCACCGTTACCGGGGGCTATGCCTATGGCTTCCTTAAAGCGGAATCGGGCATTCACCGCCTGGTGCGGATTTCCCCCTTCGATGCCAGCGGCCGTCGCCACACTTCGTTTGCCGCCGTGTTCGTCTATCCCGAAGTCGATGACGCCATTGTCATCGATGTTAATCCCGCTGACTTGCGTATCGACACTTTTCGTGCCAGCGGCGCCGGCGGCCAGCACGTCAACAAGACCAGCTCCGCGGTCCGCATCACCCATAACTCCCACCGGGATCGTGGTGCAGTGCCAGAATGAAAAATCCCAGCACCGCAATCGCGAGATCGCCATGAAAATCCTGAGGGCACGGCTTCACGACCAGGGAACGACAGGCCCAGGAAGATAAGCTGCAGGAACTTCACGACAACATGGAAAACATCGCCTGGGGAAACCAGATTCGATCCTATGTCCTGCAGCCCTATCGCCTCATCAAGGACCATCGGACCCAGGTGGAAAAGGGCGATGTCGAGCGAGTCCTGGATGGCGATCTGGATGCCTTTATCGAAGCTTTCCTGCTCAATCGGATGCAATCACGCGGCAAATCGTGAGCCTCTGTCGGGGTGAGTTCCTTCGCGGTTGGGACCCTGCCTGACAACCATGGTCCGGCCGACTCGGGCTGAAGCTGTCAACTCCCTCACCCTCCCTGATGGGTTTCATTCTTCAAGCAGGATCGCTTCCAACCTTTGTGTCAAGGCCCGGTAATTCAGGTGCAAATTCCTTTCTTCCGCGATGAAACGCGGCCCATGGGCTGCCAAGGCCTGACGCAACGTCGGGTGTCATGAGCAACCGCCGGACTGCGGCAGCAAATGCCGCCCCGCCGTCTTCGGGAACCAGCAAAGCTGTTTGATTTGGGCTAACTGCCTGGGGCACGCCGGCGGTGTTGAGGGCCACCACAGGCAGACCGCACGCCTGTGCCTCCAGGTAGACCATGCCGAGCGATTCCCCAATGCCGGGAAACACAAACAGGTCTGCGGCCGAGTAGTAGCGTGCCATCTCAGCGTGAGGAACAGGGCCGGCGAAGATCACTCGTCCCGGCACGCAAGCGGTGGCCAGATCTTTGAGGTGTCGTTCCATGGGACCATCGCCCACCACCAGCAGTTGGAATGGGAGTTCTTCCTGGTCGAGCTGTGCCAGGGCACGAAAGAGGTATTCGAGACTCCGGACCTTGACCCCGTCGCGGAATCGGGCGGCGGTAAGCAGCAATGGCTGATCGGGCGTTATGTGGTGTTTCTGGCGGACAGCCAGCCCTGCAGCCGGGTCATGCCGAAACATCTCCGGATAGATGCCGGGGGCCAGATAAGTGATGCAGCTGTTCCGACAGGATGCGATGCAGGGCCGGCAGGTCCAGGAGGTTGTTGGTGAAGGCGTGGGCCGCCGAAGAGATCGCGGCGCGGTTGAGATAAAAACCGATCCGAGTGGACTGGTCCTTGCGCCGCCGAGTGCTGAACATGGGCTGGAACAGCACATAGGGGATGCGGGCCCAGCGGCTGATAAGCGGTCCTAACACATCCGGGGACTTGTAGTAGGTGTGATAGGTGAGCCAGAGTTGCGGCCGATAAACTCGAACCCTCCGCCACACCGTCATCAGTTCCGTTGCGGCGCGGTACCAGCCGTACCACGATTTCCAGAACCAGCGTGCGCGGAATTTGGAGATCTCCAGACAGTCATGCCCATGGGTCTGCAGGGCCTGAAAAATTCCCTGAGCGATGGTGTGGTCGCCGGATGGGTTGCTATCGAAAAGAGGTTTGTTGGGGCAATAGAACGCTATCTTCACGACCATCCCGCATCTTTTCAAAGGCATCTGCAGTTAATTACCAGCCGCACATCCCCAATTCCCCCCATCAAGGGCTTCCCGCAGCAACTCATGGAGCCGCACCACGCAGCGGCGGTTGTCGAAGTTCTGTTCGACGCGAATGCGCGCTTGCCGAGCCAGTTTGGCAGAGTGGTCGGTCTGGCTGCGGAGGATTTGCAGTGCATCCGCCAGAGCAGTCGGATTGGCGGGTTCAACCAGGATACCGCTGACGCCGTCTTCCACCAGTTCGGGAATGGCCGAAACCCGCGTGGATATCACCGGAAGCCCCACCGCCATGGCTTCTACCAGGACATTGGGGATGCCGTCGCGATCGCCGTCGTCGGCCACTTTGCTGGCAAGGGCGAAGCAGTGAGACTGCCGGTAATGTTCCAAAACTCTATGACGGGGCAATGTCCCCAGCAGGGTAACCCGATCCTGGAGGCCCAGTGCGCCGATCTGCCAACGCAGGTTCGGTTCCAGATCGCCACTGCCGATGTGGGTGAAGACAAAGTCCAGGCCCCGGTCCTGGAGCAGTCTGAGCGCGTGCAGCAGGTCATCGTAACCTTTTTTCGGCACCAGTCGCCCTACTGACAGGATGCGCAGAGGTGTTGACGCCGGGGGTGACGGTTCGTAGCTGAAAAAGTCCAAATCGATGCCGTGGTAGATGGTGTGAATGGGGGTGGCGCCGTCGGCCAGATGGTTCAGGTAGTCAGCGTTGTAGCGCGTACAGGTAACCACGAAGCTTGCCCGGCTGATCTTGCGTCGCAGCTGATCCGGGTCAGACGTGTAGATGTCCTTGGCATGGGCAGTAAAGCTGTAGGGGAGATCCAGAAGTTCCGCCGCAAACAACGCGACGGATGTCGGGGTGTGGCAGAAATGAGCGTGGAGATGTCGGATCGAACTTCCCACCAGGCGAGTGGCACAAAGATGGCCCGCCTGCAGGAAATGTCGGATGGTTGCCGGTTTTCGCCGCTGCCAGGCACGGCGCAGCGCGCCGTTCAAACACTGATGGTAATGGCTGCCGAGCCGGCGGCGGAGGGCGGCATTGCTGTGCAACAGGATCTGCCAATGGGGCAGCACGTATTCCGGAAGATAGGTTACCGGGGCCTTGATCTGGTTGACATTGTCGTGGGTGAAACTCTCCCGCGGTTGCTTCAGGGAATAAATATCGATGGGCAGGCCCATGGCTTCCAGCAGCAGGATTTCGGAACTGATGAAACTCTCGGAAATCCTGGGGTAACCCTTTAAGATCATTCCAATCCTGGGGAGTGCGGTACTCAAGATCACTCCCCTGATGTTTGACGAAACACGCGGTCGTTGATGACGTCGAGGGCTTGCAGGGGGAACGAAGCCATCTTTTCGCTGTAGGACAAACCGTTGGTGAGCAGGTGGGACATCTTCTCCCAAAGAGCCTGGGGGCTGAGCAGGTCGGGATGGAGATAGTCACAGAACCCTGTCCCACACAACACTTGAGCGCGGATCAGCTGCTCTTCGCGCGGCACCGTCCGCGGCACGATCAGAAAGGGTTTCCTCTGGCTGACGATTTCGCACACCGTGTTGTATCCGCCCATGCTCACCACCACGTTGGCGGTGCCGATCAGCGCCTCCATGTAGCGATAGAATTTCAAGGTGACAAATCCCGCTTGACGGCAGCGTCGAACCACCTCTGGATAATGCCGGGAAGAGATGAACGGTCCGGTCACGATCACCACGCGCAGACGGGGAGGAAGAGCGTTTTGTTCCAGGGCCTGGAGAAAGGTGTTGAGCACTGGATACCCATCTCCGCCACCACCGGTGGTCAGGAGCACCACCTTGTCGTGTTCGTCGATGCCCAGTTCCGTCCGGACGGCACGGGTTTCCTCGGGTGACGGGATCTGCCGGGGGATGTAGCCGGTGAAGTGGACCTTGGTCGCCACTTCGGAGGGAATCTGGTATTCCACCACGGGGTCGTAGAAAGCGCGGCATCCATAGACCCAGATTTCATGGTAGAGTTCTTCCATGGCCTCATAGATCCCCTTGTCCTGCCAATCCAGGATGGTGGTCTCGGCGCTGTCCATGATATCCCTCAAGCCCAGCACCGATTTGCAGGCGGGCAGATCGGTCTTGAGCCAGTGGAGGGTGTCCACGATTTCGCGCTTGAGCCCCAAGGGGGCCTTGTCAACAATGAAGAAATCCGGGCGGAAGCTCCGGGCCGTAGCCAAGATGATATTCTTGCGAATTTCCAGGACTTCTGCCGCGTCCAATTTGATCGACAGCGGCAGATATTGTTCGTTGGTGACCTTGATCATGCCCGGAATGCGAACAAAATCGATGCGGCTGGGAATATTGAACCTGCCCACCAATGGCGAACCGGTCAGGATGAGAATATTGGCCGGGTGCTTCCTAAGACTTCGGGCGATGGCCAAGGTCCTGCGGATATGGCCCAGGCCGTAGGTGTCGTGTGAATACATCAGGATTTTGTGTGTGACGTGGCCATTCACCGGCATTTGTTGGTAACTCGTGGGAAGGTGGTGCCTTTTCGTTTGATGTTCCGTCACCAAGAATTCCGCCCATCCATCGGCCATGCTTTTGGGATTGCTGGCATGATAGATTCACTTGCGGTCAATGGCAACATCGAATTGTCGTCGAAATGATGTCGGCGAGCGATTGCCACATCGTGGGGTGAAGGTTATCTTTAAGCGAAAGAAGGATGGCTGCTGCACAACGGCGATTCAACATCATAACCGCAACGGCGAGAGCCCATATCCCCTTGGGATCCTGCTTGCTGCGGGGTTGGGTTTGACGGCTCCGCGGGAATGGCGCCAGTGACTTCGCCAGGGGTTATGCAACAGCGCATGGACTGTACTGAGGGAGTTCCAGACGATTAAACCAATCGACGTGGGAGGGAACCATGAGTGTGAATGCTCAGGATTTGGAAGACAAGCTTTTTGAAATGTACCCGGAAATCAAAGCTCACAACTTGGTTATCGGTCTTCACTTCGACTCCAGCAAGAGCGCTTGGATTGTGCATCTCAAGCGTGGTGAGAAGGAAGTGACCACCCACCTGGAGGCCAAAGATGCCGAAGACTGCATAAATGGCGTCAAGTGTGTCTATCTGGGGGTCCAAATCGGCCAATTCGTCAAGAGCTTTGGTGTTTAGGTGAGCGTTTCGTGATTTGGATTGAGGGGTGCCACGTGAGAAGCAAAGCTTGCCCGTGCAGGTCTAGGGTGCGGACCACACGGGCATGAAGAGCTTGGCGTGCCACTGGTGCTTAATCGCATTTCTGATGAGTTCCCGGGTGCCCCATTCCAGGTGGAAGAAAGTGACGGAACCAGGCGCGGCTGACCCTTTTGCGGCCAGATGCTCGAATCCGGTTCGATCAAGCCTTTTCCACAAATCGTAATGGTTAACGCCAACAAGGTGGTTCATCGCCAGCACAACTTGTTCTTTGGGGTGAAAGTTGCACTGCATACAGAATTCGAAGACTTGGGTTCGTATCAACTGTACTTGTTGCTGCACCGTGACCCACAGATCCGCTTCCAGGGGTTGACGCAATACGTCGGCTAAAGCTCGCCAATAGGGCTGCATCACGCCGGATTCCAGGAGTTGGCGCCAAAGGACCTGAAAATCGCTGCTGGCCAGGTCCCGCAGGCTGGGGAGGGTGGCCACCGGCCGCTGTAAGCAGGGGAACGGCCGGCCGTCGCGTTCCCAATCAGTTTGGATGGGGTCTAGTAATTCCGCCGCCACTTCATGGGTCAACGCCACCATTGCCGTCCCTGGCTCCAGGAGGCTATCGCTAAACAGTCTATACCAGCTGACGGAGCGTTTAACCAACTGGTGGTGAAGTCGGTTTTGATCGGGAACCAGGCGTGCGCTGCCGGTTTCCACGACCTCTTCCATTTCCTCGCCATCGATAACCCCGAGAATTTCACGAAAACCCTTTTCCAGTTCCTCCATCCGGCGGTAGTGGTTTTCCAACTCCAGTTCCCGTTCATCCATCTCGCGGGCCAGCTCCAGGAAGGAAGACGCTTCAAGTCGGAGCCAGTCGGGCATGTCGTGGCCCTTCGCTGGGCGTTTGCGCAGCTCATCTTGCAGCAGAAAGCGGCTGGACTCTCGATCCTTGCCGAGCTGTTCACTTTCTAGGAGTACCAGGGTGTCGCTGCCGCGATGAGTGTCAGCAAAGTCTCGGAGGTCGTGCAGATAGTGGTTTACCCTGTCAACGAGAGCGGCGTCCGCCAAGGCGATGTGGGGAGTGAAATGTTCCTGTGCCCAGGCGGGCATTTGCAAGGGGTTGATGATCTGCAACAGGTGCAGGTTTGGAACTAGAAGGGCGAGATGGCGTGCTTCGAAGTCAGCCATGACGGAGTGCGGAAACAGGAAATATCGTGTGGCATCCTGATGGTTCATCGGGAAGATCCTCCTTATTTTAGGTTGCCTCGTCGGTCCAGAACAGCGGTTTGTTGCCGAGAGCAATCCCGGATTGCCTGGCGGCAGCATCCAGCAGGTAGCGGACGGCCTTTTCCCCATCCGGACCCAGGTCCATGGTGTATTCGTTGACGAAGGTGTCGATGTGTCTCTGGATGATAACCGATTCCATTTCCTGGGCGTGGCGAGCAATGTAGCTCCAGGCTTCGTCGCGGTGATTGTATGCGTAGCGAAGGCTGGCGCGAATCTGTTGGTCCACCTGGCGGGCGATATCGGTCCCTAGCCGACGCTGAATGACAATTCCGCCGAGGGGAAGGGGCAGCCCGGTGTGCGTCTCCCACCAGCTGCCGAGATCCAACACCAGGTGGAGTCCCGTGGCCGCGTAGGTGAAACGGCCTTCATGAATGACCACGCCACCCGCCACTTCGCCCCGCTGGATGGCCGGCATAATCCGATCAAAAGGCATCTCAATTCGAGGGCCGCGATGTTCGCCGTGGAGCTGGAGGAGCAGGTGAGCGGTGGTAAGCCGACCGGGGATGGCCAGGGGTTGATCGCGGAGATCGGCCATGTTGCCGGGCTTCGCTGCCACCACCACCGGGCCGCAACCGCGGCCCAGAGCACCTCCGGCGCGCAGCAGCCAGTAGTCGTCGAGCAGGTGCGCCACCGCATTGCTGGACACCTTGGTGATGTCCAGGCTGCACTGACGCGCCCGTTGATTGAGCGCTTCCACATCGGCCAGAAACGGCTGGAAAAGGAGTTCCCCCCAATCTACGCATTGATGAGTCAATGCGTAGAAAATGAAGGTGTCGTTGGGACAAGGTGAATAACCGAGGGACAAAATCGGTTTGGAATCGATCGGGCCGGTCATTCGAAAGGTCCTCTCCGGGAAGTGGAGGCTAGGGTTTCGGCTATGGCGAATCAACGCAGGCGCTCAGCAAAGATCGCACCACAGTGTGGCAATGGTGAATGGCGAGATCCAGGCGCCAATGCTCCTTGTCGCGATCCCCGGCCAGATTGCTGATGCCACGGCATTCCAGCATCGGAATGCCAAATCGTTGGCATACCTGAGCCACGGCGCTGCCTTCCATGCCTTCGGCCAGAGCCTGATGGCGCAAAAAACGTTGGGCAGCTACGTTGGGATCGCCGCTAACCAGACTCACCGTCAAACTTCGACCATAAACAACCCGGAAGGCTTCCTGCGGAGACGTCGTGTCGCTCTGAGAGACTTCCGAGTTTGTATGCTGGCCTGCCGGAACAATGGAGCGGCTCCAGGCCAGGAGTTTTTCGTCTACGGGGAGAGCGTCACAATACGATGTGCCGGCGGCCATCACCAGAGGTATCCCGATGGTGGACTGGGGCCTCTCTCCTTCGGTTTCCAGGATTCCTTCATCGCCACACAGGCACTGGGTGCTGATCAGCACATCGCCAATGGCGAGCGGTCCGCCGACGTAGGCTCCCGCACAGCCCAGGTGCCAGACCTGACCCAGGACGAATCGTTCGGCCAAGGCGGCAATGGTGGCGGCAGCGTTGACCTTGCCGAACCCCAGCGTTCCCACTAAGATGGTATTCGCCCGCAGGGTGCCGATAATGAATCGCTCGCCACCCACGGCGCCGTCCCCAGAACGGGCCAGCCCTGTGGTCAGCCCTGTGATTTCCAGCGGCATCGCGGCCAGCAACGCCACATCGATACGAGGTTCGCATCCTGTCACCTGTGAACTGAGTTGAATAACTGAGGCAGGAACTGACGATAAGCACAGGTCCGCCTTGAAAAGTGACCACAACCCAAAGGCACTTGTCTTCATCAGAGGAGGACTGAGATTCTTCCCCGCCACAACCACTATGCGGGCTGAGAACCAGCCGTCCAGCCTTGGTCCTGGATACCCTTTTGTGTGGAAGTCTGCTGAGTTCAAGTCCCAAAGCTAGCAAAGGGATTCGCGGGAGTCAAATCAGAAGCTCGCAGAGGCAGCGACGGCGGCAGCAATCATGGAATGGAAAGCCGGGCGCTTCAAGACTTCCACCAGCGTCATCAAGATGTTATAAGCAAACACCACGCAATGCCGAAGGGGCGCTCCCCACAGGGAGCTGAGAAGCAACCCTTGGAACCTGACCCGGGTAATACCGGCGTAGGGATCGGCTGCACGACGGGAGCTTTAGCCGCCGCAATGCCGGGCGGCTTTTTTGGTTTGGACCGGATGATCTGCCTGCTTGGACTGCTGCGAGCCGATGCACCCCTTGTTGCTCTTCGTGGTGAAAGTAGCCTTTGGTTGTGGTTTGATGCTGCGTTGTGGCAAGGACCGATTTTTCATGGTTTCTGATGGTCCCGACGAGGCAAGGATGACAGGTGGTGAATGTTTGGGTAACCTGGAAGAGGCTGACCATGGGCCGCAGGAATATTATGGTGCATTGATTAAGGAGCAACGACCATGACGCAATTGGAATTGGCCCTTCAGGGGACGATTAGCCCCGAAATGGAACGGGCAGCAGCGCATGAAGGGATATCCGCGGAGAAGCTCCGCGATTTGATAGCGGCTGGTCAGGCCGTGATCCCCAAGAACATCAATCACGCATATGGGCGGATCATGGCGGTGGGGACGGGTCTACGTACTAAAGTGAACGCTAACATCGGCACTAGCGGTGAATGTACTTCGGTGGGCGGGGAAATCGCCAAGCTGAGTGCCGCGGTGGATGCCGGCACCGATTCGGTGATGGATCTGTCCACCGGTGGCGACCTCCAGGCAATTCGTCGCGAGATCCTGGCACAATCACCGGTCATGGTGGGGGCAGTTCCTATCTACGCCGTGGCCACGGATTTGAACCGCCGAGGCATCGCCATTCCGCGTATGGATGCCGATCAACTGTTCCGGAGTATCGAAGAGCAATGTGCCGAGGGTCTCGACTACATCACGGTGCATTGTGGTGTGACTCAGGAAGTATTGGCCCGACTGGAAGGAAAGGCGCGCCTGCTGCCGTCGGTGAGCCGTGGAGGCTCGATCCTGATGCACTGGATGCGGCACAACCGCAAGGAAAACCCGCTCTATGAAGACTTCGACACCATCCTGGAGATTGCCCACAAGTACGATGTGACTCTCAGTCTGGGCGACGGTTTTCGACCCGGTACCGTGCTGGATGCCACCGATGGTCCGCAACTGCAGGAACTGATCCTGCTGGGCGAGCTGGCTCGGCGCGCTCGGGCCAAAGGGGTGCAGGTGATTATCGAAGGGCCGGGGCATGTGCCCCTGAATCAGGTGGTGGCCAACGTCCAACTGGAGAAGCAACTCTGTGACGGAGCACCATTCTATCTATTGGGGCCACTCACCACCGACATTGCCCCCGGCTACGACCACATCACTGCGGCTATCGGCGGGGCCATCGCCGCCGCAGCCGGAGCCGACTTCCTCTGCTATGTAACCCCGGCCGAACACCTCTCCATCCCTGATAAGGAAGATGTCCGCGTCGGTGTCATCGCCGCGCGCATTGCGGCGCATTCGGCCGACATTGCCAAAGGTGTTCCTGGCGCCATCGAGAAGGACCGCGTCATGTCCTGCCATCGGCGTGATCTCAACTGGGACGGCATGATCGCCATGGCCATCGACCCGGAAGCCGCACGCAAGCGCCTGCAGCTCAGTCACAACCGCGAAACCTGTACCATGTGCGGGGAACTCTGCGCGGTTAAACTGTCACGAAGTTGATCATAGGGAGCAGCGGCCGCCGAAAGGCTTCCCGCCTCCCGGCGCCACCCTGTTGGAATTCAGCAAGATCATCCTCCAAACTGGACCCTTGTGCGCGAAGGATGATTAATCAATTGATCCGGGGACATGCACCAAGAGCTCATTCCTCGATGACAATTGCCCCGGGCGCACACTCCTTGGCTGCCTTCCTCACCAATTCTTCCAGATTCTTCGGTACGACATCAACGCGCACCGTCGCCAGCAACTGGTCCTCACTGTATGCGAAGACCTCGGGGCACACCTTGTGGCAATTCCGATCTCCCATGCAGCGCTCATCGACTTTGACTTTCATCCCTATCCTCCTTAAAGGTTGCTTGGTTGAACTACTCGGCACTACTCCGACAGCCGAAGAACACAAGATCACATAGACTCTAATATAATGTAACCACTCCAGTTCACGATGGCATGAGGGAATGCACAAGTAAATCCAGCAGTAACCCACCTGGTCTTGGTCGCCACCCGCTGTGTTCTGGCTTGCTTCAAGGTATTGTGACGGACCCAGAGCATTGCCCCTATTCATGTTAATCCCGTGCCCCGGGAAACATGAACCTCTTCTCCCGGTACCACTCGGCTTGTTGATCGTGAAAGTATTGCTCGGGGTTGTCGCGAAGCAGCTGCAGGCTCTTCTCCAGGCGGATCACTGGCGTATCATATGGGTTGTTGGGGATGTAGCCAGCTCGTGGAGCTACAATGCGGGAGGCGTAGTCGTCCTGCTGCGTCTTCAAGTCTTCAAGCTGCAATTCCAGGCGCTTTTCCTCGCGGTCAATGCGTTCCTGGGTAATTTCCCCGCATTGAGCCAGGCAATAACAGCCTAAGACCGCGCACGCCACTGCCAGCACGACTGCCACACCAGGGACGGTCTTCATGGTCCTTCTCCTTGGATATTGGATGAAACGCAAAGAAGATCCGAATTACGGACACGTGAATTGTATCGACAGGATTCCCGTGAAGGAAGAAGCAGAGAGCGGACATTTTCCAACGTTAGCCGGCATTCTTCGTAACTACTCAATAAGTCCGGGCAGATCAATCTGACTCAAAACTTCTGGATTCATGCCTGCGCGGGAATCCAGGCTAGGTGTCCGTCAACCATTGTACAATCAGAGCGAGGCCGAGTGAAAATTTTTTGAGCGAGAAAAGCATGACGAGCAACAACGGGCCAGCCACTTTCTGGGCTACGAGGAGTCTGAGGAGTTCAGGTGATTGCTCGATACGTCACACTTCTTTAAACCTGTAGATTGGGGGCTGTTTCCAGTTCCAACCCCCCCCCGGCTACCCGATTCGCTGTCTATCGTCCTTTCAAATAGGACTTCAAATCACGATAGTAGTTTTCATGGGGACCGATCATTATGAGCTCGATATTTTCTCCAACCATTCGATACGACAGCAAATATAACGTGCTTTGGATCTTGAATTTATGCATGAAGACTCCCCTCAAATCGCCTTTCTTTTCAGAACCGATTGACGGGTCTTGGATAATCTTCTCAATTTCAGTATCCAATTCCAATTTTTGGTTCTTTTCAAATTTTTTGACTGTTTTTGCGAAGGAACTTGATTGATAGACTCTCATGATTCCCTCAACCAAACTCATATTCTGATTTCTCGCCCTGATCTAGTTCTGCAATTCCTATTAAAATCTCCTTTATCAAATCATAGGTGAGATCAGGATTCTCCTCTGCGCACTTACCAACCCTCGCCCAGTGCTCAATCTGACCTGTTAATGATCTGTGGTCAATTTTGCTGAATTTCTTGGCTTCGTTAAGCAATTCGTCTGAAATTCTTACCGCAGTTGGCATTTTGCTACCTCCATGCTTGTTGTTGTGTTTGCATGCAATGTAGATCATAAAATAGCAAAATGCAACGTTCTGCATTCGGTTTGATCTTCGGGCGAATGGAACATGGGATGAGCGGAAGCCTCGCGCCAAGCATGATCAACCAGGGACGCCATCCAAACTAAAGCCGTCCTCGGCGAAGGGCACAAGACGATGTTCAAGGCGGCAGCGAACTTATGGGGTGTAAGTCCCCTGTAGGTGAATCTTGTCAGTGGCATTTAGCACTGACAAAATTACTGCCGAAGGCAATAGCCTGCCCCGGACCTGATCCGGGGCGGAACCGTGAGGGACCATCCGAAGGAAGCCGGAGCGAAAAGCGATGAGCCGAGCCTGCCCCGGACTCGATCTGGGGAACAGAAACAGCATACAATGTTGTGTCTCCGGGTAAGTCAGCCACACATGATGAAGCCCAGGGTTCAGGAGATACGGTAAATGCTGCGGTTGCATCGTGAAAGTTCACGTTCTTATCAGGGGAGATCTGCTCGATGGGCATCTGATTCGTGCCATTGCAGTTTGGGAGCCTGACTGAGGCCCAGGTCGAAAGATCTGGATATGCCACAGGACCCCACCGCACAGTCGGGGAGCGCCTTTGGGAGTAATCCCTCAGGTGATCGAGCAGAAGTCAGCCGAAGCCATAGCTGCCAAACGCCTCCTCTAATAGGGGGGACATGGTGAAGGGCCGAACTCAGAGCAGGCAAGGGGAGTCAATGCGCTCGTCAGTCACGATGAATCCGACCGGATGAGTGATCTGGCGGCGCGACATTGACAACCGTCAACCGTCAACCGGGGTCGGACCAAGTTATGTCATTGAATTATCAATATATTCGTGCCAAATGTACCTGTTTTTGTGTCTTAGACTCTCAATTTCCCCAGCCAAATTGGCGTTGTAAGATAGCTGTTGTTCCTTCGGCTCACCCCTACCTGGCTCCCCGTATAATCAAAGACTCCTTTTGTGGCAATGGCGGGTGATGCGCCAGAGATCTCCAGGTAGTTGGTGTTGGTTCGGGATCTTACCATCTTCCACCCTAGCGCTGAATCTTAGAGTGTGTATTTTGGTACTGGAAATGCCCTTCTAAGGTTCAAAATAGCACATCAGCAGGGGGACTTACCCCTGATTCCGGAATATTGACTTGGTCCGACCCCGCTCCGCCGACCCCGCTCCGCCCCGTCCGCCCCGTCCGCGCCCCGTCCGCCCCCGTCCGCGCCCCGTCCGCCAACTGTGAATAACCTGGCAATGTCGGCGTTCCTCCAAAATAATCAGACAATTACTCGCAGTTTATTGTGAGAATCAACATCTTATGTTCCATCGATTGCGCCACAAGTCTTGCTGGGTGCGCGTTTGCTGCCACCGTCAAGAAATCATCTATAGCCCGGGCAACATCTCTTGCCTGATACGCAGGAAACATCGCAAATGCTTTCCCGGAATAATCAGCAAACCTGGATTTCAGGAAGGATTGATATTTTTCAACCGACAAATCTGTCTCATCGGCCAAGTAAAGAGTGCCTTCATTTAGAGTACTGCCAACGATAGTCGGCACATCGTGCTGCTGTCCGCCGGAGTAGGCCGCCAGCGGATTCTTGGGAAGCACCCAGCCGTCAAAGACCGGGGCAAAAAAAGGCCGTCGTCAAATACGCTGGTCTTACAATCGGCCGCCTCAATTAATCCCTGGGCGGACTTGGCGCGCAGGGCAGCCAGGACATCTTCAGCCTTATCGCAGCCAAGCTTGGAGGCCAGTTTCTGCCCCATGATCGACACATTGGCCATGTTGCCGTTAAAGGCGGGATTTAAATACTCAGAACCGATTATCGGCCCGCCGCTTTCGGCGATGGCCCGATGGAAAAGCCCAGCTGACAAAGAGCTGATCATCAGCAGGGTAACCGATCTAGAGCCGGCGGATTGGCCGAAAATGGTTATTCGATGAGGGTCTCCTCCGAAGGCGGCAATATTTCTTTGCACCCATTTGAGCGCAGCGATCTGGTCGAGCAAGCCGTAGTTGCCTGAAGTGCCATGAGGAGCTTCCTTGGATACCAGCGGATGGACAAAAAATCCCAATGGCCCCAGGCGGTAATTGATGGTCACGACCACCACACCTTTTTGGGCGAGATTCCTGCCGTTGTATTCCGGCTGAGATGCGGAACCAAAGTTAAAGGCACCGCCGTGAATCCAGACCATGACCGGTAATATTTCAGCAGGGTTACCGGCAGCGGCCCAGACATTCAGGTAGAGGCAGTCCTCGCTGAATTTGGCGCTATCCGGCTGCTTTGGCTGGGGGCAGGAGGGGCTAAAACCCGTGCAGTCTCTCACCTGTGTCCAGAAAGCGATCGGTTGCGGAGGTTTCCAGCGAAGTTCGCCGACCGGCGGGGCCGCGTAAAGGATTCACAGAAATAGACGCACTCCGTTTTCAACCTTTCCACTTATCGGTCCGCTATCGAGCTGAATAATCTCAGATTTCTTCTCATCAGCAAAAACCCCGATGGGCAAGGTGATCAGTAATAGAACAATGGCAGTCAGAGTAACTCTTTTCATGCGACCCTCTGTCAGCCTCCGGGTGTTTGGCCATGATCCTGCAAATCTCTTCTTCGAGCTTCGCCTGCTTCTTGTTACAGTCCGCCCGTGTGCCGCTCCAGTCTTTGTAGGCATTCGATGGGAGCCTGACGCCATCGACGGCGAACGTCACTTCCTTCTGCGCCATGTGTTGAGTGAACGCTATTCATAATCTTCCTTGATCGCCTGTCCCCGAGACGTGAAGGATACACCCTGTTGTGTTTGTGTGCTGATCATTATCGATTCCGCTATGGGTTCGGTAACCTTTGCGTCGGATTTCCATCTCACAATGAAGTTGGCTCCCGATCCTCCCGCTTTATCGGATTCCTTCACCACGTAACGAGTTGATGCCATGGCGCCAAGCTTCACCGCTTTCTCAGTGTAGCGCTTAATCAGCTTTCCGTCCGTATCGTAGTATTCAATCGAGACAATGGTAATAGGGTGATCCGGGTCGGTATTGCGAATGCTGAGAGTGACTGTCAGATAGAAAGGTTGTTCTCTGTCACCATAATAGATGTGAGAATAGGCAGGCACATAAATGGTTTGTCCTTTCAATAGCTTGACATGAGCATCGGCCTCCAGCGGAAAAATGAGCATAAACACAGACAGACCAAGGCTGAATATCAGAGCCGACACCCGTCTTCGACCGCTACTAATCATCGTGCTTCTCCTTTCTTTGTTTTGGCGAGCCATCCCCTGGAAGACGGTGATTTGCTCCGGTCTTCCAATAACTGCCACGAGGTCTCCCGCAGCAAATCGGAACTCGGTATCAGGATTGGGGTGGAGAGCCCCATCGCGTATGACTCCAACGACTGAGACTCCGGTGTGAGTCCGTATGCCAAGCTTGCCAATGCTTCGGCCATGGAATGGACTGTCCTGATCCAGAGTTAACCAGGTCAGGTCGATTAAGCTGCCAGCACTCTTTGCCAGAGTAAGCATCTGGTAATCGTCGCGATTTTCGTAGAATTGGGCATATAGGTTCCGTCGCATTTGATCAGTATAATTGTGTATTTGCGTGGGTGAAAGGTGTAGATGAAGCAGCGCCTGCCTGGTTATCTCAAGACCGGCTTCCAGGTAGGGTTGAACCACCATTGAAACACCTTTCTCATATAGAGCCTTCATCTCCTCGACGCCTTCAACTCGAGCCACAATGGCGAGAGACGCTTTAAGCTGTCGAGCATGAAAGACAATGGAATGTGCAACAACAACGGCCGGAATGGTGATCAAGAGCAAGCATGCTTTGTCGACTGCCGCAGCTTCAAGCACAACCGCCTGCCCGGCATCACCATAGATCACCGGAAACCCGGCTTCCTTAGCCTGGTCAACCCTTCGAGAATCCAACTCGATGATCGCGAAAGGGTATCCCAATTGCTTCAGCACCTGAGCCACATACTGCCCGACACGCCCCCCGCCTGCAATCACCACATGATTGGCCAGTCCCGATTCCGGCAGGTGCACGGTTTGAAGGGTTCCCGCCTGAACCATCGTTGGCGTATCGAATAAAGCGGGGCTGTAAGGCCTGATACAAATGGGGTCAGCACCATGCTGATGATGGCTGTGCTCAGTACCAGGGAATAAACTTCGGTCGAAATCGATTGGGTCGATAGTCCCACCCTGGCCAGTACGAAAGAAAACTCACCTATCTG
>CAWHGA010000042.1:0-50661 GCA_963828705.1 uncultured delta proteobacterium
TAAAGTGAGTTTCGACGACTTTTTAGTGAACGCAAGAAAGCGCTTAATCTACATGCTGGCCCCCGACCGCTGAGCTTCACCCACGATCGGCAGCGCCGGGGCCGTCTCTCCGCAACCAGCCTGCCCTACCCTCCCGAGCATTGCCGCACTTGCCACAAAATGCTGGGGGTATGATTTCGATGAATGGTCTGGAGTGGGACGAAGCCCAACAATGAGAAGGATCATGGAACCCGAATCATCAAGATGAAATCCCTTTTGAACGCATACCGAATCGGATATATAGGGTCGAAGATTGATCACCCGGACCATTTGCCAAAACTGATGGGGCAAGGACTCAGCATCTTTTCGCAAGGTCGGCACGGGATGAACGACACTCACTTTGTACGAGAGCACGCCTGACAAGGGAAACATCGGTACGTGCACACGGAATCACCACGGCACATTACCGCCCAACCCTTTATGCCAAAGAATAGTCGGCGAGCCTTCAAGGCTCAATTTTGATGGAAGTGGGTCGTAAGCAGGGAGGGAGATGCCTATAATGGCGGGAAAAGAATGGCATGCAACGGCAGCCGATATCGTTTTGAAAGAGTTGGACACTGATCCTACCGCGGGCCTCAGTCACACGGAGGCTTCAATCCGCATTGAGAAATACGGCTATAACGAGCTCAGACGCGAAGTGCAGATTTCGCCGCTAACCCTCTTCCTCAACCAGTTCAAGAACATCCTAATCATTATTTTGCTCTTCACTTCAGTGTTGTCGATCGTGGTGGGAGAAGCTCTTGACGCCATCCTCATTCTAGTCATTGTGGTTTTCTGCGCGGTCCTGGGTTTCATTCAGGAATATCGTGCGGAACGGGCTCTCGAGGCTCTCAAAGGCATGCTTGCACCGACTATCACGGTCCTTCGTGCCGGCAAAGAAGAGGAGATTCTTTCCAAGGAACTGGTGCCAGGCGACATCATGATACTTGAGGCTGGAGACAAAATCCCTGCGGATGCCAGGCTGATTCAAGTTTTTTCGATGAAGTGCGATGAGGCCGCGCTAACGGGGGAGTCTGTTCCAGTGGGGAAACACGCGGAAACCATGGCCGAAGAGGTCCGCGTGGCGGACCGGAAGAATATCGTTTATGCAGGCACGACGGTGAGTTACGGAAGAGGAAGAGCGGTGGTGGTGGCCACCGGAATGACAACGGAATTCGGCAAGATTGCCGAGCAGGTCATTACCATCCGGGCCGAGAAAACGCCTCTGGAAAAGCGAACTGAGGAGATAGGCAAATGGCTCGGGTTCATGGCGCTCGGCATTTGTTTTCTGGTTGCCGGCATCAGCGTGGTGAGAGAGGCCTTGGGGGGCAAGGTCGATCTGCAATTCGTCGTGACCATTGTCATGTTTGCGATCGCCCTGGCGGTTGCAGCGGTCCCGGAAGCACTGGCCGCCATCGTTACCGGGGCCCTGGCCATTGGCATGCATCAGATGGCCAAGAAAAATGCTCTCATCCGAAAAATGCCCGCTGTGGAAACCCTTGGTTGCACCACAGTCATCTGCAGCGACAAGACGGGAACTCTCACCAAGGGAGAGATGACCATTCGCAAGATGTTCGTGGATGGCAACACGGTGGAAGTCACCGGTGCAGGCTATGTTCCCGATGGCGAATTCCGTTGGAGTGATTCGTCACAAGGGGATGCAAATCAAGGGCTGCGACTGCTGCTTCTGGGTGGGGTGCTCTGCAACGACGCGGCTTTGGAGCAAAGAGAAGGAAGATGGCTGGTCAAGGGAGATCCCACTGAAGGGGCTATGGTTGTGGCCGCGGGGAAGGCTCACATTGATCAGGTTGAGGCCAGAGCGGAAAACCCCAGGATCGAGGAGATTCCCTTCAGTTCTGAAAGAAAGCGCATGACCACCATTCACCGGATGGGAGATGGAAAGACGGTCGCTTTCATGAAAGGGGCTTCGGAACTGGTTTTGGAAAGGTGCCCCTCCGTGTTTGCCGCCGGCCATGCCAAGCCGCTAACGTCTGAGGAACGCGAGCGGATCTTGGAGGTCAACGAGCAGATGGCCCAGGGGGCTTTGAGAGTTCTAGGGCTTGCCTATCGAGAGCTCTCCCATGGCTATGAAGGCCTTGGCGAGGAGGTGGAACAGGAACTGGTTTTCATTGGCCTGGTGGGGATGATGGATCCACCACGAGAAGAAGCTGTCGAAGCCATCAAGGTCTGCAAGAACATCCACATAAGAACCATCATGATCACCGGGGACCATCAACTCACCGCTGTCGCCATTGCCAGGGAAATTGGCATCTATCGAGAAGGGGATCGAGTCCTTACCGGGGACGAGATGGAGGGAATGCCCGTCGAAGAGCTCGAACGGATTGTTGATACGGTGACGGTGTATGCTCGAGTCTCGCCAACGGACAAACTCAAAATCGTCAGGGCCTGGAAGAAAAAAGGCGAGGTGGTCGCCATGACCGGCGATGGCGTCAATGATGCCCCGGCCCTGAAGCATGCCGACATTGGGATCGCCATGGGGATCACCGGAACCGATGTGGCCAAGGAAGCCGCGGACATGGTGCTCAGTGACGACAATTTCGCCACCATTGTCAGCGCCATTGAGCGCGGCAGATGGATCTACGACAACATCAAGAAGTATCTGACCTACCTGCTTCGGTGCAACATCACGGAGGTCGTTGTGATCGGGGGAGTGGTGCTGTTGATGGGGCCAGAATACCTGCCACTGCTGCCCGCAGCCATCCTGTACATCAACCTGGCTACCGACGGGCTCCCAGCCCTAGCCTTGGGAGTGGCTCCGCCGGATCCGGACATCATGCAAAGACCGCCCAGAGACCCCAATGAAAGCGTGTTCACTAAGGATGTCAAGGCATTCATTGCCCTGGCCCTTTTTATCGAAATTCCTTTCTTTTTCTTTCTCTTTTTCCATGAACTTTCGGACATAACCCGGGCCAGAACGGACATCTTCTTCCTTTTTGTGATCGTCGAATTGGTGATCGCCGTGAACTTCCGGTCGATGCGATATAGCGTCTTTAAGCTCCCCCCCCACAAATGGTTGCTGCTGGCGATCTTCTGGGAGATAGTACTCGTCGCCATCATCATCCAGATTGAGCCCATTAGAGAAGCTTTTGGGATCCAACTACCCACCATGAACGGCTTGGCCATCATTTTGGGTTTCAGTGTTTTGGTGTTTTGCTCCATGGAAGTCATCAAAGCGTTGGTGCGGAGGTATATGCCGGTGGGGAAAGAGATTTGACGGGCTTCTCACTGGTTGTTTGAATGGTGATGCAAGCAACCGCCGCAAGCACGGTGTCTGTCACTCCCGCAGAGCCTTCTCGCGACCACCTTTGCGAATCCTATCGGCCCCTCCCCCCGGGCTTGTAGCGCCGAGGGAGGACGTGGTGATAGGAACAATCAAGTGTCTGGGTTTGACATGCCAACTGACTCAGCGCCTTGCCCTCTGAGCCGTCTTGAAAAATAGCCGGGAATGAGCGCCGCGCTAAGGATTGCAGCCACCCGCACGGTCAAGATTGGCTGCGGACCTTGTACATCTCCATCAACTCGTCACGGGTTGCCAGCGCTTCCACCTCCGGTACCTCTGTCAAGACGTTCTCACGCCCGTTCATTTCCTGCCGATCCACCAACACCACCACCTTAACCACTTCTAAACCCGCATGACGGCAGGCATGGATGGCCTTGAGAGTGGAACCGCCGGTGGTGATCACATCATCTACCACCACTACCCGGTTGCCAGTCGCGACCTTGCCCTCGATGGGCAACATCGTACCGTGATCCTTGGGCTGTTTGCGAACCACAAAAGCCTGAATCGGTTCATGTTCCAGCCATGAAGTATAAGCTACGGCATGGGCGATGGGGTCGGCACCCAGAGTCAGGCCACCAATGGCTTGGATGTTTAGGTCACGGACAGCCTGAAACACCAGGTTACCAATGAGGTATTGTCCTTCGGGGTCCAGGGTTACTCTTTTGCAATTGAAGTAGAACTGACTCATTCCCCCGCTGACCAGTTTGAATTTCGCAGTGTCCGCATACTGAAAGGCATGATCCAAAATGAGTTCGTGCAGGCGTTTCTTCATCGGCGGGATACCCTCCTAGTATCAGACTACGCCAGTTGACATCCTTTGCCAAGCTTCTTGCCGTCATTCCATCAAAATCGGAGGAGTTCAACTACTGCGTGCAGTTATAGGCCAATTGTTGTCACTCGGGCGGGGTGAAAAACTCCATAGAGCAATGATGTCCGTTGTTGCGAGCCACAAGCGGCGTCAATCGGCCGCGTACGGTTCGCTGCATACTCACCGGCGTAGCCTTCACCTCCAGGTGAGAAGCCGCATGAAGCGTGACCAAAGGCTTTCGTCACGGTGATAATCATCCAGCTGGCGGTCAATCCGGTCCCTTTCTCGGATGGACCGTTCCAGATAGCGTTCCTTTTCAAGTCGCGCCTGACGGTCGAAAAACTCCTGCGCCAAGGCAAGCTTCTCAGCGCCTTCCTGACGCAGGATCAATTCCCTTTCCGTAGCGGACTGTTGCACGCGTTCCACTTCCTTCTCCCAAACGCGTTTCTGCAGCAGCAGTTCGTTCTTGAGCCGCTCAACTTCGAGGGTTCTGGCGGCCAGTTCCTGTTCGGCAACTCGCATTGCCGCGCGTATGTCCTGGTTTTCCTGAGCCAGATCCAGCCGCTGCGCCAACTGTTGTTCCAGTACCGTCAGCCGTTCCAACAGGTCTTGAAACTCCTTTCGGGATATAGGAATCAAGGGTATCTCCACAATGCTGTTCGAATTGTTACGTTGAATTCGGAATCGCAGCTCGCAGCACACAAACCCCACGTACCCGGGCTGATTGGTATGGTGAAGCGTTACAAACGGTTAAATTCCAGTCGCTGGCGCGTTCACTCGGCACTGCGCATGGCACGGATGCGCTCAACGACTTGAACAATCTCGCCGACAGCCTGATCGACTTCGGTTTCGGTGGTAAACCGTCCCACGGAAAACCGGAGAGTGCCACGCGCCAACGCAATGGGCACCTGCATGGCTTCCAACACATGGGAGATTTTTACCGTATCGGCGTGGCACGCGGCCCCAGCCGATGCGGCGACGCCCTGCAACTCACTCAGGAGTTGATCGGTCCGACACCTTGGAAAGGCAATACTCAGCGTGTTGGGCAAACGCTCGTCCGGGTGGCCGTGGACCACCACATCGGGGATGGCATCCTGAAGACAGTTCTGGAGATGATCTCGAAGCTTCTGCAAATGCACGGTTTCCTGCGTTCCCCGGGTTTGGGCCAGCGCCGCAGCCGCCCCCAAACCGACGATCTCCAGCACGTTTTCGGTGCCGGGGCGCAGACCCCGTTCCTGACCGGCTCCATGGAGCAATCGATCGAGCGGCACACCAGTGCGCACATACAAGGCCCCGACACCCTTGGGAGCGTACAGCTTGTGGCCGGCAACCGTCAATAAATCCACCCCCAATTCCTCGACGTCTGTTGGAATCTTGCCGACACTCTGGGCCGCATCGGTATGCAGCAGCACCTGGTGTTGGCGTGTGATCCTGGAGATCTCGGCGATGGGCTGGAGGCTTCCGACTTCATTGTTGGCGTGCATTATTGAAACCAGGATAGTGTCCCGACGGATGGCCGCTGCCAGATCGGCGACCCGCACCTGGCCATAGGTGTCCACCGGCAAAAAAGTAACGTCCAGCCCTTGCTCCATCAGTGCCAGGGATGGTTCCACGATGGCCGGGTGCTCGATGCGGCTGGTGATCACATGCTTGCCGCGGTCTTTGAGGGCGGCAGCAATGCCAAACAACGCCTGGTTGTTAGACTCGGTTCCACCGCTGGTGAAAATCACTTCCTGTGGCCGACAACCGAGCAAACCAGCCACTTGCGAACGAGCATGTTCAACCGCCTGACGGGCTTTCTGCCCATAACAATGGCTGCTGGAGGGGTTACCGAAATGCTCATGCAGATACGGCAGCATGGCCGCGGCTACAGCCGGATCAATCGGAGTCGTAGCGTTGTAATCCAGGTAGACCGGTGGTCGAGACATGTGGGTTCTCCCCTGATGGGCTAGGCAGGCGGGGATTCACCTTGTGAGGGCGACTCGCCGGTCGCCCCTACGGTTGAAGGGCAACACGCGGGGGTCACCGAAGTCGGCATTGACCGTGGCACTGGTAACCCCGGCGTTATTTCGGTAATTGCCCGCCCCGCTCAAAGTCTTTCCATTCCTTGCGCTTCAACGCCCGGATGTTTCCCTCACGGCACTGCGGACAACCCAGATAGCGACCATCACGGGACTGCCGCCACATGGTATAAAGAACTCCCGGCACCAACAGGCAGCACCACAGGATGATTTCCTTCTTGCGAGATCCCTTGGCAATTTCCAAGGCTTCGCCAACATACTGACACGATGGGCAGACGATTTTCAATTTGAGTCCTCTCTTGAGATGGAATTAGACAACTGTATATAAAATCTTCTTGCTGTGTTATCAACTGGTTTCGGTGTGCTGTCAGGGCGCGGCTTCTGGCCGCAACCAGGGACCGCCTTTACCACAAAGGGCACGAAGGAGTGATCAGAAGGTTTTTCACCCCACGTCCTTGGTGTTGCCGGACGCTTCGCGCTGGTGCTCCAAAGCGGTGAGTGTATGCTAAAATTCTAAGAAATCTCCTGACTTTCTGCAGCTCACCAACATTGGACACAATTGATGGTGGCACAGCCATTGTGGAACTTTGCTTGACAGTGGTTGAAGAGATCCAGCATGAGTAGTGCAAAGCGATTTGGCTAATTGCGGACTGGGCTGATCCTGCGATGGAGTCGCTACTGCCTCGATGCGGTCAGTGCAGACATCCGTCATTGTGGGTAGTCGTCACACGGTGAGGCATTATGGGCATTATTGGTCGTATAAGCGTCGGTTTTGCTGCCGGTTGTCTGGGAGCGCTGGTCAATTCCTGGCTGGTTTGGTATCTCGGGCGTCGGGGGGTTCCCCACATGTTCGGTGTCGGCCTTGCCCCCAAATGGAGCTTGGCATTCCTTTATCCACGACTGGTGTGGGGTGGAATCTGGGGATTGTTGTTCGTGCTGCCGGTCTGGCGTGGTGGGTTTTGGTTGGCGGTGTTCAGCCGCGGCATCCTTTTTAGCCTGGCCCCCACCGTTTTTCAGCTTCTCTACGTGTTTCCCAATCTGATGGGGAAGGGCACCATGGGCATCGGGCTGGGGAAGCTCACCCCCCTGTTCGTGTTTCTGTTACAATGCCGTATGGGGACTGACAGCGGCTTTCTGGGTGCATCTGGAGGAGCGATCCTGACGCCGCGCGGTCTTGTGGCTCGCTTTATTCCTGGACCATGACGCCCGGTCGCTGATGTTGACCGAGGACGCCGATCATTAAGGAGCGAAGGCATGTCTTTGGCAGCTCGTTTGCTTCTGGTTCCATCCTGGTTGCTCTTGATCCTTCTGATCGTGATAACCGTCGGCCTGTCCCTGCTTGGCCTGCGCTTGGTCAACCGGCGAGTCCCGCACCATGTGATGAAATGCCACAACGATGTGGCCGGGTTTATTTTCGCCACCATTGGTGTCATGTATGGGGTCATCCTCGGCTTCGACATCTACATGGTCTGGCAGGATTTCAACGACGCCCAGAAGACCGTTGCGTTGGAAAGCGGCGAGGTGCTGGGACTGTACCGTGACCTAGATCTTTACCCTGATGAACAAGCGGTGCAGGGTGTCCGGACGGCACTCATCGATTACCTGCACTCGGTGGTTCATGATGAATTTCCTGCCATGGCCCGCATGCAGCGAAGTCCTGCTACCAGACAAGCCATCGATCGCATCTGGGAAAATCTCCGCAAACTCCATCCTCGTGACGACCAGGAACGTCTCGTCTATAAAGAAATCTTGGAAGACATGAACCGTATGGCGAAGTTTCGGCTGGAACGCCTGTCGGCAGCCGAGGAAGAGCTGCCGAACGTGGTGTGGCTGGCGTTGATCGTTGGCGCTGTGATCACCATTTCTTTTACCTTTTTCTTCGGTTCGGAAAACACCTGGGCCCAGGTCACCATGACCGCGCTCCTGGCTGCTATGGTGGCCACGGTCATCTTCGTCATCCTGCAGTTGGACCATCCCTTTATGGGCGAAGTCTGCATCAAGCCCGACCCTTATGTGAGGGAATTGGAATACATGGCCACCCCCCGCTAGACCGTGCGCCATGATCGACAGAATCGTTTTGGCACGGCCCCATGGGATTCTCTGCCGTTGCAGGTGTTGTCTCGTTCTATCGTTGAAAAACCGGGCTTTCCTGTGGTATACAATGCCCTCCATGACAGCGTGTTCACCCCCCAACCGTTTTGTCAAATGGGGGCAAGTACGGTTTGCTCGAACCGAATCCGGCTAAGCTGAGTTCGTGAACACGTCCTCATCCTCTTTGTGCCTCTTCGACAACCTCCGGGCGGTTCCCTACCAGGAGGTCTCCCTACGCGTCGATGCGAATTGGCGGTGTTTTCGTCGGAGTGAGAAGGCAAAGGGCTTTTCAATCAAACATCGTATGTCGGGAAAGGAGGAAGCAGCAATGCGGAAAGTGTCAGTTGTGGTGTTGGCAAGCGTGGTTGCTCTGCTGTTGTGTTGTCCCCTCGCCTGGGGCGCCAAGACGCTCAAGATTGGGTTCAACATCGAACTCACTGGTGACATTCCTAAGGTGGGTGAGAGCTCAAAGTATGCCGCCGAGATCTTCAAAAATGAGGTCAACCAGGCTGGAGGGCTCAAGATAGGAGCTGACAGCTATCAGCTGGAGTTTCTCTACGAAGACAACGAATCCAAGGCTGAATCGGCCACGGCCGCTGGCTTGAAGCTCATCACCCAGGATCAGGTATTGGCCATCATTGGCCCGCAAGCCAGCAAACAGGCCATCCCGGCGGGTGAGATCTGCGAAAGCAACAAGACCCCGATGATTTCCCCCTGGTCCACCAACCCCAAAACCACTGAGGGCCGGCCTTACGTGTTCCGGGCTTGTTTCCTCGATCCTTTCCAGGGACCGGTCGCCGCCAACTTTGCCAGCGAGGAATTCAAAGCCAAGAAGGCCGCCGTGCTCTATGACATCGCCAGTGACTATCCCAAGGGCCTGGCGGAGTTTTTCAAGAACGCCTTTGAAAAACAGCATGGTGCTGGTTCCGTGGTTGCGTTTGAGACCTTCACCACTAAAGACGCCGATTTTAGCGCGCAGCTCACCAAGATAGTGAAATCCGATGCCGATGTTTTGTTCCTGCCGCAGTATTATGCCGAAGTGGCTCTTATTGCCAAGCAGGCCCACGAACTGGGCTGGAAGAAACCCATAATGGGTAGTGACAGCTGGGGATCGGCAGAACTGATGAAACTTTGCGGCAATGACTGCAAGGGGTTGTTCTTCAGCACTCACTATGCGGCTGCCGGGGCCAAAGGCGCCACCAAAGAGTTCATCGACAAGTACCAGACCAAATACGGCTATGTACCCGATGACGTGGCCGCCCTCACCTGGGATGCCATTCGTTTGTTGTGTCCAGGCCCTGCAGAACACCAAGGGCCTGACCGGCAACCTCGCCAAAGACCGCGATGCCGTCAAGGATCAGCTGACGCAGATCAAGGACTTTGAGGGGATCACCGGTAAGATGAGCTTTACTCCCGGTGGCAATCCTACTAAGTGCGCGGTGATCGTCAAGATTAGCGATAAGGGCGAATTCGAATTCTACAAGTCGGTTTGTCCCTAGCTCGTGTCCATCGGGATACCCTGGTTTTTGGAATTGAACTGTTGGGGAGAGATTTATCCCCTGGCGAAACGCCCTGAAATCATTTCGAATTGCGGGCGGGCGTGAAGCCCGCCCCTACATCTGGACCAAGAACAGGGCCTTTGCGGATGGAGACTAGTTCACAATACCGTTGCCTTACGCGTACCTAGCGCCGATGGATCGATAAGGCGGGAAGCCCCTTCCCGCCTTTGCACATTCTACCGGTCCATTGGCCCGACTCAAGGAGTCAGTATCATTGTCACTGGAAACCTTCCTGCAAAATCTCCTTAACGCCATGCAGTGGGGGAGTTTTTATGCCCTCATAGCTCTCGGCTACACCCTGGTCTATGGCGTGTTGCTGCTGATCAACTTCGCTCATGGCGATATTTTCATGATCGGCGCCTACATCGGTTTTTTCATCGCCACGTTTTTCCTGGGCGCCTACGCTTTCAAACTCCCGCTGCTTTTGCCAAATACTGCGGTGTTCGTCATCACCCTGGTGCTGGCCATGGTGATCACCGCCCTGGTTGGAGTGACGCTTGAACGCGTAGCCTACCGGCCTCTTCGCCGCAAAGGTGCGTCCCGCCTCTATGTGGTGATCACCGCCCTGATGTGCGGCCTGCTCCTGGAAAACGGCAACCTTGCGCTTCTCGGTGCCAGCCGCCGCAGTTTTCCCGAATTGCTGCCGAAAGTAATCTACAACTTCGGTGGGGTTACCGTCAGCAACATCAAGATCCTGGTTATACTGGTAGCCTTTGGCGTATTTGCCCTGCTCGAGACCATCGTCCGCAAGACCAAGCTGGGCATGGCCATGCGAGCCATCTCCTACGATCGAATGGCGGTCCCCCTGATGGGCATCCCCGTAGATACGGTTATTGTCTTTACCTTCATCCTGGGATCATCCATGGCCGCCCTTGCTGGAGTGCTGTTTGTCAGCGCCTATCCGGTGCTGGAACCCTACATGGGAGCACTGATCGGCTGGAAGGCTTTCATCGCGGCGGTCATCGGTGGTATCGGCGAAATTCGCGGTGCCTTCCTGGGCGGGTTTTTGCTTGGTTTCGTGGAGATCTTCGTAACCGCGGTGTTTCCATCGACTTTCCGGGACCTTATCGCCTTCAGCGCCCTGCTGATTTTTCTCAGCATCAAGCCTACGGGCATTTTTGGCGTAGCTCGCCGAACCAAAATCTAGCTCAGGTGATCATTATGCAGCGCTATTTTTCGGTCCTCATATTTCTTGTCTTCGGCACCCTCGTTGTGTTTGCCGCCCAGTACGGTTGGATCAACCAGTACCAGCAGTTGGTGGTTATGTACATGGGTATCAATGTGATTCTTTCCAGCTCGCTGAACCTCATCAATGGATATATGGGGGAGTTTTCCTGCGGTCATGCCGGGTTTATGGCGGTTGGGGCCTACATCACTTCGATCCTCAACATCTGGTTGTTCACCTCCGACCAAACGCTGAGCGGTCATCTGCTCCCGGGTTCCAGCGCTCTCTATCTGTTCCCGATCACCCTTTTGTTGGGTGGCATCGGCGCCGCCCTGGTCGGTCTCCTGGTGGCCATCCCCTCCTTTCGCACCCGCGGCGACTACCTGGCCATCATAACCCTGGCGGTCAACTACATTGTCAAGAGTTCCATCGAAAATATCCAGGCCATTGGCGGTGCCCGCGGGTTTATGGGGATGCGCAAAGTGATCGACGCCATGACCAAGACCGTCAACGTACCCTGGGTGTTGATCTGGACGCTGGTGGCAGCCGCGGTCACCATCGTGGTCCTGAAACGTTTCGTCCACTCCACCTACGGTCGCGGCGTGGTGGCCATCGCCGATGATGAAATCGCGGCCGAAATCATGGGGGTGAATTCCCAGCGGATGAAGATGATCGCCTTCATGCTGTCATCGGGGATGGCGGGCATCGCTGGAGGCCTGTTCGCCCATGTACTGGGCTACATCAATCCGGGGACTTTCACCATCATGAAGTCCACCGAAGTCATGGTGATGGTGTATCTGGGCGGCATGGGGTCTTTAAGCGGTTCGGTCTTGAGCGCCATCGGCTTCACGCTCATTCTGGAACTGTTACGCCCCTTGCAGTTGTTCAAGTGGGTGGTGATTCCGTTGTTGCTCATCATCCTGATGCTGTTTCGGCCTGAAGGAATCATGGGACATCGCGAACTCACGGACATCTTTCCGAAGCTGCGCTGGTTTTCGTTGTCAAAGGAGAAACGAGTTTAAATGGCGCTTTTGGACATTCGACATCTGGGGATCCACTTCGGCGGACTCCGCGCTGTTCATGACCTCAATCTGACCCTGCAGGGCGGCGAACTCCTGGGCCTCATCGGCCCCAACGGGGCCGGCAAAACCACCGTGTTCAACATGGTGTGCGGCTTTTATCGGCCCACCGCCGGCGAGATCGCCTTTGACGGCCACAACATCGTCGGTCTGGCCACGCATCGAGTGACCGCGCCTAGGGATTGCCCGCACCTTTCAAAACATCCGGCTGTGGAACAATCTGACCGTTTTCGAGAACCTTTGCATCGCCCAGCACCATCGACTCGGCTATGGATTTTTGGATGCCATCCTGCATACCCGCTCCTACCGCGAAAATGAGCGCCGGGTACGAACGAGCCACCGAAGAACTCCTGGAACTGCTCGGTCTGCACCACTGCGCCGACGAATTCCCCAAGAACCTGCCCTACGGGTTGCAGCGCCGCGTCGAGATCGGGCGGGCACTGGCGGTTCGCCCCAAGTTGCTGCTCTTGGATGAACCGGCCGCTGGGATGAACCCGAACGAAGCGGAACAGCTCATTGATCTGATCCGCTGGATTCGCCAGCAGTTCAAACTGACCGTCTGGCTGATCGAGCACCAGATGCGGGTGGTGATGGGGCTTTGTGAATGGATCAAGGTGCTCGATTTTGGCGAAACCATCGCCGAAGGCACTCCCGACCAGGTGCGGCAGAATCCGCGGGTGATTCAGGCCTACCTGGGAGATGAGGAGACGGTCCATGCTTGAAGTGGATAATCTGCACGTTCGCTATGGAAATATCGAAGCTCTCCACGGTATTTCCTTCACCGTCAAACCAGGAGAAATGGTGGCCTTGCTGGGCGCCAACGGCGCCGGCAAATCCACTTCCCTGATGAGCATCATGCGGATGCCGCCTCCGGAAGGCCCCACTGTGTTCAAGGGACGGATCCTCTACAATGGCAATGACCTCCTCGGGGTCGCGACTCATACCGTAGTGGCTCAACACGGCATTGGGCTGGTGCCGGAAGGGCGCCACATTTTCGGCAATCTCACCGTTGCCGAAAACCTCAAGCTGGCCACCTATGCCCGTAAGGACGCTGATCAGATCGCCAGCGATTACCAGCGAGTGTTTGCCCTGTTCCCGCGGCTCGACGACCGGCGCCATCAACGCAGCGACACGCTTAGCGGCGGGGAACAGCAAATGCTGGCCATGGGGCGCGCCTTTATGAGCGGTGTTCGCTTCATCCTTCTCGATGAACCATCCATGGGGCTTGCCCCTCTGCTCATGCAGGAATTGTTCCGCGTTCTCAGGGAACTCAACCAGGCCGGAACCACCATCTTGGTGGTGGAACAAAACGCTCGCCTGGCTTTACAATTTGCTCATCGCGCCTATGTGCTGGAAGCGGGACGCATTGTCATGGAAGGTTCATGCCAGGAACTTGCCAACAACCCCGAGATCCAGAAGGCCTACCTGGGATAAGCGATTAGGGAGACAAACCATGGATCAGCCGTTGTATCTGTCGCTGGTGTTTCACTTACACCAACCCGTCGGCAACTACGCCTGGGTTTTTGAGAAAGCCTACCAGCAGGCCTACAAACCGCTCCTGGGGGCACTTGACCGCCATCCGAGCATTCAGGTGGGTTTTCACATCAGCGGGTGTCTGTGGGACTGGCTGAAGGAGACGCACCCCGACTACCTGGAACTGGTGCGCATCCTGGTGGAACGCGGTCAAATGGAAGTCCTGGCCGCCGGCTACTACGAACCGATCCTCCCCATGCTCTCCGATGCCGACAAGATTCACCAGATCAAAAAGCACATCCAGACCATCGAAGCCGAACTGGGAACGACCCCTCGCGGATTATGGCTCACTGAGCGCGTCTGGGAGCCATATCTGCCGAAACCCATGGCTGAAGCCGGGGTTCGTTACACCATTGTGGACGATTCCCATTTCCAGGCATGCGGTTTTGAAGAAGCGGAGCTGCACGGCTACTACCGGACCGAAGAACAGGGTTACCGGTTGGCCGTGTTCCCGTCGCTGAGCCGGCTCCGTTACCTGATTCCCTTCCAGCCGGTGGAGCAGGTCATGGACTGGCTTTGGCAGCAGGCCGTACGACCGCTGTCGGCGGATCAACCGCCGCGTCTGGCATGCATGGGCGATGACGGCGAGAAATTCGGCCTCTGGCCGCAGACCCACCAGCTCTGCTGGGAAGAACAATACGTCGAGCGGCTCTTCGAAGCCATTGAAAATGCTCAGGAATGGTTGCCGACCATTACTCCGGCGCGGTTTATGGACCAGTTCCGACCCTTGGGGCTGGCCTACCTGCCCACCGCCTCCTATCAGGAGATGATGGACTGGGCGCTGCCAGCCCATCGGTCGCGAACCCTGGACCACTATCGCCATGCAGAACTCGATCCGGAGCTCGAGTCGTTCTTGAGAGGCGGCTTTTGGCGCCATTTTCTGGTGAAATACCCGGAAGCCAACCACCTGCAGAAGAGGGTGGCGGAAGCCAGTCGGCGGATCTGGCATATGGCCGCTACACCTCAGCGTGACCAGGCGCTCAATCACATCTGGGCGGCGCAGTGCAGTTGCGGCTACTGGCACGGGGTCTTCGGCGGGGTCTATCTCGGCCACATCCGTGCGGCCAATTATGCGCACCTGGTGGCGGCTGAGGAGCTGCTCCACAATGGAAGTCCGCCCATACACTGCGAACAGCATGATCTCGTCGACGACGGTTGCATCGAACTGAGCACCACGTGCCACCCGTTCCACCTGCAGGTGGATCTTGATCGTGGCGGCACGGTCAAGGAATGGGACTATCTGCCGGCCAAGTGCAATCTGGTCAACGTCATGACCCGGCGCGAGGAAGCCTATCATGACAAACTCCGCCGCGCGGCCGCGCGGGGCAAGGTGATCACGCCGGAAATGCCGGAATGGAGGAAGGTGGAAACCATCCATACCGAGACCGTGCGCGCCAAGGAAATGGGCCTGGAACAATTGTTATTTCGTGACTGGTATCGGCGCGGCGCCTTTATTGACCACTTCCTGCGAGATGATGCAACGCTTTTCGGGTTTCGCGAAAACCGCTACCCGGAAGAAGGGGATTTCGTCAACCTGCCCTACGTCAGTTCTTGCCGGAAAAAGGAAACCCTGCAACGCCTCAGCTTGTCCCGCGATGGCCATGTCTGGGTTTACGGCGAATTCCTGCCGGTGAGGGTGGTCAAAGAATTCTTGTTGCGCCAAGGGGAATCAGCGCTGGAAGTTCGCTACCAGATCCAAAATTTGTCCCCCAATGTGCTGAGCAGTCGCTTTGGAGTAGAAACCTGCAGTGGCTTTTTCGGCCATGTCCGGTTGCATGACAGCTGGTATACGAGCCGTGATATTATGGAAAGCCAGGATGTGAGCCACTACCTGTTCACCAGCGGTGGCACCATCCCCGACGCGGGAACAAACGGGGTGAACGATCCGAACGCGGAACTCCCGTATCTCGCCGTGCCTCAGCCGACCCGGTTGCACACTCATGTCCGCCTGAGTCAACCGACCACTTTGTGGTATTTCCCCCTGGAACCTGTGGTGCAATCAGAAGCGGGCTATGAAAGGGCGTACCAGGGTGTGGTTTTCCTGCACCTATGGACCATCCATCTCCCCGCCCACGCGTTTTGGGAAGTGAGCTTCGACATCAAGATCCTGACCGAGTGAAACCTCTTGAGTAACTTCCCGAAAGTTACTCTCGGATAGTGGGCCGCCGCAGGCGGTCTGAGACGCTGACAAGAGAATGTGTTGGCACAGAGTCGTCACCCCAGCGAGCGAGGGAGCCAGAGGGGCTCTCAAGGACTGCAACTCTGGATTCCCGCTTGCGTCAGAATGACCAGAGATGGTATTTTCTCGGATATTGCACGACCATCAGACAGATAGCTTCCAATGAACAAATCTCGGCGGCTCTCTGGGCAGAGTCGAGGCATGAAAGCCAGCAAACCCAGGCGTTGGGTCTCCTCCAATCAACCCGCCTGATTAAAAAGCGGAACTGGAGGGGATCAACCTGCTGGTGCAGAATCTTGACAAACCAGGCGTGATTGGCTTCATCGGCACGACGCTGGGTGATTTCCAGGTCAACATCGCCAACATGCATCTGAGCCGTTCACCGGAACGAGACAAGGCCATCGCCATCATTCGCCTGGACGAGGAAGCGCCGGAGGAAGCCCTCGATGCCCTGCGGAGCTTCCCCAACATCTTGTCGGTTCAACAGGTCAAGCTATGATAGTATCTGGGTCACTCATTCGGTTTGGGTGGTACGGCATCTATTCGCGGATCGAAAGGGGAACACCATGACGATGAAGGAACACGAATACATCCGCCAGACCCTGGAGAGATATACCAACTGCCGTTTGGAGGACATCTGCGATCACATTCTCATCACCAACTTCAAGCAATACATTAGAGCCTTCCAGGAAAAGACCAACGGGGTTTTTAGTGAAGGCAATTTCATGGTAGTCAATGTCAAGGACCTGAACTGCACCATGATTGACTTCGGCATCGGCTCGCCTCAAGCGGCGCTTCTGATCAACTGCCTGGCCTACCTGGATAGCTTGAAATCGGTGATCATGCTCGGAATGTGTGGAGGGATCGATGACACGCTCGAGATCGGCGATTTCGTGATTCCATCGGCGGCCATCCGCGGGGAAGGAACCAGCCGCCATTACTTGCCAGCCGAGTTTCCCGCCATACCGGCCTCATCGGTTAATTTGTTCTGCATCGGCGCTGTCAAACGGGTCAACCTCCTGCCCAAATGCGGCATCGTCTATACCACCGACCGGCGGCTCTGGGAGTTTGACGAGGCGTTTGTGGATTACCTGCGCCAGCAGCGCATCATGGCCGTCGAGATGGAATTGGCGACGCTCTTTTCGGTCGCATACCGCTATGAAGTGCCCATCGGCTCCATCATGCTGGTTTCCGATATGCCCTTGCAGAAGCGAGGAATCAAGGACAAGAGGATTCATGGAGAAATATACTCGAAACACATGCCGACCCACCTGGACCTGGCGTTGGACGCAGTGACTACGCTGAGTTCCAAATGGAACGAGGTGGAGCGGCGCTTGATCAGCGAATGGTAATGCCCTATCAGCGGTGGCCGGCCAACCACCACTCCCCCGCTCCCCCATGGCATCAACGCTAACTGCACTCGCTCCCAACCCCCAAACCGATTGCCCAGAAAACCTCCAGCCGGGTTTCGTGATGATGGCGCGGATATCGTCGAGGACCTTGCACCATGTGGTGACTTGTAGTAGTTGAAATTGATCCGGGGTGTGACATCTTGGCATGGAACTGCTCTCATCATGTGCCCGAGCAGCGAGGCGAACATGGAACGGCATGAACGATATCTGAAAACCATCATCGAACACCTTGATTTCGCCTGCTGCGTCATCAATAACGGCTCGCTGGTTCATGCCAACGACGCCTTTAGGCATTCCTTTAGTGATGATCAGGATATCGCACCCCACCTTCAGCGCTCTCAAAGTGATGTGCATGGCTTCGTGCACATGGCAACCGGGGTCTATTTTTCGGTTAAGAAGATCTCTCTTGACGATGAATTCACTGTTTTCCTTTTGATCGAACGCCAAGGGGTCAGTCTCGTTACCGATCCGCTGACCGGGCTTCTCCAGCGTGAAAGCTTTCCCCAGCTGTCCCAACAGATACTGGATGATGCCAAGGCGAGAACGGGGGTTTTTGCGCTTCTGTTTGTCGATTTGGATGGATTCAAGGCCGTCAATGACACCTGGGGCCACGAAAATGGAGACCTGGTCCTGCAGAAGACGGCTGAGCGAATGAACCACATCGTTCGCAACACTGACTATTGCTTTCGTATGGGGGGTGATGAATTCGTCATCATCCTCAGCAGCATCAACGATCGGATGCATTCTTGCCTGGTGGCACGGCGCCTGATATCATCTATTTCCGAACCGATCCTGCTGCCCACCGGAAATTCCGCAAAAGTCGGTGCCAGCATTGGCATCGCCACCTTTCCAAACGATGGATTAGACGTTGAGGATCTTCTGCAGAAGGCAGACCAGGCCATGTACCTGGCAAAAAAGCTCGGTAAGAACAACTATCAACTTCACCGCTGAAAAGGGGCAATATGCTGACCGAGCAAGCGATACTTGATCAGTTGACTACCAGTGTTTCCGACAAAGTCACCGCACTGATTAAGGAAAACCTATCTTCTATGGTCCAACAAGAAATATCCATCGCTCTTGCGAAAGCTCTATCCGAAGGACAGTTTTATCGCACGCTGAACACCGAAGTCATCGACGGAATCGAACACATCTACAGTGAGATTAAATCGGTCAAACAAACTCTTGGCGCGGGATTGCCTCAGGAATCAATGGCTTTTCTATCTGAATCCGATAGTATCCTAGACGAAATCATGCAAATGACTGAAAAGGCGACGTTGAAAATACTAGAATATTTGGAGACGATGCAGGATGAACTCAGAAGTATTATACAAATGTTCAGGGATAGTGGCCAAGACGACTGCATTAACAAACTTGAATCGTTTAGATACAATTATCCTTGACATTATGACCGAGTTAAGCTTTCAGGACTTGACTGGTCAACAGATCAAAAGAGTTGTCGGCTCCCTAAAGAAGGTAGAAGATATTGTATTTAACGTCTATGTCACATCGGAGATTATGAAGAAATCAAAGGAGCAGTCTCCTGACATGGATGCTAATGAGATCAAGGATCAGGCAAGAGATATGGCAAGCAATGTTAGGATCAAGAAGGATTTTGCCGACCAGGACGGCGTCGACAAGCTATTGGAGCAACTTGGCATGTGATATAGCAGCACACCTGTGCCGTGCAGACCGCGGCATCGACTCCATCCTTCCTCCGTTCCCCTTCATTTCCCGCTATTGGGCGCTCACTCCCGGGGTTTCTTCAGCAAATCACCCAGCGTTCCCAGGCCGCCTTTTTCCGCAGCTTGTCCTTTGGCCAGATAGTCAGAGACCTGGGAGGCTTCTCCGGCTTCCTTGGCAGCTCGCTCACTAAGGCGGATGCGCCGGCCGGCATCGGTGATGTCCAAAACCTGCACGGTAATGGCTTGACCCGGTTGGTAATGGCGGCGGAGCGAGGTTTTCTGGGGCATGAGCAGTTCGGCAACAGGAATCAGTCCGGTGCGCCCGTCCGGAAGCCTGGCCAGGACTCCGAACAGCTTAACCGCTTCTACCGTGGCCGACACGGTACTTCCTACAGTCGCCGGTGTTTCGGGCTGAGATGGCGACTCCAAAACGCCTTCCTGGTCCTCTCCCGACACCAGGCTGAGTCCCAAACGGCGCTGTTCGCCATCGATGGATTCGATTCGCACCCTGACTTGCTCACCTTGCTGAACCACCTCGCGAGGATGATGGATGCGCCGCCCCAGGGACAGGCGACTCACGTGGATCAGCCCATCGATACCAGGCAAGACCTCAACGAAGGCGCCGAATTGGGCGAGGCTGACCACACGGCCGGTGACGATCTGTTCTTCAGCCAACAGTTCGTGGATCCGGTTCCAGGGATCGGGGGTGAGGCGTTTGAGGCTGAGGCCAATGCGTTTTCGGTCCCAGTCGAGTTCAACCACTTGTGCCTCGATAGTCAGCCCGACAGTGACCACTTCCCGAGGATCGGCGGTCCGGCCCCAGGACAGTTCGGCGTTGGAAATCAGGCCATCGACCCCAGCCAAATCCACAAAGACACCAAAAGCTTCCACGGCACGCACCACACCACTGACGCGCGCCCCGACCTCGAGTGTGGCACGAAGCTCCTCGTAGCGTTGGCGGCGTTCGGCTTCCAGCAACTGGCGCCGCGATACCACGATATTCCTACCGCCAGCCTCGAATTCTAGAATCAAGAAAGACAGAGTCTGACTAAGAAAGTTAGCGGGCTCCTGGCGATACAAATCCATTTGGGAGTAAGGGCAGAATGCGCGGCTGCCGCCGATAAGCACTTCAAAACCACCCTTGATCTCCTTAACCACGCTTCCCTCCACGGGGATTTTAGCGTGGTACGCGTCTTCAAGCAGGGATCGTGAGGCATCAGCCCCGGAAATCCGCATGGTTAAACGAATTTCACCATCCGTATCGCCAAGATAATACGCATCCAACCAGTCACCCACGGCAACGCTGCGTTCCTGTCCAGCGCTGCTCAATTCCGTGGCCGCCAACACGCCTTCACCCTTGGTGCCCAAGTCCAGGAAAATCCAGTCGTTATTGATCCTGATGATGCGTCCCCGCACCTTCTCGCCACGGGAAAACCTCTTGGGAACCACATAGCTTTCATTGAACAAGAGGGCGAAATTCTCGTCGGCTTCATCCTCAATATCGGGGCTTGAATCCTCATCCAAAAAGGAAGAGTCTTCATCTTCGGGCAATGCCTCTCTCCAGTCCTTATCCGCCATATCAGCTTACCTCGCGTTGCTCAGTTCACTCCCCAAACCCCGATGGCACCTGAATAGAGCGCTGGGCGTTCGACATCAACATCGCCTGCCTCAAAAGATGTGCATAGATGCCAATGATCACCAGGACCCAAAAAAAGGACCCTGCTTGGCTGGAGGGGGTTGGCCAAGCAGGGTTAGGAGGGGTTAGGAGAAGGTGACATAATGTCAACCTTGCCAAAATGATAACTACTGCGATTTTAGATTTCAACTCAAAAAATCTGCCAAAATAACCAACTCAGAAAGACAAGCCCAGTAACAGGTGCCAGCCTCCGGCAATGGCTGCGACAGCCCTCGGCAGCCCACCTCCCACCGCGGGATCACCCCCCTAGCTTGCGAATCCATCCGAAGGGATCGGTTTTCTGACCATACTGGATGGCAATGATCTCATCATAGAGTCGACGCGACCATTCCCCCACCTTGCCGTCCGGAAACCTGGTAGTGACGCTCCTGGTAACAGATCTCTCCCACCGGCGAAATGACCGCAGCAGTCCCGGAACCAAAAATCTCCAGCACCTTGCCGGAAGTGATCCCATCCACCAATTCCCTGATGCTAATTCGGCTTTCATTGACTTTCCAACCCCAGTGATGAGCCAGTTCCAGGACCGATTGGCGCGTGATTCCCGGCAGAATGGAACCCCCAAGGGGTGGCGTAACGAGTTCGTCTCCAATACGGAAGAAGATGTTCATGGTGCCTACTTCTTCGATAAAAGACCGCTCCACGGCATCCAGCCAGAGCACTTGGGTAAAACCCTTCTTCTTGGCAGCTTCTTGAGCATACAGAGACGCGGCATAGTTGGCCATGGTTTTGGCTTCCCCTACCCCGCCGCGCACGGCACGAACGAATTCGTCGGTCACGTAGATCTTGACCGGATTGAATCCTTCGGGATAGTACGCACCCACTGGCCCGGTGATAATATAGTACAGATATTCATGCGCCGGCCGAACACCAAGCGCTGGTTCACTGGCAATCATCGTCGGCCGGATGTAAAGCGAAGCCCCAACACTGTGCGGAATCCAGTCCTGGTCGAGTTTGAGCAGGGCATCCAGGACCTTCAGTTGGAACTCCACGTCGATCTCGGGCATACACATGCGCCGCGCTGACCGATTGAGCCGTTCCATATTCTTTTCTGGGCGAAACAGCTGAATGCCGCCATCAGAACGGCGATACGCCTTCAGTCCTTCAAAAATACCCTGTCCATAGTGAAGCACCATGGCCGCGGGATCCAAAACCAAATTCTGGTATGATACCACGCGCGGGTTCTGCCACCCCCCATGATCAGCGATGTAGTCCATAATGAACATATGATCGCTAAAGGTCTTTCCAAAGACCAGTTTGCTTTCATCAGCCGGTTTGGGGTGTCGCTGACCGGCGGCAGCAGGCTGAATTTTGATTTCCATGAAAATCTCTCTCCCTCTGCGCGAGCGTTACTGATGGTCCATTCGCGATAGCCTACTGGTGGCAAGGTGCGCTAACATTCGAAACCTGCCGGTGACTCGGAAGACCTACCTTACAACTTCTGCCACTACATTTCAAAGCCTCAGTTCACTATATCCCACACCATTTTCTAAATCGGAGCGGCTGCCATCCATGACACTGGCATTTCTGACTCTGCATTCAGGATTGATTTCTGCTAGAATTCATTGTTTTCAGTCAACATGGCCGTGGGTGATGAACTTATCTTCGGTGAACGCGACGATGACAATAAAAGGTGGCTATTGGATTTACTCAAGGTAAGGTTTGAGGAATTGTTGGCCAACATCAAACGCAAGACATCAGCTATCATGACAGCTACGGCTTTCCATGCCGGCCTGAGAGGAAATCAACCATGGCATTGATTCAGGTGGATTTGACCAAGTGTGAGAAGGAAGGGATTTGTGCGGAAGTATGCCCAGTCCACGTTCTAGCTGTGGACCCGAAAACCGGCCCCCATGTCCAACCGGGGATGGGCCAGTACTGTATTGGCTGCGGTCATTGCGTGGCCGCCTGCCCCCATGGAGCGCTCAACAATGTGCGCAATCCACTGGCTCAGCATACGCCGCTGTCCGCCTATCCGGTGGTGAATGCCGAGACGGCTTATGATTTCTTGCGCTCCCGCCGCTCCATCCGCTGTTATCGCGACCAAGCAGTTCCTCGTGAACTATTGGAGCAACTTCTGCAGATCGCTCGCTACGCACCGTCCGGCCACAACTCCCAAGGGCTTTCCTGTGTGGTAGTGGAAGGCCATGATCGACTCAAGGGCATATGCTCGGTAGTGGTCGAATGGATGAGCGCCGTTATCGACGCCCAACCCGACCTGGCCGCCATGCTGCATCTGCCAGCCATTGTCGAGGCCCATCACAACGGAGTTGACCTCATTCTACGCGGAGCTCCCCACCTGGTGCTGGCCACCGCCGACAAGGACTCACGCATGGCCCAGGTGACCACCTATCTCGCCCTCGAATACGTGGAACTCTATGCCACAAGCCTGGGCCTCGGGTACCTGCTGGGCCGGCTACGTACAGATTTGTGCCCAACAACACCCGGCCTTCGCCGCCTCTCTCCATTTGCCCGTTGATAAGACGATCACTGGGGCCATGATGGTGGGATACCCCAAGCACACCTATCATCGATTGCCGGAGCGTGACCAGCTGCCGGTCACCTGGATTTCCGATGGCAACTGAGCGCACAACTAGCGGGCACCAGATGGACCCAGCTACCCAACCCAACAGTCCCATCGGGGTATTCGATTCCGGTATCGGCGGGCTTACTGTGGTTTCCGCTTTGTTGCGGCGTCTTCCCGAGGAAAGCGTGATCTATTTCGGTGACACCGCCCGGGTCCCCTATGGGATCAAATCGGCCGGTACTATCGCCCATTATGCCAACGCAAATCACCGAGTTCCTCCTTGAACAGCGGGTCAAGATGCTGATCATCGCCTGCAACACCATGGCGGCCGTGGCCTACCAAGCGGTCAGGGACCTGGCACTGGTGCCGATCCTCGAAGTGATCGATGCCGGGGCTCGAAGTGCCCTCGCCCGCACCCGGACCAAATGCGTCGGGGTTATCGGCACCCCGGTCACTATCCATAGTGGCGCCTATGACCGTGCTATCCACCATTATGACCCGGAGATCCGCATCATCTCTCAGTCTTGCCCGTTGTTTGTACCATTGGTGGAAGAAGGCTGGCTCAACCACCCAGTGACCCGGTTGACCGCTGAAGAATACCTGCGCCCACTACTGGCGCAGAACATCGATACCGTGGTCTTGGGTTGTACCCATTACCCCTTGCTCAAACCATTGTTGCAGGAGGTGGTGGGATCCGACGTGGAACTGGTGGACTCGGCGGAAGCCATGGCGGTACAGGTTGAAAGCCTTCTGGATGAGAAGCGACTGCGGAGATCCAACAACGAACCACCCATGCACCGTTTCTATGTTACCGACGTTCCCCAACGGTTCCAGGAGGTCGGTGAGCGCTTCCTCGGTCGGGCACTTCCCAACGTCTGTGTCCACAAGTGGTGACCCCGAATCCCAGGCAGGTTTAGTTCATGGCGGTGCCGAAGCCGGTTGAACGCATCTACCATCGATGGGCTGATTGGCTGTTTGCCCGCCTGCCACAGGCCGTACCATCACCCGAACAGGCCCGTCGTTGCCGGATCGTTTCCCATCGCGGTGAACACGACATCAGAGTGGTTCCGGAAAACACCCTGGGCGCTTTTGATCGAGCCCGTGATGCCGGTGTTTGGGGCATTGAATGTGATGTCCGCTGGACCAGTGATCTCGAACCGGTGGTTTTTCACGATCGGGACTGCCGACGTCTGTTTGGCCACCAAGCGCTATTGAAAGACCTTACCTGGAAGGAAGTACAGCACCGATTCCCGACAATCCCCTCACTACGCCAGGTGATCGAACGCTACGGCAAACAGCTGCACCTGATGGTGGAAATAAAGACCGAACCCTTCCCCAACCTGACCTACCAAAATGATATTTTGCGGGAGTTATTCTCGCAACTTGCACCCACAAAAGGATTATCACCTGCTGTCATTGGACACCGCCATCTTCCAGCAACTGGTCTTTGCCCCAACAGAGAGCTTCCTGCCGGTGGCGGAGACGAATTTCATGGAGTTGAGCGACCAGGCCATTGGCCGTCATTATGCCGGGATTGCCGGGCACTATCTGCTGATGATGCAGGGTCGAATCCGTCTCCATCACCGCCATGGACAGGGGATCGGCACCGGCTTCGTCGGCTCACGCAACTGCCTATATCGGGAGATCAACCGGGGAGTAGACTGGATCTTTTCCAACTGCGCAACGGGGCTACAGAAAATCTGTCGAGAGCTGGCTCCCCCGTGCACCCATGACCAGCCCGCACTTTGGAATAAGGGGAACCCGGGGGGTTGCGGCAAAACTGTGGTGAACTGAAAAACCCTGATGCCTGCCAAAGCGGGCATCAGGGTTTTTAAAGAATTTCCTGACCCCCGCCTTCGCGGGGGTGACGGGATTTAAAGCTTTTCTCACGGCCTCTTGCGGGCAATTATCAGCCAAACTCTTAGGACCGGTAGTGACCGGCCACCAGGCGTTCCACTTCTTGCTCGCTGGGCATGGAATCCCGCAGACCCGCCATGTACTGATTACGCAGCCAGCGGAACAGACTTACCGTTTCATTGACCTGGATGATTTCCGGGATCACCCCGCCTTCCTGGGTTTTGATGTGCTGATTGTACTGACCCAGCATGCTGACCACATCGTAGAAGGTTGCCGGCTCCCGCTTGATCCCCTTCTTAAAGGATTTCCCTTCACTCGGGTAAATGCTTTCCGGTTCGGGATTGCCGGAAATATCCACCCGCTGGAACGGCCGGCGCACGGCAATCTGCCATTTGCGGGCTTCAACCATCATGCGCGAGATCAGCGGACCGGCCCAATCCGGTGATTGATGCCCCTGCGGACAGGCCGAGAAGAATTCCACCACCGAGGGTCCGTTGTAGGCGATGGCTTCCTTCAGGATCTTGATGGCGTACAGCGGGTTGTCGATGGAAAGCTTGGCCGCGTATACGTGAGAAATGGCCATGGCCTGGCTCATGATGCGCCGGTGGAGCGTGGTTTTGCCGGCGAAGCGCCGTGCCGATGGGCGAGGTCGAACGGTCGGTGCCGAAGCGGGTGGCTCCGGATTTCTGCGCCCCGGTGTTCATGTAGCCTTCGTTGTTGTAGATCACCCAGGTGATGTCGTAGTTCTCGCCCAGAGCATAGTTGAACGGTCCATTGCCGATGTCATAGATGGCACCGTCTCCGGCAAACACGATGACCTTGGTCAAACCATCGGCGGACTCGTTTTCGTAGGCCTGGTCGAAGCTGAATTTGGCTCCCAGGGCTGCGGCCGATGCGGTCCCAAAGCCGTAGTGGCCGGACTGATAGATGCGCGAGTTGAAGGGATTGACCAATTCGGACACCTGGCTGCAACCGGTGGCGTTGATGGTGTAGATGTTGAAACCGTGGTCGAGCATGTGCTCGATGGCATTGCGGTTTTTCCCCGACAAGCACCTTGATGCCTTGATAGAAGGTGGCGATGCCCTGGGGGTGATTGCGCAGTGATTCTGCGGCAAAAAAGGTGAGCAGGCTGATGCTGCCTTCGCTGCAACCAGGACACAGGGTGTGCCGGCCCGGATAGAGCTTGGAGAACACGAACAAGACCTGATGCAGCAGCGACATCTGATCGACGCTACGGGCCGCTAGCTGGGTCATGTCGTAAGCTGCGACAGGCCTCGGGCAGGAAATCGGTCGGCCGCATGTCGCTTTTGGCCACCATCCGCAAAGCATCCACCGGGCAGACCTGGGCGCAGATCCCACAGCCCTTGCACGCTCCCGGCACCACGTTGATATTCATGGCGAAGCGTTCCCAGGGAATGCCTTTGGGTGGTTTTTTGAAGACTTTAAAGTAGAGCGAAGCTTCAGCGGGAATTGGTCGGTCGGTGATGGTGGTGTACAGCGCCGAATCGGGGCAGGACGCCACGCACAAACCGCACGCCAGACACTTGGAAGCGTTGTAGATGGGCAACTGCGTGCCGACATGACTCATGTCCCGATAGCAGCTGGTGGCCGCCGGCACCACGGGCAGAAAACGGTCCCATGGGATCTTCTTGCCTTCCAAAATCGGCTGCACCATCTCGCGATAAAAGGTGTCCTGGTAATTTTCGATGAGATTCACCGGTTTGATGGCGCCCGAGCTGGTCCTTGTCCGTCATAGTCACCGGCAGACCGGCAGCAGCGGCGGGCTGGCCGAAATCCTCCGGCAGGTGCACTTCATAGGGCGCGCAGGTGGCGCCAAAGGCTCCGGACCGGTCGAGGATGTCCGTTGTCGTAGGGGCCAGCGCCACACTGACGCCGTAACGCAGCATGGCCATGTTGGAATCAACGATTTCGCCACCTTTCTTCTTTCCCAGTTTGGCCCGCAGGATGCTTTCAAAACGCCCTTCGAACTCAGCTTCAGGCAGAATCCCGGCTGCCTTGTTGACCAAACCGACGATGGCGGCACCCGGCAGATTGCGGTTCAGGTACTTGAGCGCTGCCTGGGTGGCGTCCAAAGTAATCAGCCTGATCTGACGTTCCTTGATGATGTCTTGCACACTCTTGGGGAATGAAGCCAGCAACCGTTCCTTGGGCCGTGGTGTGTTGACCACAAACAGACCCTGGGCTTTCAACCCACCGACGTATTCAGTCAGGATTTGATCGAGCAGGAACTTATCGTTGAAAAATGCCAGCACATCCCGCTCCGTCAGTTCCGAACTGTTGCGTATGGGGTGATCGCTGATGCGCAGGTTCATAAAGACCGCCGCACCCTTGCGAGCGGCCCCATAGCGCGCTCCGGACTGAACGTATTTGCAGCCATTGCCGCTATCGGCGGCATAAATGTAAGCTGCCGTCTCCAGCGCGGTCTTGACCCCTTCGGCGCCGATGCCGATGAAGGTCATTCCCATCTCCCGCTCGGCATAATCAGACAGGCTTTGGGGCGCCAAGGTGTATGGACCATCGATTCCCGCATAGAAGTCACGATGGAACTGACCGCGCTTACCGTCCAGACAGGCGCGCATGTTTTCCACTACGGCGGCGGCATCGTATTTGTTGAAATCCTTGCTCCCAACCCCGTAGACCCCGTGCAGCAAAGTGGGCATGTCGTCGCGCCCGTAGATGCGGTGTTCGTCTTTGCCTTCCCGCCCGGCCCGGTGCGAAATCTGCAGGGCCGCCTCAATGTCGGCCAGCAGCAGTTGGTTGTGGGCCTTGCCACTTCGCTCCAGGACGGTGATCACCTTGGCATTTCGAACCCCGTAGGCCAGCTCTTCATAGCAGGGCGGATTGAACAGAACCGGGCGCACGACGCCCACCTTCCAGCCCTTGCTCTGCCGGTAATAATCGGCCACATCCTTGACCACACCGGCGCCGGAGCCCAGCACCACGATGACCATATCGGCGTCTTCGGTTCGATAACAGTCCACCACCTTGAGGTTGGTGCTCAGGATCTGGTTGACCGAATTCATTGCGGCGATAAAGGCTTTTTTGAAGAAACGGTAGGCAAAGTCCTGGGCCACCTGCCCTTCCATAGTGAGATCGGTATCGGTGAAGGAACCGCTCAGGGTGCGCAAGGCAAAATTGGGCTGGTAGAGCCGGTTGGGAGGACCGACAAAATGCCGCAGGAAAGCATCGGACAAAACCCGGATGTTTTCCAAGGCGTGGCTTTTGATGAAACCATCGCCGATCACCATGCACGGCATCATAATCTGCCGCAGTTCGGCCACTTTGAAAGCGATCGGTAACAAGTCATGCAGTTCCTGATTGTCCCCGGAAACCAGTTGCGCCCAGCCGGTGTTTCGCACCGTATAGAAATCGGTGTGCCCACAGTGAATGCTGAGCGAACCCTTGTTGACTTCCCGAGCCATGATGGTCATCACTACCGGTAGCCGTTTGCCGGCAACCGACAGGAGGTTTTTGGTCTTGAGTACCAAACCCTGAGATGAACTATTGTCCACATAGCGGCCGCCCTGGCTGGCCATGGCTTCGACTGCGGCAATGGCGGAGAGCTCGTCACTGGGTTGGAAATACGTCAACTCGTGGCCGAAAAGGTTGCGCACCCCGTTGCTGGCCGCTCGCGCGAAGTCTTCCGCAATCGGCGTTGACGGCGTAATCGGATAGCCGCACAAACCATCCGTCAGTCGTGTGAGAATGTTTAGTGCGGCGTGGTTGCCATCCAGCAATTCATCTTCGCGTTGCCGCATTGCTGCCAGTTGCTCTGCGGCAAGCACACTCGAATCAGGTTGAAACAGGCTTCCCGCATCGAATCGGTCCCACTCCGCTTGCCACTCCGCTGGCGGGGCCTCTTTGAAGCGCTTTTCTCGCATGCTGTGGTAAGGAAGCTGTCGGCGCAAACTCTCCATGTCGATCGTATGGTCCATCTTCACTCACTCCTGTTAGGCAAAAACCACGTAATCGTTGACCGTAACGCACACAGCGCAGCCTCTGGCCGCAACCAACCGGCGGGAAACACTCCCCGCAGAGGCGCAGAGTACGCTGAGAAAACCGTGACTCATGGTGAATTCCTAAAAAACTCAAAAAATACTGAATTATAGTGGTGCAGAAGCCATGCCCTGGCCTGATCATACGCCAAAAAATAGAAAAAATCTCCGCCTCACCAAAATGGCGAAGGGCAGTTTCCGAATGTGGCCCGTTAGTAATTCAGACAACGGTGCTGGTATCTCAGGAAGAAGCTCACAACAGGAACTGGAACAGCAGCAATAGCTCTACAACTGCGGCCAACCGCACAGACACAACAGATCCTGGTGTCGTTGGGAATCGATCGGACAGCCGCGGGGGGTATTTCGCGGAAAGCCGTCTTGTGAAAACGCCCTTGGTAAGGGAGAATTGAGGTTAGTGGAAGGCAATTGGTTTGTCAATGTCAATATTGGCTGGGTTAGCGTGAGCGGCCAGAGGCGAAAGGCCGAACTGCAGTACTTGAACGTCAGGCGTCTGAGAGGGTCGGCCGCCATATCAAGGCAGGACATAGAAAGCGAGGGCTTTGTCAAGCTTGTTGTCGCAGAATTCGACCCCGACCAGGGAGCCGTTGACGTTTCTGACAATGGCATTGCGGGCGATATGGGATCTCGGACCATCATCGAGTTCAAAACTGACCCTAACGATATCGCCAGGGTTGAGGCTATGGCGTTGCAGAATCATCATGCCCAGCCCTCCCATGGACACGTCCTTCACCTCCATGGTACCGATTTCCTCATTGGGACCATCCCGCAAATAATCCCCATCGAGATTGACCTGTTTGCGATAGTGCCTGCGCCAGTCAAGATGAATAAAAAAGGCCGTCCCGCAAGGGCAGGTGACTTTGATTTTTTTGTCTGAGCCCTGGTAAGCTGTCACATTGGCAATCTTCTTGCGGCCACAAACACAGCATCGAATAACGGCTTCACCCTTTTCATTGGTGAAAACCCTAATCGTCTGGATTCCCGAATTGTTCATTAAGACCCAGGAGCTCACCGAGCGCGCCACCTTTGTACTGGGCACTGTCAAATTGGTCCATGGCTTCATCGTCCTTGATCACGCCTCACCATCAAGCTGAACTCTCAGATCATCCGGCTTTCCCTGAAACACATTGGCCGTGGCCGGCATTCCGGTGAATGCGGTGCAGGGAATATACTCCAAACGCCCCACAGTTGGCAAGCCCGTTGCGCTGCAGATTCTCTCAATTAAATAAGCGGAATTCTGCAGAAAATCTTTAATAAAAATACACGTCCAGCTTTCCTCGCCCATGATCTTGGCGTCGCCCAAGGGCGCACCAGATCGTTCAAACGCGCTGAAGTTGCTTGGCACTCCCCGGTCAAAGTGCTATACAGGGCCACGTGCAGTGAAAGCCGTAGTTTACAGATGTCAAACCTGCAACTCATGCCTCATTTAAGGATTATGTTATGGAAACAGGTCCCGTCTTGGTTGTATCGCGCAAATCCATCGCCGTGCGGTTGCTTTATACCCTGCTTTTTCTCATTATCTTTGAGCTATTGAAGGTCATTCTGGTGCTTAGCACCGCCTTTCAGTACATCTACCTGTTCATTGCCGGCACTTACAGCGAACCACTACGACGCTTTTGCAACAGACTTTCGAGTTATGCCTACAGAATGATCCGATTTATCACCCTCAATGACAATTCCAAACCTTTTCCGTTTGCGGAGTTCGCCAAAGAAATAGACCCGCCGACGCCAGAAGTGTGGTTTCACGGCGGCAAACTCTAACCGGTTTGTGTTCAACATCTTTAGATACTTAATGTAATGATAGTCAGAAGGGTAATGGTATGACTATGAAGTATCATAAATTTATACTCGCATTTGTCATTTTTCTATCGATGACTTCGATTAGTTTATCGAACTATGCCACAGTTTTACATGCCATGACAAATGAGCCAGGAGATTTTCGTGGTTTGAAATGGACAATGAATATCAAGGAATTGTCCGACATGCAGCTTATGGCAACCGAAGGAGAAATGAAATTTTTTGAACGAAAAAACGATAATCTTGTTATTGGAGACGCCAAATCTTCCAAGATTGTTTACGGTTTTTACAAGGACAGTTTATATTCTGTGTTCGTTTATTTTGATGGTCTGATCAATTTTGACAAACTGAAGAAGATTTTCATCCAGAAACATGGTGAAGCCTATCAACCAAACGAATATTTGAATAGATATTCCTGGAATGGCAACAGTGTAGATATCCTTCTGACCTACGACGACATCTTGAAGAATGGGCGTATCGTCTATTTCCATAAACCCACCCTGTCCATCATCGAGAATGATGAAACGCGCAGTGCCCAAAAGGGTGCGGGGGATCTCTAGATTTCAGAATCGTAGGTGAACCAGCCATGACCACCAAGATTAGCATTCTCAGCCTGCCCATTACCGACACCTTTTGCCAGCAGCGTCGGCTCCATCAGGACCGGGGAGAACTCGCACTCATTGAAGATGGCCGCACCTTTCGCCACCTGGGTTATTTCTCCCTGCACCCTGGCAGTGGTTTCTACCGGGGCGGGCACTACCATCTTGAAAAGACCGAGAACTTCTATGTGATCGCTGGGAGATTGCGGATCAGCCTGGTGGATCTGGAAACTGGGGAAAGGTCGGAAGTCGTGCTGGAGGCCGGGCAACGGGCGACGATCGAACCCCGTTGCGCCCACCGTTTTCGCGCCGAACAGGAAGCGCACGTTATCGAGTACTACGACGGTGTCTACGATCGCGAAGACGACCATCCGTTCCAGGATTTCTAACCGGTTGTCGGAAAACCTTATCGTCCCTCGCTCCCATGCCCACTCGCCAAGAGAAACACATCCCTAATTCGTTTGCCATCTGGGATTAGTGATCGAATGGTTGTTGCCGCCGCCCACACGCCCGGCGCTGATCAGGGAGCCTTTCATTCTGGCGCGACGCCTTCCTCGTCCAACACTATCGCGTAGACGCTCACCGGCTCTTCCAGCCCCTTGACGCGGATGGTCTCTTGCGCCCGAGTGCGGATCTTGCCCTCAAGCAGTTCCCGGGTGCGTTCGGATATCAAGATGCCGCCCACTGGAGCATTGCTTTCCAATCGTTGCGCCAGGTTCACGGCTGCTCCCAACACGGTATACGACAGGTGCCGTGCCGATCCCATGTCGCCCACCACGACCGGTCCGGTGTTGATGCCGATGCGGATCTCGATGGGCATCCCCCCTTCCCTTTGCCATCGGTCGCGAAGTTCTCGCGCCTTTGTCTGCATATCAATGGCCGCTTGGACGCATCGCAGGGCGTGGTCCGGTTGCGGTTCGGGATCACCGAAAAATACCATCAGACCATCCCCGATATACTTGTCCACGGTGCCCTGGTACCGAAAAACGATTTCCACCATGGCTTCGAAATAATCGTTGAGCGCCTTCTGGATTTGGTCGGGGGCGAGGGTTGCGGTGTAGTGCGTGAAGTTCTTGATGTCGCTGAAAAGAATGGTGAGTTCTTTCTTCTGGCCGGCCAATGAGATCATCCCTGGATTGGCCATGATCTTTCGAACCACCGACGGCGGGAAATGGGCTTCGAAACTTCGACGCAGCACTTCTTTCTGCCTGGCTTCGTTTAAGTATCGATAGGCGGTGACGCTTACGGCCGTGACTGTGATCATTATCAACGGTTGGACTGCCCGCAGGATCACACCCGCTCCGAGGAAAAACATCGCCACCGCGGCCAGGTAGCTGGTTGCCAGGAGAAGATTCCCCAGGAGAAACACCCGCGAAGAGCCAACCAAAGACAGCGCCAGGAGCAGCGCCAGGAGCAGCGCTTCCACCACCAGTCGCTCCCTGGCGGTGAGTTCAATGAGAAATTGCCTGGTCAGGATGGTGTTGATCACATTGGCATGGAGGCCAGCCAGCGGGAAATGCACATCGCTGGGCACCGGTCCAATGTCGCCCGAACCAGTGGATACGTCACAGACCACTACAATTTTCCCCTCCAACTCCTCACGCCATATCTCCATCTCTTCGCGGTCTTCGCCCAGTCGGTAAACATCCGCAAAGCTATAGTGTTTCATCCGTTCCCATGGGCCGACATAATTGATCAACATGTTGCCACGACCATCGATGGGGATGTGGATGTCTTCAGGAGACGACCCTGGACGACGCGCCCCAAGCAGCACAATCTCCTTCCCGAGCCTTAGCACCACCCGATCTGGCGTGACTCCCAGGTAATCACACACCAGCCGAAAAGGCAGGCTGGGATAGTAACCATCCTCATAGCGCACCAGCAAAGGAACACGCCGATGTACTCCATCTCGGTCGGCTTCGATGCTGATAAAACCCAAACCGCGGGCCGCAGATGCCAGTGCCGGGAAAGTGATGAGGGGATCGGCTCCGAAATAGAGCGAATTCGATTCCCCTTCCACCGTCACCGTCCATTTGCTCGTCTCTCAGGAAATTGATGATGGCTTTTTGTTTGTCCGCCTCCTGAGCTGAAAGCGGTGGCTTGGGTTGCTCTTCCAGGGCGAAGGCCATGCCATAGTAAACGTTGCCGGCCGCCGTGGTGCTTTCGATCAGGGCGGTATCGTGAGCGAGTTCCTTGGATCTGGAGGGGAAGATGAAGTCATAGAACTGCATCGCCGCGCCCAAACTGAGTCAGGTTGCGAAGCACCTGGGCAAAGACGAACGCTGACCGATCCAAATAGAAGTTGTCGATTTGCTGAATGGAACTGTTGTTGAGGTCGAGGTGAACGATGGTTGGGTCATAGGATGGTTGGAAGCGTTTGGACGTCGAACGCCACTGAAACAGCAAGTCCATGACCTGGGCATTCCAGGGTTCGAAAACCCTGGGCACCAGCCAGGTCAAGACGTAAGCCGCCAGAAATGAGGCCACGACCACCAGGATCGTGGCCCTGGTTTGGCGCGGACTAGCGGTGCTCAATGGTAAAGGTCCTGCAGTATGATCCTTTGGCAGCAATCTCCTGAGCGATGGAGGACACATCCGGCTCCTCAACACCACCCTTCATCTTCTCCATGCTGCGCACATTGCCGCCGATACTGATGGGGCGTTCAGCGGCCGTTGTCAGTTCGCGGCCCTGCTTTCTCAGGCTGCGGATTTCACTCAGAACTCGTTTGGCCACTTCCGCTTTTTGACCTGCCTCGACGGTATCGTATTGGCTCAGGACCGTTTCCAGCCCTTTTAGCCTTTGCGCTGACGCCACCACATGGAACGCTTCAGTCCCTACGTTCTGGTCGAGTTCGAACCAGGCAGGCTCCCTGTGGGATGTAGTAGCGTTTGTTGATCTGATAGTCGCTGGCCAGCTGACTCAGGGTGTACGGGAAGAGCAGCTTCACCTGGTCCTGAGGCCCATAGTAGATGACGTACACGTAGCATTCCTTCTGCAACTCAACCATCATTTTCAGACGATCCCCGGTCTTTAGCATCCGGTCGCCGGTGATGGCTTCCAGCTTTGGGTTCAGCTCCTTGGCATCGATGGCACCAAAGGCCCAACGAAAGGCGATGTCATTGTCTCCCTGGGCGGCATTCACCACGCCTGGAGCCGAAACCCAAGCACCGACAAAGCCGATAAAAACCAGCGTCAGGCAAAACCGGACGGCCGTCCGCACCCTTGCTCGATACTTCCGCTTGTTGGCATTAACAGAAATCATCTTCATTAATTTCCTCCTCCATGTCAGCATAGGCAACTTATGCTTGGGTTGTTAGCTGCATCACACTTCCGACTTCACACCACGCGCCAGCATCCTCACGGTTGCCGCACCACGCGAAAACCCAGATCGTCGTTGCGGCCCGCCGGCAAACCACTGCCCCTCATAGCGCAACGCGTATCGTTGGGTTTGCCGTGCCAGTTCCCCCCTCGAATCACGCGATGGGCATCGACCCCGGTGGCTTCGGTGTTGATTGGATTGTTCAACCAGTGTCGAGCGTAGGCGTCGCTCTTGTAGGTGTCCTGGGACCATTCGGAGACATTGCCCAACATGTCGAACAACCCGTAGGCATTGGGCTGGAAACGGCCCACCGGAGCGGTAGCCACATAGCTGTCATCACACAGGTGGATGTCTTCCCAACCCCATTTGGCCTTGCCGGTCTGGTCGGCCACGTTTTCGTAGCTGCAGGCCCGGTTGGGATCGTCTCCCCAGTATCGGCTGGATTCAGTCGCCGCACGACAAGCATATTCCCATTCGGCTTCAGTCGGGAGTCGAAAGGTGTACTGACCTCCATTTTGATCCAACAACCATTTCATGAAGCCTTGCGCTTCTTCCCAGCTCACATATACTGCCGGTTGATCGTCACCATTCAGGGAAACCCCATTGTAGTCACGGCTGTTATGGTTGCGCCTGGTACTTTGCGCAACTGGCTGTTGGTGACCTCGGTTCGGCCCATCCAGAAACCATCCACGCATACCTGATGAACCGGGCTCTCATCGGCTTCGCGGCCGGTGTCTCCGTCGGAACTCCCCATTTGAAAACAGCCGCCCGGAACCCAGACAAATTCCATGCCCGTCACCGGTTCTTTCCAGGTCTTGAGATTGTGGGCCGGTGTGTTCGCCCCCTCGAGTCAGGGTCGTTTCCACCGATGTGACCGGCACCGGGACCGACCGGTTGTTGGCCACCACCGTGGTGTCGCCGGCGGTTTCACCAGCTGCAGCCATGAAGTAGAAATCCCCTTCCAACGAGGAAGACTCCCATGGAATCTGCTTTCCATCGGTCAGCTGCCGAACCGCAGAACGCACCTGCTTGAAGACGTCTTCGATCTTTAGGCCGGGGGTTCGCATGGTCTTGATCAATTCCCCGGTGTAGATGCCGTGTTCACCCGGACCATCGCTGGCTACCGATCCCGGTGCCGTGGCGTAGGCAATGAGGGTCCCACCGGGGGCGTTGATCGCCGCCAATCCCTGAGCGCTGGAGCGGAAACTGCGGGCAAAAGGATTATCACGACAGGCATCGAGAATGACGATGTTCATGGGGTTGCGGGCATAGTCCATTTCGGAGAGCACCGCACCCATATCAACGGCTTCGTATTCCACCTGCTTTTCATGTTCGATGCGTGCCCCGACCGGGATGAGATAATTACGGCCATTGACCTGCATCCCATGACCGGCAAAGTAGAACAGACCGATGCCACCCTTCTGCAGCTTGCCGCCAAAGGCCTGGACCTCGCGTTTCATGTCCTTCTGGTTGAGGTTTTCCTTTTCCACCACATCGAAACCCAGGTCACGCAAGGCGGCGGCCATCGTTCGAGCATCATTGGCGGGATTGCGCAGCGGGGTCGAATCATAGGCGCTGTTGCCGATCACCAGCGCCACTCGCTGGTTGACCACAGTCTTCTCGCGTGCCGGTTCACGTATGATCAACCCACGATCCTGAGCCATACTCAGGCCTGTTAGTGCCGCAGCACAGCAAAAAAATGCGAGCAGTCCCAGGGATAAGCGTTTCGTGGTCATGGTTTCTCCTGTTTCCTTTGGTTCAACAACTTACCTCGTACCCACACACTATGCGGGGTCATTATCTGTTCCAACAGTTCATCTGGCGAACCCTCAATAATAACATCGGCCAACCGCCAGGCCCTGCTCCGATTCCAGCAAAAAGACATTGGCCCCGGCGCGGTTTTCCCGGGCTTCATTCCCGCCTTCAAAACATTATATATTACTCCTGCAAGGCAAAGATTCAAGGTAACTTCTCAAAATCTGGGGGGGCACGACTCTGATCGTCATTCCCGCATGCTCCTGGCGGGAATCCAGTGCCGCCCCGGCGGGTTTTGAAACCCCTTGACCCCCGCTAAGGGCATGCGGGGGTGACGGACTGGAGACCCTCACGCAAGGGCCGGAATCCGCTAGCTTCCGAAACGAGTATCCTGCCCGGACTTATTGAGATGTTACGATTCAAGAGGCTAACGTGGCGATAACCGGTGCACCCGCCAAGATGGCCTGCTTCGACTGGCAACCGTAAAGCAATCGACCTGGCCATCACCAGGCTTGCGCCCGATAACGCTTACCTGATATGAGCAGAAACGGACCGGATGAGGCACCATCTCCCCTGTGTCACGCCTGCTTCGGTTGCAGAGGCAAGCCGATCGCACCGAGATACTCCATCGCTCTGGTCCTGGATGGTATCTGGAGTTTCAATCAATGGCAGATTATCGGGAACGTTTCCGGCAGGGTTTGAACAGAGGTTTTTGGAAGGGTCTCCACGGTTTTCGGTGGATGGTCAAGATTCTCCTTCCCATTTCCTTTCTGACGGCCTTGCTGCAATGGAGCGGCTGGCTAACTCATATCGAGTTCATCATACGGCCCATCACCAGCCTGCTCGGCCTGCCTGCCACCGCGGCCGTCCCCATGATCATCGGCATGCTGACCAACATCTACGGCGGCATTGCCGCCATGGTGGTGCTTCCCTTCACGCGGGAACAAATGACCCTGATCGCCATATTTCTTCTGATCTGCCACAACCTCATCCAGGAAGGTGCGGTGCAGGCGCACTCAGGCATTCATCCGGTTAAAGCCACGGCCTTCCGACTGGTGGCCGCCATCTTAACCGTCATGGTGGTGGCCCTGTGCTTACGCCCGGCAAACGTCCCGATGGAAGCAGCCATCGCCTTGGCCGGAGCTAATCAACCGTTTGCAGCCATGTTGGCGAGCTGGGCGCTGGTCACCTTGAAGCTCCTGGTTAAGATCTTTGTCATCATCGTGACCATCATGTCGGCGCTGGCGGTTTTTCAGGAATTCGGCTGGATCGATCCTCTGGTCAAGACCCTGCGACCCATGCTGCGAGCACTCGGTCTCAACGACAAGGTCGGGCTACTGTGGATGACGGCGGCGGTTTTCGGCCTGGCCTATGGGGCGGCAATCATTGTGGAAGAGGCCAAACGCGGCGACCTGACCCGGGAGGAGCTGGAACCACTCCATCTGTCCATCGGCATCAACCATTCCATGGTGGAAGATCCCATGCTTTTCCTGGCCTTAGGCCTGAGCGCTTTCTGGCTCTGGGTACCACGCCTGATCATGGCCATGCTGGCGGTTCGGCTGCTTACCCTCTGGACCCGCTTCCGCCACTCACGGCTTGGTACCGCGGCATCATGACACGGGGCAACACCGCATTGGTGTTCCCCAGTCCCTTTAGGGTCTCCAACGTTGGCATCAGTAGGTCAATGCCCATGAAATGGATCTCCTTCTCATTACCCGTGCCGATCATTGTGGTCGTTTGCTTGACCATGCCGGCAACTTGTTTCATGCAGGCTTGCCGCCCGACGACCGCTTCAGCCCAGGAGATTGGGAAGGTGAAACCTCTGAGGCCCGACACGCTCACCGGAATAAGCCTCACCGACAACCTCTCCTCTGAGCGACCGATGATCCTGGTGGAGAACTCCAATGTGCCATGGTTTTCAGCCACCGCTGCCATGCCTGGATCGACCAACTCCACTGGGCCGGCGTTAACCTTCGGTTCCCAGGCCGTCCTCGACCGTTGCTGGACGGCCGATGAACTCCGCGGCAAGTCCGAGAATCCGGCAAAAGGCACGGTACATGGCGGCCAAGGACCCTCATCCCCGCCCCGGCTCTTGCCGCTTTGCAGTCCTGGCCTGTTGCGCCCGGAACTGCATGGCTCCATTCGGGCGGTTGAGGTTCCGGCGGATAAGGGCAAACCGGTGGCACTCACCTTCGATCTGTGTGAGGCCAATGGCGAAAAAAGTGGCTACGACGCCGACATTGTCAATATCTTGCGGACCCACAGGGTCAAAGCCACCTTCTTCGTCGGCGGCAAATGGATGCGGTCGCACCCGGACAGAACCCAGCAGCTCATGGCTGATCCGCTTTTTGAAATCGGCAACCATTCTTGGAGCCACGCCAACTTCTCCCAACTTAGTGAAGATCAGATTGAGCGCGAAGTTCTTTGGACACAGGCCCAATACGAAGCCCTCAGGGAGGAACTGCAAACCAGGAACTGCGCTCTGGAAGCCGGCCAGGCTGAAGTGGAGAAAATCCCCCGCGTCCCGGAGCTATTCCGCTTCCCGTACGGTGCCTGTACCTCTGTTGCCCAGCGCGTTGTCACCAAATGTGGCTTGCCGGCCATCCAGTGGAGCATTGTCACCGGCGATGCAGCCAGCTTCCAGACTGCTGCCGGTATTGTTCGAATTGTCCAACAACAGATTCGGCCCGGCGCCATCATCATCGCTCATGCCAACGGTCGCGGGCATGGCACGGCAGCGGCACTGGAACGGCTTATTCCCGAGTTACGTCAAAATGGCTACCAGTTCGTAACCGTCAGTGAACTGCTTGCTTCAGGCAAGGTCATCCGAGCCAGTGAGTGCTATGAGAACAGACCCCACGATAACCGCCGATACAACCTGAGAAGCACGAGGCGTAAACCATGAGGCCTGACGCCAGTCCATTTGCCGGCGACTGTTTCGATCTCCCCTCCAGCAAGTTGATCCGGTTGCAGCCCCAACATGCGGATGCCATTGCCGAGCAACTTGCCGCCATGGACCCATGGCTCACGTTGGGTTATTCGCGCCCGATCCTCCATCGCTTACCTCCTGCGCGACGATCCGGCACTTCACCGCTATGCTCTGGAATGCTCCGGAGATCTGGCTGGCTTGCTCTGTGTGCGGCACCCCTGGCTGTTCGGTCCACATTTGGAACAGCTGGCGATCTTTCCCGATTATCAGGGGCACGGAATTGGACGGGACATCCTTGACTGGGTTGGAAACCAGGCTCTCCCCTGGGCGCGAAACCTGTGGGTCCTGGCTTCTTCCTTCAATGCAGGGGCACGCCGTTTCTATCGTCGCCACGGGTTCATAGAAGTCGCGTCGCTTGCCGATCTGGTACAACCCGGCTTCGACGAGTTCTTACTGCGCAAGGTGCTGCGCTAGGCAGCGTTTTGGCGCCCGGTTGCACACCGTGCACGCAATGACTTGAATTCTGATGACTTTGGCCGTTTCGACAGTCGGATCACCATAAGGCTCACTGCTTGAGGTTATCGTTATGATCACTGTAGAAAACCTGGTCTTTGAATACCCCGGTGTCCGTGCGCTGAATGACGTGTCTTTCACGGTTCACCCCGGGAGCATCACCGCTCTGGTTGGGCCCAACGGCGCGGGAAAATCCACCCTGCTGAGGTGCATTGCCGCGCTGGATGAACCGGTTTCAGGCACCGTCCGCCTTGAGGGTGTCGATGTTCTCGAAAACCCCCGTCTTTGTCACCGCAATCTCGGCTACCTGTCCGATTTTTTTGGTCTTTATGACGACCTGACCGCTGGACAGTGTCTTCGCTACATCGCCATGGCGCATGGTATCAGCAAAGACCTCTGGCAAAACGCCGTTGCTCTTGCCGCTGATCGTGTGGGCATCGGTGATCGCCTCAATGATAAGACCAGTACCTTGTCCCGGGGACTGCGACAACGGCTGGCCATTGCCCAGGCGATTATCCACCAACCCCGGGTGGTACTTCTGGATGAGCCGGCATCAGGGCTTGATCCGGAAGCACGCTCAGCCCTGGCGGGCCTGTTCCTCAACCTGCGCGATCAGGGCATGACGCTTATGGTCTCCTCTCATATTCTCACTGAGCTGGAGGAATACTCGACCGACATGCTCATTCTGAAGGCGGGAGAAATAGCCGGCCAGCGTCAGGTACGCGCGCGCAAGACGGTAGCATCGCTTTTCAAAGTGTCCCTGGTGCAACCTTCGGAGGCGCTGGCTACAGTGCTTGGGGAAGTGCAAGGCGTGACCGACATCCGAGTTCATGACCGACAAGGCTGGTTCCGATTCGCCGGCGATGCGAAAGCACGCCATGATCTATTGCTGCGGATGTTAAGCAACGGCGTGCCGGTTTGTGCGTTTGCTGAGGAGCAAGCCGATATGCAGCATGAGTACCTCGAGGTCGTCCAGCTCGGTAATGATCGCAAGGAGGTGCGATCATGATGAACAACCCTGAGTTCCGCAGAAATCTTTGGCTGGAGCTTTCTTCCTACCGGATGATCGGCATGCCGGCCGTCCTCGGCGCGATCTATGTTCTTGTCTATGTGCTGCGTTTGGAGCGGGCTCACGAAGCGCTTGAAACGATTTCCCTGGTGCTCTTCGGGGTAATCATCTTTCTTTGGGGAACTCGCCAAGCCGCTGAGTGTGTTGTAGCAGAAGTCCGGGACCGGACCTGGGACGGCCAGCGAATGTCCAGCATCGGCCCCTGGTCCATGACTTGGGGAAAACTGCTCGGCAGCACGATCTATCCCTGGTATGGCGGACTGCTCTGTCTTTCGGCCTATGCGCTTTTGAGCGTGGGAAACCCAGCTCAGAAGACCTTCAATACCGCATCCTTGTTTCTCGCGTGCGGATTCATGGCCCATGCCGTGGCGCTCTTGAGCAGCATGCAGGCCATGAAGAAGGACCGGCGTTACAACAAGTCACAGGCTGCGGGCCTTTCTCATTCTCGGCGTGATTTTCGTAGGGCCGATGCTTAGCTCTGCACTCAATCGCAGACAGACCGTGCAATGGTTCAATGAAACGTTCCAGAACAGCGACTTTATTCTTCTTTCCGTTTTGATGTTTCTCGTCTGGGCTGTGCTGGGCATATACCGGTTGATGCGGACCGAGCTTCAGATGAGAAACGGGCCTTTTGTCTGGCTTGCATTCACCGCTTTTCTGGCTCTGTACTTTGGCGGCTTCGTCAATGCCAACGACCCGCGTGAACTTTTATTTCACCGGTTTTTCGTCGCTTATGCGGTGATGCTGTCACTGACCTACCTGATGGCCTTCAGCGAAAGAAAGGATCCGGTGGCATTCCGAAGACTGATCTGGGCCTATGGAAGGAGGGATTGGAGTCGGGTGATTCAGGAACTTCCTTGTTGGGCAGTGACGCTCCCGCCCGCCCTTGTCGCCGGTGGAGGGATGTTTGTGACGGTCACCGCAAACATGCACCCCTTGAGTCCGATCGCCGATGTTCGGATGTTGACCGTTGCCATGTTCCTTTTCCTGCTCCGCGATCTTGGGTTATTGCTCTTCTTCAATCTTGCCCGGAACCCGAAACGCGCGGATATGATCGCAGTCCTTTGCCTCGGCCTGCTATACGGGGTGGTACCTGGAATCGTGAGTGCGCTCCATTTTGATAGAATAACATCCCTGTTCTGGCCCGGCTGGCACAATCATTCATTTCTCAGCGTTGTGGCCGCTGCGATAGAGGCTCTTCTCGTCCACCTACTCGTTTTCAAGAGATGGCGGGCGCAGTACGGTCGTTGAGAGAACGGTATCAAGGGTATCTATCTTGAAAAGTCAGCCAAAGCCATCCAGATCATAGAGCTTACATTCCGCAGGTGATGAACGGCGGTTCGGATAATTTTTGACGACGATTCCGCTGGACACGGCGGTCTTTCTTTTGTATGAATGCGTTTGGGAATCCGTAATGGGCTCATCAAACGCAGGAGAGACGACATGTTCCAGCCTGGAGAGATCGAAGTCAGCGATGTATATCATCTTCCTATCATCAAGGCCTTTGCCGATCGGATTGACTCGCCATTGATCCGGGTGCTTCCATTTACATTCTGGCAGCCCTTGGTCCTACCAGTCTGGCGTTCACCCAATTTGTCGGTTCATGTGCTTGCCCCGGTACCCATGGGAGCGACCCCTTCCGGTGCAGAGAGCCGAGCATGTGGAGGAGGAAAAATTGTCCAAATTCCTCAACTTGACCTGCGAAGTGGTAAGCGTCAAGGGCATTTACGTGCCGATTTCTTGGCAGGTGATGAGAAGAATTATCGGGGTGCGTCTGTGTGTGCGGGTAATGATGGGTAGGCCGGAGCAAATTGGTTTGCATGCAGGTTGTCTTGTCTGCGAAGGTTTTTAAAGAGGGCTCACCGAAATTCGCTGTCTTGTGGCTTATAACTGCCTTGCGTACCGGAAGGTTCGGACAATCGGGAACAATAAAGACAGGAAACCGACCTTGGCGACGGTGAGCACATGCTGGGGCTCGATGCAGAGGCAAGCGATCCCGATGGTCATGATGACCACCGACCAGCACATCACTGCCTTGGCTCCGTAGCGGTTGATTAGGTACCAATTCTCTTCGGATTCAGACGCCTTTCGAATACGAAAGCCATAGACGTAGTTCATCTTGATCTTGCCGAGGTACAGCGGGACGCTCACGGCAAAAAGTATGAACCCGAGACAAACGAGAGTGATGCCGGTCTTGACGTTTACGGTTTCCATAGAGGTTCTCTATGTTGATCTGATCAGCAACCACCGAGGCGGCCAGAAGTGGATGTGTACCGCGCCCGGATACTTGGCGACAAGATCGGGGTTGAAATTTTCGCCGGCCGCCAACCGTTACCCTTGGGCCATCTCCGACGGGTTGCCCTTGCACCCATTGATCGGCCGTACAGGCGGTCATCGTCCGGCACCTTCTGGGAATCGCCCGGTGCGGTGATCTGCATGTCGGGTGGCGTGGGCTGCGGAGAGATCTCCTCACTACTCGTTATGTCCAACAACTGACTACAAACTCTTCAAAAGAAGGTCGCGAATCTCGCCGTTGCTGAACATGCCATCGGTACGTAGGGCATAGGCACACCGCATTCAAGTACGTCGTCCTCTGAATGTCATATGCATGCCAGCTTTGTCTTTGGCATTCTGGAGTCGAATGAGGTGAAGTCCTTGGCGTACCGCCTCCTTCCCCATGTCGTCCACGCAGATCGCGCGAAGTGCCATGTTGAGTCGATGACACGAGAGGTTGTCAAGAAAGTTCAGCCCTTCAGCATCGTCGGCAAGACTGTCCCAGTCGACCTCGTAGGGGATGGCTTTGCCACAGATCTCCTCGATCTCGCGGACCCTGCCCGGCAGGGTCGTGTCCTGAAGCACTTTGATCTTGCGCCGCTCGTTGAGTCCCATATTTGATGTTCTCCCTTCAAAGTGGTTTTGTACTGTAGCCCAAGGGTTGTGTGACAATGGAGTGAAGTTTCGGAACCTTGCATCTATAACTCAAATGGAGTTGAACCAGCCGAACAGGGCAATGAATACGATATTGCAAGACCTGCCCCCCCTTACTGGTTTGTTTTGCAGGCCCCCCGGCCTGAAAAATCAGTTGGAACTGCTGGTTGTGCTTTCTCTTTTTAGTTTTCTGTTCAAAAATCTGATTGTTTGATTTGCCGCCACAGCCGCAGTCGAACCGCAGAAGGCCGAGAGGCAAAGCAGCTTTGGCACCTGGTATGCCACAAAACAAACCCAAGAAGACAGATGATTGCGGCCTTCACGGTATCCTTGCTGAAGGACTCCCCAAGCAAAGCGAAGAGACACACAAGGATGGCACAGCGCACCGAGACGGCAACGTACTGCATCGCGTGAGAGAACCCGGCCACGTTTGATGTACCCGCCAATGATGATGGTACTTGCTACAGCAAATACCGTTGGAAGCGCCAGTACAGCGACTATGAGAATGGCTCGAATCCTCTGGGTCTTTTCTGAAATCGAACGGCGCGAAGCCGTCCGGCGACAAGAAGTGTGGCACCCGGCATGGGCGGTGGCCCTACGGGTGTAAGTCCCGATATGTGAATCCCGTCAGTAGTGTTGGTCATTGACAAGTACTCACCCGAAGGCAAGGCGCACCCACATGCCGTGGTAGTGTGGGGGCGGAGAAATCTCGAGGCTAACCGCTTACGCCTCTCTATTTCGTGGCGTCTTTCTTCGAGTAGTAGGGCAGGCAGGGAGGTTCTTCCGTCACCGCTGGTTACGATGTATTCAAAGTTGCTGGGCTCCTGCGGCCAGAAAATCAACGAGTTCTTCGGCGTTATCACTCTTCTGCGCCGTTGGTGGAAACGATTTTCTTGCTGCTCGGCAGCAGAGGACAATTTCCTCATTGATTAGCTCAAAACGCCAGTCCTTGTCATGTACGTCCGACAGAATCGCTGCTTTGGATGGGAAGCACTTTGGGCACTCACCTTCTGGATTTTAATCGGAGCGGGAACCAGTTGTCCATGCGAGGATCTTGACGATGGCTGGCCCAATTATGAAGAACCCGCCATCATGGTCCACTGAACTTGCGCACAGGAGACAGCCACTGCCATCCCCATAGGATCAGTTCGCCCTCAAATCGCTGCAAAGACCCTCCGGCAAGGCCTCCGGAAGCAAGGGAACGGGTCTCGAATCTATTCCTGTCGACCTGCTTGCCAAGCATCCACCCTGCAGTGACATGGAATGATAATTCTGATCACACCTTGCCAAAAATTGAGGCGAAACGTGCTCTTGACCGCCTCCATAAGAATCTACTATGGTGGAAATCTGCGAAGAGCAATTTCTAATCACCTCAACTTAATGGACAAGTTTTCCTTCGCAGTGATATCAGCCCGTTCAACGAACAGATAAAAAGTGAATCCAGACTTTCCGGACAAGGACAAATGAATGAACCTTGAGTTTTCGCCCTGGCTGATCTGGTTCGTGGTCGGCGTTGCCGTCATGCTCACCGAGCTTGCCGTCCCAGGCTTTGTGATCATCTTCTTTGGATTGGGGTGCTGGGGTGCAGCGGCCGTGGCCGTCATCGCCCCAGGCGCCTATTCCGCCCAGATTGCCGCATTTTTGATCGTGTCGCTCGCCTCGCTTGTGACGCTTCGGAAAGTGGCCATGCGCATCTTTGTCGGGCGTAGTGAAGGCCCTGAGAGCGAGGACACGGGAAATGTGCCCATGGGAGCACGGATCAACCTCGACCAAGATCTGGAACCTGGACGCACAGGACGAGTGCGCTTTCGTGGAACCATGTGGGACGCCGTCTCGGAAGACAGGCTCCCCGCCGGATCTGAAGCTGAAATCATCGGGATGGACAAGTGCAAAGGATCCTGCCTCAAGCTCAAGGGTGTCCCGCGTGATTGAAGAAAGACCTCTGGAGTTTAGACTCCATGTTCTCGTTCCTTGTTGCTGGACACGGCTATGGCCGTCTTCGCCCCAACCCCGACCATTCAAGTCCAAAAGGAGGATTTTTGATTATGACTCCGACTCTCATTGCCCTCATCGCCGTCGCCGTACTGGTGATTGTCGTGCTCATCAAGGGTGCGGTCATCGTCCCCCAAAAGAGTGCCTTCATCATTGAGCGTCTCGGCAAATTCGACCGCTCGCTCGAGGCGGGCTTCCACATTCTGATCCCCTTTGTGGACCGGTCCGCGTACGCCTTCAGCCTCAAGGAGCAGGTGGTGGACATCCCCGCGCAGATCTGCATCACCAAGGACAACGTGAGTGTTGAAGTGGACGGCATCATCTACCTGGAGGTTCAGGACGCCCACAAGGCCGCCTACGGCATCGACAACTACCTCCGGGCGGCCTCTCAGCTTGCACAAACGACCCTGCGCTCGGCCATCGGCAAGATCGACCTCGATAAAACCTTCGAGGAGCGTGAAAAGATCAACACGGAAGTGATTGACGCCATTGACCAGGCAGCCCTCTCATGGGGCGTGAAAGTGCTTCGTTACGAGATCAAGGACATCACGCCGCCCGTATCGGTGAAAGAGGCTATGGAGGCCCAGATGACAGCTGAGCGCCAGAAACGGGCCAACATCGCCACGTCCGAGGGTTTGCGGCAGAGCATGATCAATCAGTCCGAGGGTGAAAAGCAGAAGCAGATCAACGAGGCCCAAGGCAAGGCGGCGCAAGTCACACTTGTGGCCGAAGCCGATGCAAAACGGATCGAACTGATCGCCAAGGCGACGGGCGAGGGCATCAGTAAGGTGGCCGCGGCCATCAAGGATCAGGGCGGAATCGAAGCGCTCAACATGCGACTGGCGGAGCAGTACATTGTCCAGTTCGGCAACCTGGCCAAAACGACCAACACGATCATCATGCCCAGCAACGTGGCTGACGTCGCCGGTCTCATCGCCACGGCAATGTCTACGGTGAAAGAAGTTAAGTAGACCGGGTGATTAGGAGACCATTTCTACTCGATTCGTGGTGAGCGAGCACTCATGGAGCACATCGACTACATTATTCTCTTCCGCTGGTTCATCGGTCTGCATTTGGATGAGCCCCGGTCGGCGTGGATCGTGAGTTGCCCTGGCTGGATGTCTTGCTTCCAATGACTTTCCTCGATCAAACGTTGGGCCAGGGTATTCCTGGGTGTATCAGCACGGTCAAAAGTGGATGCAATTGAACCGAAAATCATTGAGAACCCCGGGGATTATCTGGCCCCGGAGGTCCCTAATGTTCCTGGTCGGCAAGAACTTCGGACGACCTCAGAGGATATCGCTTTGCAGCTAACCGTAGTTGCGCCATGTCCATGCGGCTGTGGTCCCGCGATAATGCTTTGAGGCGCTCTTTGGCACAATGGCACAGTTGCGTCAGGATCTTGCGGTCGTACTTGAAATAGATGCGCAGCAGAATCGGGATGTTGAAGACAAACTGTCGATGCGGGACGTACATTGGTTCATCTTCTCTTTGATTTCTCGGCGTTCTTTCGGAAAGCGTCTATTTGATTTACTCCATCGTTTGATTCGTTCCTCTACGTCGCCTCTCTTACAACCATATATCTCTCTCCGAAACTCTGATAATTCTCCCGATGAGGCCTATCCATTTGCTCAAGCTGTGTGCTTGTCTCACATAAAAAATATTTGACCGCACTGTTTCATCACCCTCACATCAGTATAGAATCCGTTGTTCACCGACCTCCAATGCGACAATCCGATCGGAAATTCCTTGTTGCGCTGCGTCCGCGTTCAGAATCTCAAGCGGACGATTCGGGTTTGCAGTAGATCCAAAAAGCATTGTGCCGAAATGCATCGGCATCATGAATTTGGCTCCCACATCCTTAAAAATTTCCAACGCACCCAGCGGGCTTGTATGCACGTGCGACCCAAAACCATTTCCTGAACTCGGAGCAATAGGAATAATTGCCAGATCAATTTTGAAACGGCGGCCAATTTCTTTGAAGAGTTCAGGATTGTATCCGGTATCTCCCGCAAAGAAGACAACAATTCCTCTGTATTCGATAACATATCCGGTGTACCCACGCTCCCCCATCCAGCCGCGGTCAATACCATACCGGCCAGCGAAATGCTGTACCGGAACTGCCGTGATGCGGACACTGTCTCTCTCGATCACATCCCATGGTTTCATTTCATGAACTTCTTGAAAACCAAAATCCGGAACATATGCGGCGAGGCCATCTGGAAAAACCAGAGATCCATTCTTCGGCAGCATATCGAGACTGCCATAACTGAGATGATCGAAATGCAGATGCGATATGAGTGTGAAATCTACTTTTGTAAGAAGAGCCGGATCGATTCCGGGTTTGACAGCACGTTTGACAACCATTCCGATGGTATCTGTAAACAATGGATCTGTGATAATAATCTTATCGTGAATCTGAATGAGAACGTGTTGCATGTCCGACCCACGAAACAGCCAGCTTTACATTTTGAAGTACTGGTGTTGTGATCATACGCGGCGGAGGTGGAATTGGTTCACCGATTCTTGCGATCGACTGCCATACAGTGCGCTGGATATACGAACTGCAACCGTAGAAGCATCAGCAGCAAGAAGAAACAATGCAAGCATATAATGTGGAAATTTCCTAGAAGAAGATACGGGGATCTTTGAAGCCGTTTCATATTGGATTCGATCTATCCGACCTGTTTGATTGTCTTCATGTGGGTAATAGGCGAGGTGATAAGAAATCACTTTTGAGGTTTTTGGATAGCCTGTGTCCTGCATGCTGTCAAGGCCATTTACGAGGCAGATCTTCTCGGCAGGTGATGAGAAGATCATCGGGGTGCGTTAGTGTGTGGGGGGAATGATGGGCAGATCGGCGTAAATTCGTCTTCACGCAGGGTTGATTTGCTTGCGGAGGGCTTGAGAGAGCGTGTTTGCCGCATTTTAGGGCAAGCTGCCACTATGGTGGCCGCTGGGCCTGCCTCTAGCGGCGAACTTCAGTGGCAGCTGACGGCGGACTCTTTATACCTGAGCGGCCGTCGTTGAGTCCTTACATAAAAATGGATAACCACTTGACACAGCTCTCCTCTGTTGAGTTTCCAAAAACAACATAGCTTGCCAATATGGTGAACTTGCAGATCGCCACGGTGAATAACGGATATGATTTGGATACCTTGACAAGTCACAGGCGGACCCACCGGCACACAGCCAAACCGAAGTGGCCCGCGTTCAGCCATCCGTTCTGTCATTCTTCCCGCCGGCGGATGGCAGCTCTGGTGATGATCACGAGGCACCGGCGTGACGTCACCGATTTGACGAAACTCCGGTCTCCTAGAACCGCAAATTGGGCCTGAGCTGCCAAGCCAAGGGGTTGATAGGGTAGGCGTTGAAGCAGGTTGCGGTGCGGTTGTCACAGAATAGGGATTCAGTTGAGCCGGCTGGGAAAACAAACCTTATGGCTCAGAACTTGTTCGCCCATTCAGGCTTGTCAAACAATGGGTTCAACCAGATCTGTACCGTGCCTGGATGCTTGGACACAAGTTAGAGTTGAGATTCTCTTTTGCCGTACTACAGGGACACGATCCTGATCATCGCAGGGATGCTTGAGCTTGCCTTGCTAGGGGCAACCCTGGCTTTTTTCGTTCCTGGCGGGGAAGCTAAGGGATTCGTGACCAGCTCACTTCGGAAAGCTGGATGGGTAGAAAAGTGCATTCGGTAGGAATTCATGCACAGTGTATGCACACCAAAAAAAAGCCTCCAGGTGAAAACCCGCCAAGCCTTGATTTTGCTGGCAGGCCAGGAGGGATTCGAACCCCCAGCCCCCGGATTTGGAGTCCGGTGCTCTAACCGTTAGAGCTACTGGCCTGCAAGCGAAATCCTTATAGCCACTTCTCCCTATCATGTAAAGCGAAAAGCAACCGCGGCTCCTGCGCCCGCGCGCAACCGGACCGCTCGGAAGAGATCACTCAGGGCTCCGAGGAATTTGCCCTGCGACACAACCGATGACCATCCCCAGTAAGGAGCCTCCTGACCGTTCCCTGTCCCCTCGTGGATTCCCTCTCGATCGACGCTCTCACCGCCCCTCGTTTCACAACACTGCCTTACTCGGAATTTTGGACTTCGATTTGGTGAAACACTCTTTTCCCTTGACAAGTACCCCGTTTCGCTACTATTTATCTAATTTTACAGCACTTTTTGTGAAGGACTGGAGTCCCGCTTCAGGGTCATGGCCATGGACGGGATGGGGGCAATCGGAAGCAACATGGCAATCGTCGATTTTCAGTGGTTCTATCGAGGAAGTCTTTCTTTGTTGAGGAGCACGGCATGACATTTCAGGAATTGATCCTCGCGCTTGAGAAGTTTTGGTCCGATCGCGGCTGCGTCATCGCGCAGCCGTATGATCTGGAGGTGGGTGCCGGCACGTTCAATCCCGCGACCTTTCTCCGAGTACTGGGGCCGGAGCCTTGGAATGTGGCCTATGTAGAGCCTTCACGGCGCCCCACGGACGGCCGCTACGGTGAGAATCCCAATCGTCTCCAGCACTACTACCAGTATCAGGTGATCCTCAAACCCTCCCCACCCCACGCGCAAGAGCTCTACCTGGAAAGCCTAAGGACCTTCGGCATTGATCCCTTGGACCATGACATCCGGTTTGTCGAAGACGATTGGGAGTCCCCCACGTTGGGCGCATCGGGCCTGGGCTGGGAGGTGTGGCTTGATGGCATGGAGATTACCCAGTTCACCTATTTTCAACAGGTGGGCGGCATCGCTCTGCACCCGGTCAGCGTCGAATACACCTATGGGCTGGAGCGTATC
>CAWHGA010000043.1:0-27720 GCA_963828705.1 uncultured delta proteobacterium
TCTTTCAGAACGATATCGGCTGCTGTTGCATGCCATTCTTTTCCCGCCATTAGGCGTCTCCCTCCATACTTACGAGCCCGCTTCCATCAACCTTGAGCCCTAATGGCTCGCCGACCGTTCGTTGGCGCTAAGGGGTTGGGGCGTTGCATCGTGTCATGGTGCTTCGGCGTGCACGTACCGATGTTCACCTCGTCAGGTGTCGCTCTCGTACAAAGTGAGCTGTCGAACATCCCTTGCCACCCTCGCGAAAAGATGCTGAATCCTTGCCCCATCAGTTCTGCAAATGGTCCGGGCGATCAATCTACGACCCTATATATCCGATTCGGCATGCGTTCAAAAGAGATTTCATCTTGTGGATTAGGGTTCTATGATCCTTCTGAAGACTGGGTTTCGCTCCACTCCAGACTGTTTCTGGCAATCACACCCCAAGAATTTTGTGGCAAGTGCAGCATGGGGCGGGAGGGTAGGGCAGGTTGGCTGCGAAGAGAGGCCCCCGATGCTGTCGATCGTGGGTGAAGAATAGCGGTATAGGGCCAGCCTGCGGACTGAGGGCTTTCTTGCGTTCATTAAAAAGTCGTCGAAACTCGATGTAATCCGGGCGGTTCCAGATTTCTTAAGAGGCGTTTCAAAGCAATTCCCCAAAGCTCAGCTTTTCCAGCGTGTGGCGAGTACCACAAAAGACCCGATGAAACGGCGATGTCGCGGGTGGGTAGAGGTATACGCAGGGAGAGACTTCACCGCAGACGGAGATGTAGACATTGTCCAGCGGGTTCTCGGCGCAGACGGCCACCTGCTGCGGCGCTACGGCCTCCCGCTGTAGCCGGATCCCCAGCCTTAAGGCAAGAGCATCCGCTTCCAGAAGGATGGCTTCATCCTCGTGTTGCTCGCAGTGAAAGACCTTCTGCTGATCCTGCCATGGCGTGGTCACATGAATGAGATGGATCAGCACTACATCGGCAATGCCGATCTGGTTTGCGGTTTCGAGGAGCAGTGGGATTTCATGGAGGTTGTCTCGAAGCATCAGGTAGACAATGTGAATCTGCGGTGTAGCTAGCTTTCATCGCGCTTGATGGCCACCATGTCTTCCATGGCTTGAAGGAGTCCGGGCATGATTTGAATGGATTCGAATGGCTTCGTGGGTGGATGCTGTGGCACCAGCCAGGGAAAAACCGATGAAATCCAATCCGGCGCGAACCAGTGCAGTACTGAAGTCCCGCGTCAGCCCTTGCCCGCTGGTGACAAATCCGGCGCGAGCGCCCTGACTCTTTACCAGGTGAACGGCGTCCAACAGGTGTGGATACAGGAGTGGTTCCCCCCAGCCTTCCAGGACGACATTATCCACGAGGCGGAAATAGGGACTGATGCGCTGAACTGGGTGATGTCCATGTCCTGTCCCTGCCAACCGTCCAACCCCTGACGGATGCACATGCGGCAACGAAGCGGGCAGCGCGTGGTGAGTTCCACCTGCCAGGCTCCGAAGCGGCGACTGGCAGGCGCCAACAATTGTTTCAGGTAGGACCATAGACCCATGGGGTAGGGCGCTCCTTTGGGAAACGTCCGGTCACTGGCATTCGGTGCGGTACGGTCTAGGTCAAGAACTTCTGCAGTTCAGCACTCACGACGGCGGAGAGGTTAGCCGGTTTTCACCTCAGCCGCAGGATTACCGATCATGACCTTGGCGCCATAAACTCCGGCCCCACCGGAGTCTTGATGTGTTTGGCGACAATTGTGTCGACTCGGATCAAATCGTCTTCCTCTATTTGCCACCCCGAGACGCCGGCATTGTCTTCAACTTGTTCCGGGGTGCGGGCCCCAGCGATGACGGTGGTCACTCCCGGCTGCTGCAAGGCCCAGCGCAGGGCGAATTGAGCCATCGATCGACCGTACTTTTCAGCCAACTTCTTGAGTTGAACCACCGCGTTGACATATTGTTTGAAACGATCCGGTTTGAATTTGGGATCGGCGCGGCGCAGATCGCCTTTAGGAAAGCTCTCATTGCCGGCGAATTTGCCGCTCAGCAAGCCGCGGCAGAGGCCTCCATAGACCAGCGTGGCAATTCCCTGAGCCTGGCAATAAGGCAGCAGTTCCTCTGGCCGCTTCCCGTTCAAAGAGGTTGAACGGCGGCTGTAGGCTCTGTATCGGTGCGGTTTGCTGGCAGGCCATGACCTGTTGGCAGTTGAAGTTGCTCAGCCCGATGTTGCGGATTTTGCCGACTTCGCGAAGCTCCAGCAGGGTGGCCATGGTTTCTTCGAAAGGCGTGTTCGGGTCCGGCCAATGGATCTGGTACAAGTCGATCCAGTCGCGGCCCAGTCTTGTAAGGCTGTCGTCCACTTCCTGGTGAATCCGGGCGGGGCTGGAGTTGCGCCGGATGTAACGGTGCTCAGGGTCCCATTCCAAACCACATTTGGTGGCGATGACGACGCTCTCTGCGCCAGGACGTTGCCTCAAAGCCTTGCCTATGATCTCTTCAGACCTGCCAAACCCATATACGGGGGCGGTGTCGATGAAGTTGATCCCAAGCTCCAATGCTCGATGGATGGTGTTGAGCGAATCCTGTTCATCGGCTCCACCCCACATCCACCCGCCGGTGACCCAAGTGCCTAGAACAACGGCGGAAACCTTCAGGTCGGTGTTGCCGTAACGGATGAGGTCCATGATTATCCCCTGATTCATTCCTGAAAAGAACCAACCCTTGAGTTCTCAGATTATTTTCCTGGACTGCCTCGTTCACAAAAATGACGAAGGAACATTCCTGCCATTTTTTTGTTATCCCGGAAAAAGCAGCAGAGCAGATAGGTGCACACCCTCCCAGGAACCTGAGGCGTAGGCAGCTTAATGCAAAACCGCGGCGATCAAGTGGGCGTCGTCGTAAGGAAATCACCGTCGAATCACGGTAAACTGCTTGACAAATCGGCGGAGGTTGGTTACTAAACGCGGCACCAACTGTCCCCATCGTCTAGCCCGGTCCAGGACACCGGCCTTTCACGCCGGCAGCACCGGTTCAAATCCGGTTGGGGACGCCAAGAAAATAAGGGCTTCGCAAACGACTATGCGAGGCCCTTTTTGTTTATCAATTGGACCGACTACCTCGCTCACTTTCGGCAAAGCCGCCGGCATGAACGGCCTGGTCAGCAGCGAGCTTCGATCCGATTGGGGTACTCTGGTTGTCCAATTCGAGCAGTTCAAATCGCTTTCCCAAAACGCCCCGAGCATTATTCTTGGGCTTGCAGAAGGACAAGACAAGAGCGCTGTCAGTCCCCTAAATTGAAGGAAATCTTAAGAATGTTGCTCCCTTCCAAACGCTGGTAACAAAGATCATCGGCGATTTGGCGAACGAGGTAGATACCCAGACCACCAATCTGACGTTGCTCCACTTCGGCGCAGATTTCGGGATCGCCGCAGGCCAGGGGATTGAAAGGCCGCCCCCAGTCACGAATGGTGAGGCAGAAGCGCCGTGCGTCTTCCATGAAACAGCTCACTTCCACATCGCCATCTTCATGGGGATAGGCATAATAGATGACGTTGGTCAACAATTCTTCCAGGACCAAATCAAGCTCGGGAAGTCTTTGCAGGGGCACCCCGCAAGTATTCCCCCATTCCAGAACGAAAGCACGTATTCGCTCCAGGGATTCGATCTTGGCTGGTAATCGCAAAGATACCATGGGCTACCCGCGTGGCTGAACCAGAGCTTCATCGAGGGAATCGTGGACCGGGAACAGGGAGGTAAAGTTGGCCAGTGACAGGACCCTCAACACCATGTCCCGCGCCCCATAGAAGCAAATCCGACCGCTATTGACTTTGAGTTTTTTGGAAACCACCAAGATGTCCGAAGGCCGCGCTACTGATATAGTCCAACTGGTTCAAGTCAACGATCAAGGATCCCTCCCCCTGATCGATCCACTGGCCACATTCCCGTTCAAACTCGGGTGCGGTCACCGCATCCATCCGGCCCTTCACCCTGACCACCAAAATATTGTCGATCTTTTCGCCGGTTACTTCCATCTGTGTCTCCTCATAGGGTCCGTTCAATTCATTCGGCCATCACACGCCTTTGAAACGAACGGCCATGACGGTTATGTCATCGGCTTGCATAGCGCCAGCACTGTAATCTTTTACCGCATTCACCACGGTCCGCACGATGCTTTGAGCGCTGACCGCCGGGGTCTTTTCGAGCACTGAGCGTAATCGATCACTGGAAAACAGACGCAGTTCCGTATCGATAGCTTCGGTGACGCCATCGGTATAGATGAAAAGCGTGTCTCCGGGTTCCAGTTGTAGCTCAAGCGATTCGTAGCGGGAATCTTCATCGACCCCCAGCACCAACCCAGGGGGAAGCACCAACCAGTCCGGGTCATTGCCCGGTCGCAGCAGCAAAGGCGGTTCATGGCCGGCGTTGGAATAGCATAGCCAGCCGGTCTTGAAGTTCAAGATGCCACAGAAAACCGTAACAAACATGAGGGAGTCGTTTTCGCGGCAGAGTTCGATGTTCGCCCGTTGGAGGATTTCCGCGGGTGTCAGGCGAAGTTCCGCCATACCTTTGAGGAGCGTTTTGGTCACCGCCATGAACAGCGCCGCCGGTACACCTTTATCGGACACATCGCCGACGGCAATGAAGAGGTGATCGTCGTCCAAAAGGGCAAAGTCATAGAGGTCACCGCCTACTTCTCTGGCGGGTTCGAGGGTGGCGTAGACATCAAAAAAATCGCGCTCTTGAAAGGACGGGAACCCCTTGGGCAGGAAGCTCATCTGAATCGTCCGGGCAATCTTGAGTTCGCTTTCGATGCGTTCCTTGGCCGCAGTGGTTGCAGCCAGGTTGTTGATATGTTCTTTGAGAGCAACCTTCATGTTGGCAAAGGAGCGAGTCAACCGGCCGATCTCATTATTGGCCGGAACGTCGGGAAGCTCAGCATCGAGGTTGCCCTGAGCGATTTGAGAGGCGGTTCGGTCCAGATGGCGCAAGGGGCTGGTGATGGTCGCAGAAATCAAGACGACGGCAAGGAGCAGAACAACAATACCGGTGATGGCAATGAAGATGACCTCTTGACTGAGTTCGTGAATGTCGGCAAACAACTCTGCCACCGGGAAGATCACACCCACCGACCAGCCATTGGCGGGAAGCGGTGCAAAATACAGCCAGGAGTCCTTACCTGTAGCAAAGTCGCGGACTGGCACGAAAGCCTCGCCCCCGCGGATCATCGCCCGCCCCAGGCGGCGCAGACGCTGGTCACCCTGAGCTTCAGCGACGCTGAAGATGCTGCTCCTCATGATCAGCCGTTCATCCGGGTGGGTCACAAAAACGCCGTTTTGTGAGATCACAAAGGCATACCCCGACTGGTAGATCCGCACCGAGGAAACGATGTCTTTGAGCCAGGCGAGTGACACATCGGAAGTGGCAACCCCCTGCAACTTCATCTGGCCACCTTCCCGCAGGAAGACTGGAACAGAATAGGTGGTCATGACGATGTTGCCGCCGTCCTCATCATAGTAGGGCTCGCTCCAGATGGCTCGTTTGAGCTCCCTGGGGATCTGGTACCAATCCCAGGCAGAGTACGGGTGAGTCGCTTCATCCAGGGTCAGACTTCTGATAGACCCCCCGCTGTCTCGGTAGGCATAGGGCGAAAAATACTGACAGGCAGGGTCGAAGGCAAAGGGTTCAAAAGCGACAGCAGCTCCAAAAATTTCCTGGTTTTCAGCCACAACGCCGCGGATCATGTCCACCAGTTCGTCACGACTGAAACGACGTTTTTCCACACGGGAAGCCAGATGACGAGGGATCTTTTCAACGCTTCGAAGAACCGATTCAATCTTATAAATTGTTGAAAATGTAAGATTTCTTGCGTTTTCTTCAACGATTTTCAATACGGCCTTCCTGGAGAAATGATAGTTGTAGGCAAAGGCAGCCGTAAAAACGGCGGTGGTGGTCACCAGTATGAGCACGCTGAGCCGGAAGGCCAGGCCTCTATTCTTCATGGGCGTCAGAACATCCTCGGTAGAATTCGGCGAAGTTGGGAACTTGGCCGACCAGGCCGGCCTTCTGGAGTTCTTGGACAACGCGCTGGTAATCGGTTTTCTTGAGGATCCCGAAGCCGGCATCGGCCATTGCCGGCTTGATCGAAGCTGGAGCGACCTGGGTGTTTCCATCGAGACGAGCGCACCGGGGATTGATCATGAGGTCGCGCATGCGGTCCAACATCCAGCGTTGATGGGTTCGGTCTGTGGCTATGTTGGCTTCATCCACATATTTCATGACGATGTCCAGGGCCTCATCGGGATGCTCAAAAGCATAGCGCCATCCATCCAGGGATGCCTGCACAAAGCGGCAACACAGCTCCGGATCCCGCTCAAGGGTGGTCTTCAGGCAGTAAATGCCATCTTCCGGAAAGTTCATGTTGTAGTCGAAAAAGAAGAAGGTGTTCAGTTCGTCCGGATCGATGCCGGCATTGAGGAACATGTGATACTCATTGTACCACATGGCCGAAGCAACCTCGACGCCGCCACGAAGGAACAAGTTGACCGTAGCCGCCTGGGGAACGACCGTCACCATGAGGTGGTGCTTGCGAAAAAAAGCCAGCGGCTGGATCTGAAATTCTGCCCCCCAGAGACCGACACGCTTGCCCTCGATGTCTTTGGGGATAAAAATCCCGCTCGACTTCCTGGCCACCAGCATGAGCGACGAACACTGCACCAGTTGGCCGATATTGACCAATTGGACTCCACCGGCGCTGCGCTGTATGGCGGTGGAAAGAAACATGGTGCCGAAATCCGCCTGTCCCTCGAGCAACAGTCGGGAAGGGGGGGATTCCGGACCGCCGCGAAGGATGTTCAGATCGATTCCCTGGTTGCGATAGAAACCCTTCTCAAGGGCAACGTAATAGCCGGCAAATTGAGCTTGCGGCTGCCACTGCGGGATCAGCGTAACTTTTTTTCGGAGCGTTTCTGCAGCCGTTACGGTTGTCGCAGTTCCAGCCGCGACAACCGTAACGGCGAATAAGAGCATCCAAAATATAGTGTGCGACCTGGTTTTCAAGGGTTGACAACCTCGCTGCTGAAATGGTTCAGGCGCCTAGCTGAGGCTACACCTATTCTCAGGCCAAAACGCCAAGGTGCCAACAGAAACCTACCCATTTCGGCCCCTCGATTCTGTGTGAACTGGCTGCACCCCATTGGTGAGGATTGCTGTGATAGCTTCAGCCAAGGCTTCCAGGGTCTTGTCCGCAGTGATGATATTATCACCTTCCTGACAAAAGGCCTTGATCACAAACGCGATAACTTCATTGGCACCATTGCCCGTCAGGAATTGGCCAGGATGAAGGCCGAAGCGCTCCGTTTATAGACACATGGGAAATGCTGGAGATGACGCGCATGCGCCAGCGGCGGGAGAGCCCCTACGAGAAACCCACAGCCCGGACTGTTGCGCGCGGGGTTAGGCTCGCCCGCTGAAGGCTACAAATCGTGACGCTCATCCATGGACAACCCGGAATTGACGGGAGCCCGCACAAGCGAGGGTGTGTGAATCGAACGCCAACGGAGTCGTGACCCCGGTGCTGTAAACCAAGGCGAGCGAGGTTCGGCAACTAGATCTATAGTTCCTGATATCAACGCCCAGGGTTCAATCACGAACCGCGAAGCCGGCTTCGCAATTCCCGCACGGCATCTTCGGCGACTTGCACAAAGATCTGTTTCCAGGCTCGATAATAGATCCCATCCCCAAAAGCGATGCTGCGCTGCACCTCGACTGACGCCACCAATCGGTCGCCATCCTTTACGTCACAACGCACTGCGAGTAGCGTCTTACCCACGCCCGGCACGAGCCAACGTTGGATGTCATCGCCTTTTTGGTATTTGACGATATGGGCTTCCAGGAGCAGTGGCGTCCCGACCGCATCCTTGGTCCAGAGCATGCCATCCTTGTGGAGTTGTTCCTTCAGCGAGTCCCATAGCAACCCGATCATGTCGACGTCAGGCAGGGCTTTGCTATCATTGGAAACGTCAACCACCTTAATGCGTGCACCGATTGGAGCAGGCGCGGCGCTGTCGATCTTTGCTGAGTGAGAAGCTTTCCCGCATCCCCAAGCGGCCATCACGGACAGAGCCAAAACCGCCATTAACACTCTCTTTAACATAATTATTGTCTCCTCCCTGCCTCCCCAGTTTGTCTGTGGTTGTTGAGCGACTGGTGACAAGACGGCTCCAGTCAGGGCCGATCCCGAAAGCAGGTTGTTACCCCGCCCCAAAGTCCCGGCGCCTTGTGCCAATGCAAGGTGGGCAAAGGATAGACGCGATTCAAAACAAAGGGCTGACCCCTCCCGCGACGGGATCATCCCCGGCCGGGAACGGGCAATTGCAGCGACGTTCCCAAAATCGGGCTGTCTGCCAGTCTGACACCCAGACCGGCACCGATAGTCCACAAAAATGCCCGGCAAGTCAAACATAAATCGTGGTGCTGTGGGGTGATGGAAAGGTGTGAGATCAGGAGGTGGACTAACGAGCCTGCCGATCCCCGCTTGTTTATGAACGCTTGACATGCTTCCAGCCATTTGGAAGAATAACAACGGTTTTTAGCTTTGTCGGGAGTTGTTTTCCATTCGCTCTTTCACGATCTCATCACGACCCAACACTGTGGCTCTTGCGTCGGCAGGGAAGTGATAGCCTCTTGCTCTGTTGGTTCACGTCCCGGTGCAGACCCCGAAGGGGCCTTTTCCCCACAATGAACCAGCGCGAACTGGTATCGTCCTTCTTGACGTTAACGGCGGTAAGTAAACACCAACCTGCGAGGAGACATGCTATGAGTACCGTATTCCAGCCAGGGATGAGCCATGAGTTGAAGATCAAGACCCAGCCAGAACATTCTGCACGCCGTTTCTATGCTAACCTTCCCGATGTTTTTGCTACTCCCATTTTAGGCGGGCTAATGGAGCAGGTTTCCGCCGAACTCATTGACCAGCATCTCAATCCCGGCGAGCAATCCGTGGGCATTTCCATGAATCTCAAACACTTGGCGGCGACCCCGCTGGGGATGGAAGTGCGCGTGAGGACAGAAATCGTGGCCGTTGAAGGCCGAAAACTCGTTTTTCAGCTGGAAGCCTTCGACCAAGTGGAGAAGATAGGTGAAGCAACTCACGAGCGCTTCATCATTGTGGCAGACAAGTTCAACGCGCGAGTGGCCGAAAAAGCGAGCAAGGCGGCTGGGGCATAAATTGTCGGGACGGTGAGCCGTTGGGTTGTGCTCATCCAGATGCGGTTCAGCGAGGAGGATGCCATGGGTTCGGACGACTTGCGGGCGTTTTTTCATCCAGCCAGTGTGGCCGTGATTGGTGCATCGGAAAGCCCCGGTAAACTGGGGCATGAGATCCTGAAAAACCTTTCCGAGGGCGGTTATCCCGGGGCGCTCTACCCGATCAATCCTAAGAGCGAGCGCATACTGGGCCACAGTTGTTTTCGGAATGTCAAGGATATTCCCGGGTTGGTGGACTTGGCCGTGGTGATCATTCCGGCTCGACTGGTTCCGCAGGCTATCCAGGATTGTGGCCAAAAGGGGATCAGCGCCGCCATCATCATTTCCGGCGGGTTCAGCGAAGCCAGTGCCGACGGCGAGAAACTCCAGGAGACACTGCGTCCAGACGGCACGGGAGCACGGAGTACGGCTCATTGGTCCCAACTGCCAGGGGGTAAATAATCCCTACCATCCCTTGTGTGCGTCCTGGCCGCTGCTGACACGCCAGGGTCGGGTGGCCGTGATCAGCCAGAGCGGCACTGTCGGTGCGGCCATGATGGATTGGTTTTCGGCCGAAGAACTGGGAGTGTCCACCTTCGTCAGCCTGGGCAATCGCGCCGACGTCGATGAAACCGATCTGATCGAATACTTCGAAAAGGAACCCAACACCCGCGTCATTGCCGTGTACCTCGAAGGGCTCAAGGAGCCGCTGCGCTTTGAAAAGGCCATTCAGAAGTTGACCAAACCTCTGGTGGTGTTGAAATCCGGCCGCACTCCAAAGGGCAAGGTCGCGGCCGAGTCCCATACCAAATCTCTGGCCGGGGCTGATGCCATTTACACCTCGCTGTTTCGTCGCCACGGCGTGTGTCGAGCTGAAACCATCGAAGAGTTCTATGATTTCGCCAAAGCCTATGCTTACCTGACCCCGCCGAAAGGAAATTCCATCCTGTTTATCACCACCTCCGGCGGAGCTGCCATTTTGGGCACCGACGCAGCTGAACGGGAAGGGATCGGAGTGGCACCGCTTCCCGCGGACTTGGCGGCTAAGCTCGAAGGGGTCGTCCCGGCGTACGCCAGCCGTGCGAACCCTCTGGATCTCACCGGAGATGCCAATGCCGCCATGTTCCAGCAGGTTATCGATTTGGCCAGGCCCTACTACGATACCTTAGGGATCATTTTTGGCGATCCCATCGTCGATGCATCCCAGGTGGTGACTTCTGGGGCCAATGAGTTGGTGATGTTTTTGGGCGGGGCCGAAGTGGAGCGGATGGAACGGCTCAAGATGCACCAAAATGCCGTGCCGGTCTATCCGTCGCCTGAACGCGGCATCCGCGCCTTGGCCCAGGTGGTTCCGGCCAAATACAAGGTCAAACCGGCCCTGACCACCTATCCGATGGCGTCCGGACGGGAGCAATTGAGCGTTTACGCTTCTTTCCAGTTTCTGGAAGCGCAGGGATTCGCCTGCATTTGCAGCCGTTTCGCGGAAAGCCCCGGCAAGGCCGTCCATGCCGCTTATCAGCTGGGTTTTCCCGTGGCCCTCAAGATCGATTCGCCGGACATCCTGCACAAATCCGATGTCGGTGGCGTGCGCCTCAACCTGCTCTCCGGTAATGACGTGCGCCTCGCCTACCACGAGATGATGGACAAAGCCAAAAATCTTTTTCCTGAAGCGCGGGTCAATGGTGGAGTTGTCAGCTCCATGGCGCCGTCGGGGCTGGAACTCATCATGGGCATGTCGCGCGACCCTCAGTTTGGCCCAGTCATCATCTTCGGCTTGGGAGGAATCAATGTCGAGTTGTTCCGCGATGTGACCATGCGTCTGCTGCCGCTTGCCGAGGAAGAAGCCTTCAAGATGCTCCATGAAATCCGCAGCGCTCCACTGCTCAAGGGTTTTCGCGGGCAGCCGGAGGTCAATGAAAAGGCCCTGGTGAGCGGGCTGCTCAAACTCGCTCAGATTGCCGAGCAGTTCCCCGACATCATGGAAATCGATCTCAACCCTGTGCTTGCCTACGGCGATGGGATCGTGGTGGTGGACGCCCGGATCCTGAAGAATTGAAATCGCGGGACAGGAGCATCAGTTGCACTCCTTAGCTTGGGGGCTGATGAAATGGTGTTTCCTGGGAACTCGGTGCACCCTTGTGGTGAACTGCGGCATCATCTGGGGAGGTGAAAGACTTCCCGCGTGGAGACGAGTCTATCTTCGTCGCCTTCCCCGGTGTTGCTGGGAGGGTGGGACCGTGCGGCTAGAACCATATGATCCCGTGCGAAATCTCCTGCGTGTTACGAAATAGCGATGAATCATCTTGTATTGCGGAGACTTCAGAATGAAAGCGGTGAAAGGCTTTTTCTCGGCTCTGGGTATTGCCGACGATGAATCCGCGTTGTTGAGCTTCGCGGCACAAACCGGCGTACCAGTTGAACGGCTGGGGTTCTACAACGACACCAACACCGCGCCATCCGGACATGATCTGGATCGGATCTGCATTGTCGCCAACCTATCCCCCGCCAAACTGCTGCTCCATATGGGCATCCTCGATGAATCGGTCTTGCACGCGCTCCAGCGTCATGCCGGACGTGTTTTTGAGATTATCCGCGCCGACATGATCGAGCCTCAGCCGGTGGAGGGCCTCCCCAAGCTGGCTTTCAGTACCGATCTGGGGCGCCTCTACCAAGGCGATTGTCTCCAGTTGATGCCGCATATGGAAAGCGACAGCATCGATCTCATCTTTGCTGCGCCGCCTACCGATATGGAAAAACTCTTTCCCGACCTGGGCGAGGCTGATCGGCAAGTGAGTTATCTTCTGTGGTGCGAAACCTGGCTGCAGGAATGCATTCGGCTCCTAAAGCCGGGCGCCGGCCTGTTTCTGGTCAATGAACCGAACCTTAATGTGCTGTTGGCCCCTTACCTGGGTCATCGTTTGTCGTTGCGTCATTGGATAGCGGTGGAAATGGAGCGGGGGCCAGCGCGACCCAGCTACTTGCAATCCAGCCACCGTTCGGTGCTGTATTACTGTAAGGGTGAACGTCCCCGCGCGTTTCATCCGGACCGTCTGCTTCGGGAAGTATGCCCGTCCTGCAACAGGGATCATCGCGCGGCGAATCGCAGAAAAAAGGCGGGCAGCAGCCCAGATCGTGCGCATGACGGATCTCTGGACCGATATGTCGCCGAAGCCGAATGCCAGGATCAAGAAGGCGATGCTGGCTAGGGCACCGTTGCTCAAACTGCTGGACCGGATTCTCGAACTGGCTACCCATGAGGGCGATATCGTTTTGGATCCCTTCGGAGGCAGCGGCACCACCTTTGTCGTGGCGGAAGTGAAAAAGCGGCGTTGGGTGGGAATTGATGCGGAAGGGGCAGTGCTGGTCAGGGAACGGTTTGCTGGCATCGCCAACGAGGCGGTAGTTATTAGCAGTTTTCGCAAGGAATATCAGCGGGTTCAAAACTGTCCCTCGGTGACATCACCCCCTGCACGCCGACGGTGAGCGGGGATGCGGGCCTGACCCGAGACTTCTCCTGGCTAATCTTTCGTGTTGCCAACCCATATCGCCCTGTCGGCTATACGCCGGGTCACGATTCCCACCCTGATGGAGTTCAACGCCAGCCGGTAATACCCGACTTGTACCCTCAGAAGGCCACATTCTTAGGAACTCGGAGGTCTCCGAGTTTTTCAAATTAAACCTCAAGAAGCGGAATGCCGAAAGCTATATAGACCCAAGGAGGAAGGCTCCAGGTTGGCTTTATCCGTCGGCGAAGGATCGAGGGCCGCTTCTTGACAAGTATCGCTGCCATTGAATGAGAACCCGACCTTCAATGCGGAGGGATCCAGGACCCCTGTTCAACATAGGGATCAGAAAATCAGAATACTCTTTCTGTCATTCCTGTGGAAGCTGTGTTGATTGCAAATAAGTATAAACTACTAAAATGAATTGGAAATATTCATTTCGCGGTGACTGATATTTTTTCTAGCATATAGGCCAGTTAGCTTATGGTCTTGGGGAGAGTCCATTATGGCACAGCAAACTGGCATCCTGCTGGCGGCAGGCACCAATGAGATGGAGATTGTGGAATTCTATCTCGATGAGTTGATTGAAGCGGGAAAGGCATATCGTGGTTGCTACGGGATTAACGTGGCCAAGGTTGTGGAGATTATTCAAGAACCAGTTGTTACGACAATCCCTATGGCTCCTCCTGGTATGCTGGGAACATTTATTTCGCGGGGCAGGGTGATTCCTCTTGTTGACCTGGCGATGCGGTTGGGCAAGAAGAGGCCCGATGGAGAAATCAATCCACTGGCTATCGTTACGGAATTCAACCGAACTGCCATGGCCTTTGTGGTTTCCGGCGTCAATCGGATTCACCGGCTGGCCTGGGGACAAATCGAACCGGCTGGTTCCATTCTTGGCTCGTTTAACAGTTCAATCACCGGTATCGTGAAGGTCGAAGACCGTAATATCTTACTTATCGACATGGAAAAAATTCTATCTGAACTCAATCCGGAATCAGCTGTCAGAGAGGACACAACAGCAGAAACAGTGGCCGCTGGTATTCAACATAAGGCGTTGATAGTTGATGATTCCTCCTCCATTAGAAACATCCTTGCCACAATCTTAAGAAAGCGGGTTTCAGCGTTGAAACAGCCGGCGATGGCAGCGACGGATGGAGAAGACTGCAAGAACTGAAAGCTCAGTCGCAACGAGAAGGGCGGCCGATCAATGACTATGTCGAGATAGTGGTATCAGATGTCGAGATGCCGCAAATGGATGGCTACACTCTGTGCCAGTCGATCAAGAAAGACCCCGTCCTACAGGCGCTGCCGGTCATCCTGTTCTCGTCGCTCATCAACGAGAAACATCTGCACAAGGGTCATTCGGTGGGTGCCGACGATCAGATTACCAAGCCAGAAACAAGCAGTCTGGCCCAGCGGGCCATAACGTTGATTGAGCAATATAGAAATGACCGGGATTCGTGAGCCAAACAAACTCGTGGTAAGATTCTAGCTTTCCCGCCTGATGTGTCCGGGTGAACGGGTGTAGCTGGTTTATGCGAAGTGGATCCATTTTGTGCTGAGGCCTCGTCAGAAGGCAACAATAGATATCAAGTCATCAACGCAAGAATCCTTGCACGACTCTAGGCCCGGGCAGTTTTGCGATTCTTCGGGTGGAAGCGTTCCTTTTCGCTGTAGATGCAACCGCAATACTGCTGGCGATAAAGGCCAAGATCTTTGGCCGCCTCCTGACCTTCCTTCCAGCCCACCCGGAAATCCTCGTAGTGGAACGGCACACCAGTGCGGGCCGCCACATCTCGAGCCACCGCGCAGACCAGTTCGTGCTTTTGGTGTTTGCTGTAGAGCAGGGTGGTGGTGAAGGCGGCAAAGCGGCTCTTCTTGGCAAGACGCGCCGCCGCTTCCAGACGCATGGAATAGCAAATCAGACAGCGGTCCTGTTCGCGGAAGACCACCTGACGGAGAAAGTCATCGAGGGCATAGTCGGCGCGGACAATAAGAGGCAGTTCCTGCATTGCAGCCAATTGTTGCAGGGCTTCGAGACGCCGCTCGAACTCCAGGTATGGGTGAATGTTGGGGTTGAAGAAAAAACCGTGGACATCCAGGTTCTGGGCACGCAGAGCCCGAAGGGGAACGATGGTGCACGGGCCGCAGCATGTGTGCAGGAGAATCTGAGCCATGGGTGGTACTCCTCACAGCCCCAGTGGTGAATGGCCAGAAAGGTTGGCTTTGGTCTCGAGAGCGGCCAACAAACGCTGCGGCAAGCCATCGAAACTGCCATTGCTCATGGCCAGGAGGACATCCCCTGCTCGGCATCGGTCTAGCACGAAATCCACCATGGGGTTAACATCATTAAAAAGATAGGCTTCTCTTCCGCGCCGGCAGATGTCGGCGACCAATCGCTGGGTGTCAAGGCGCTCATCCACAGGAACCTTCCCGGGATCCGGTGGTTCCTTGATGGCGATCACATCGGCGCGATCGAAGGCCTCCCCGTAAGCTTCCTGAAAGACTTTACGGCGGCTTGAATTGCTGCGCGGTTCAAACATCGCATAGAGACGGCGTCCCGGATAGAAGTGGCTGATGGCTTCGAGGGTTTCCCGCACCGCGGTGGGGTGGTGGGCGAAATCATCAATGATCACGATCCCGTCCACTTCTCCCAGCACATCCTGACGGCGTTTGACTCCTTGAAAGCGAAGCAGGGCTTCCTGAACTCGATCCGGGTCAATCCCGATGCGGGAAGTGACCGCCAGTACGGCCAGGGTGTTGAGCAGGTTGTGGCGACCTGGAAGGCGGGACAGCATGGACCTGATAGTACCCTGCGGGTCACGATAACGGAAATGGACCTCACCCGACCCATACTCAACATCCAGCAACCGGTAGTTTGCATCGGCTGACTCTCCGTAGCTCCATACCTTTCCTCGGCAGCCGGCACTGGCCACTCGACAGTGGCTATCATCGGCATTGAATACCAGCTCACCGCCTTCGGGAATGATCCCGACAAAGCTCCGAAAAGCGCTCATCACCGCCTCAAAGTCCGCATAGATGTCGGCATGATCGAATTCGATACTGGTGATAACCCCGATCTGCGGGCGGTAGTGGAGAAACTTGGGGGTCTTGTCAAAGAAGGCGGTGTCATATTCGTCGCCTTCCAGGACCATGTAGCGTCCCTGTCCCAGTCGGTAGCTGCGCTGCCAGTTCTTGACAAAACCGCCGATGAGGGCACTCGGGTTGAAATCGGCACATTCCAGCACCCAGGCCAACAGGGCCGAAGTCGTGGTCTTGCCGTGGGTGCCCGACACCACCAGGCTTTCGTGGTGGCAAAGGAAGAACCGGTCGATGGCATCCACCATGGAAACATAGGGAATGCCTTTGGTTAAGACATAAGTCGCTTCGGGGTTGTCACGGCGAATCACGTTGCCGATGATGACCAGATCCGGCCGGTGGATTTCCAGGTGTTCGGCGGCATATCCGTGACATAGGGGAATGGAGAGTTTTTCCAAATGGGTGCTCATGGGCGGGTACAGGTTCTGGTCGGACCCGACCACATGGTAGCCCTTCTCGTTGAGCATGGTGGCCAAAGTCCCCATGGCGATGCCGCCGATCCCCATAAGATATAGCGATTTGATGTTGTTATCGGGCATAGAGTGTGTCCATGATGATGTTGTGAAAGTGCGGGCGAAAGGCCTTGATGGCCTGGTTGTTACGGTTCGGATGTATCCGGTTGGTGAGGAGAATAATCAGGACTTCCTGATCCAGATCCAGCCAAAAAGATGTGCCGGTGAAACCGAAGTGGCCGACGCTATGGGTTGAAAGATGTTCTCCAGTGCTGGAACCGGTGGCGCTGGGAGTGTCAAAACCGAGTGCCCAGGTGCTGCCGGCCACGAGATTTTGCCTCTGCCAGAAGGCCCGTATCACCGATGAGTCGATCCATGGGCTGGTGGTCAGCTCGTCGTGAATAGCCCAAAGCTGAGCCAGCCAACGGTGCACGGCCCGAGCTGTGCCGAAAAGCCCCGCATGCCCGGCCACGCCTCCCAAGGCGAAGGTGTTTTCATCGTGTACCTCACCATCCAAAAGACGCAGGCGCCACGGGCACCATTCGGTCTGGGCAAACCGCGGCCGCACCGTTCCATCTGCCTGATCGCTCAGTGCGGTTTGAGGCAACGCTGCTGAACCAGGGTTCCTTCCGACCTCGGGAAGGAACCGCAGCTCCTCAATTCCCGCCGGCTCGAACAGGAATCTGTAAGCGGCCGAATCCAGCGGCATAGCCAGAGTGTGCTCGAGGACTTCGGTCAGTACCATAAACCCCAGGTCACTGTAGGCGCAGACCGTCTGGGGTGGGGCGAGCAGCGGTTCTTGCAGAACCCAGGTCAGAAGGGTCTCCCGGCGATCGGCGGCGGCAATTTCATTGAGTTGTCGATAATAAGGCTGGTAGGCGGGCAATCCTGAGCAGTGGTTAAGAATCTGGCGCAAGGTGATGGCGCCTTTGTCAGGTGGTACCGATCGATGCGCCAACAACTGCTCCAAGGGAGCGTCCAGCTGCAGCCATCCCTGAGAAACCGCGGCCATGGTGAGGGAGGCAGTCACAATGGGTTTAGTCAACGACGCCAGGTCAAACCAGGTACCCGGGGTCACCGGCGCAGCCTCGGGGGCGAAGCTCACCGTGCCATAGGTTGCTTCGAACAAAACCCCTGCCGCCCCAGCCACCAGGACGCTTGCACCGGAGAAGACGCGTTCCGCCAGCGCATCCTGGAATAGCGGTGTCAGTCGTGCATGGATAGCATCTTCCAGGTTATTGGACAAAGGGTTGCTCTTCAGCCCGAAGAAGGCCTTCATAGGTATTCAAGGAATAGTCGATGCCTAGCGGCAACAGGTCGTTGGCCGAACCATGGCCAAAGGGAAGCCCTGCTATCACCGGAAAGGAATAGGCCCTCACCTGGTTCAAAACCATTTCCCAGATATCCTCGACAGGACCGCAGTCCTGGAATTGTCCCAGGATCAGCCCGGCGATCCGGTCGAATAACCCGGCCAGGCGCAGTTGCGTGATTTGCCTGTCAAGGCGATAGAGCGCTTCGCCACGGTCTTCCAGCATCAGGAGCGTTCCCTGAAAGTCGGGGCAAAAGGGTGTCATCAGCAGGTGGTTAAGACAGGTAAGGTTGCCGCCCAAAAGAATTCCGGATGTCAGACCGGGGCGTAGAACCTGAGCTGCGTCCAACTGCCACGAAAAGGTGCGATCACCCTGCAAGCCGGCGAGGAATTCGAGGCTTCGGCCCGAAGCCTCATCTTCCCATTCCACCAGGTTAGGACCGTGAAAGGTGACCCAACGCACAGTTCTCCAGAAAGCCAGGTGGAGAAAGGTGATGTCGCTGTAGCCGACAAGAATTTTAGGGCGGTTTCTAAGGGAAGTAAAAGGGCAAATAGGGCAGAAGGCGACCACTACCGTAGCCGCCGCGGATGCAGAAAACGGCGGAAATGGAAGGGTCGCTCAGAGCGTCAAGCAGATCCTCGCTGCGCGCAACGTCCGGTCCCGCCAAATATCCAATGCGGTCAAAGCTATGGCGGCCGACGATCGTCTGGAACCCGCTGCGTTCCAGAAAGTCCGAGGCGCGACCCAGAATCTCCGGGTCGAAGGGGCTTGCCGGGGCCACCAGGGCGATCCGGTCACCAGGACGCAAGGGCCGTGGCCGCATGCCTTCGCCAGTCGACTTGGCCTTGCGCGTAACGCCCATCAGCTTTTGCGATTCCGTTCAAAAATGATCTTGAGCCCTTTGAGGGTCAGGTAGTCGTCCACCTCGTCGATGGCCGGGCATTCGCTGGCGATGAGCGTGGCCAGTCCACCGGTGGCGACCACCTTGAGGTCCTTCTTGGCTTCTGCCTTCATGCGCGCCACGATCCCTTCCACCAGCCCGGCATAGCCGTAGACAATCCCGGCATTCATGGAAGCAATGGTGTTCTTGGCGAGAATGGAACGGGGACGAGCAAAGATCTCCACGCGCGGCAACTTCGATGCTTTCTGAAACAGGGCTTCACAGGAAATCATAATCCCCGGGCTGATAACACCACCGAGGTATTCACCGCGTTCCGACACGTAGTCAAAGGTTGTGGCTGTGCCGAAGTCCACCACAATGGTGGCCTGTTTGAAGGTTTCATAGGCAGCCACGGCATTGACTATGCGATCGGCCCCAACCTCCTTGGGGTTGTCGTAGAAAATCGGCATCCCGGTGCGAATTCCGGGGCCGACAATCAGCGGTGTGACATGGAAATACTTGTGGCAGAAGCCCTCCAGAGTATTGATGATGGGCGGGACCACCGAAGAAATGGCAATGTCGGTGACATCGCTGGTTTTTACCTCGCAGGAGATAAAGAGATTGCGAAATAGGACGCCGAACTCATCCACCGTAGCATTTACCTCGGTGCGAATCCGCCAGTCGTGCATCAGTTCGTCGTCTCGAAACAGACCCAGTACGGTGTTGGTGTTACCCACATCCATGACCAGCAGCATGTTAATTCCTTAGTATCAATCCCTACTTCTGTAAGGGGACTGCAGTCTATTTCTGGGAACTCAGCAGGACTAGGGATTCAATATCCTGCTGGGAGCTAGAACCTCGCTGTCCGTTCCTCGGATGGCAGGCTGGAATCCTGCCGCGGTGGGACCGCACTCCTTTGCCACAAGCTGTGCCTTCTCAAATCGGAATATTCTTCAATCGGTGTGACCTGCTGTCGAGTCTGGAGTCTCCAGCCTGAAGCCATAGCTCTGCGCTCCTGCACCTAATGCCTTGAGTCATTCATGCGGTGCGGCTTATTCCCCCAGATGTTGGCGGATGCTGTGCGCCAGTTCTTCAGCGATGGCTTCTATTTGATTCTGGTCGATGCCTTCGACCATGACCCGTACCACCGGTTCGGTCCCGGACGGACGCACCAGGATGCGCCCTTCGTTCCCCAGGCGTTGTTCGTGGTGGCGCACCGAGGCCATCACTTCCGGGATGGTATCAATGGGTTTGCGCTGCTGCACTCGAACGTTGATCATTTTTTGCGGATAACGCTGCATGATCCGCTTCAATTCGGACAGCGGACGATTCTCGCGCAACATGACTGCCGCCACTTGAAGGGCCGACAAAATGCCATCCCCGGTGGTGTTGTAGTCCAGGAATATGAGGTGTCCGGACTGTTCTCCCCCCAGGTTGTACACCGCCTTGGCACATCTGCTCCACCACGTAGCGGTCTCCGACTGCAGTGCGAATCAGAGTGCCCCCGGCGTTGCGCAGCGCCACTTCCAGCCCCATGTTGCTCATCACCGTGGCCACCAGCGTCTTGCGATTGAGCCGATCGTGTTTCAGCAGGTGCGCCGCGCAGATGGCCATAAGATGGTCACCGTCGAGGACTTCGCCCTTCTCGTCGGCAAAGATGACCCGATCGGCATCGCCGTCGAAGGCACACCCCAGATTAGCGTGATAGGCACGGACCAGCATCGCCATGTGATCCGGATACAGCGAACCGCAGGTCTCGTTGATGTTCTTGCCGTTGGGTTCATTGCCGGTGACAATCACTTCGGCGCCCAGTTCTTCGAAGACTGCCGGCGCTACCCGATAGGCGGCCCCGTGCGCGCAGTCGATGACCACGCGCAAACCCGACAGGGTCAGGTCTCGTGGGAAGCTACTCTTGAGAAACACCACATAGCGGCCCTGGGCGTCGTCGATCCGGCGGGCTCGGCCGATCTCAGTCGGCTCCGGGCGCACGATGCGATCCAGCTCACCGCTCAGAATGAGCTGTTCGATACGCGTTTCCATCTCATCGGGCAGCTTGAATCCGTCGCCGGAGAAAATCTTGATGCCATTGTATTCAAACGGATTGTGCGATGCTGAAATAACGATGCCGGCATCGGCGCGCATGCTGGTGGTGATAAAGGCAATCCCCGGGGTTGGCAACGGTCCCACCAGCAAAACATCCACCCCCATGGAGCAGATCCCGGAAGCAATGGCGTTTTCAATCATGTATCCGGACAGCCGAGTGTCCTTGCCGATCACAACCTTGGGGCGGCGGAGCTGGTTTTTAAAGATGTGCGCCGTGCTGCAGCCGATCTTCATGGCCAGATCGATGGTCATGGGATGCTGGTTGGCAATCCCTCGAACACCATCGGTTCCAAACAAATCACCCATACGAATGCTCCTAATAAATACCAGGGCAACCGAAAGGCCCCGGGCGTTATTGAACGCAACCAAGCACGCGGACCATCCGCTCACAACGGCCAATTCCGCCCCGCCGGGACGGTGGACGGTCGCTGGCGCGCTAAATGGCGTGCACTGCGGCACGCTCTTATGACTGCAATTGACATAAACGGTCAGCTGTAAACTGCTCCGGACAATGCGAAGCTCCACATGGCACAGCCAGCGCTAACTCTGGTGACCATGGCCGTTGCGCAAAGCATCTCCCATGAGGGCCACCTGGCGATGAAAGGCTACATCATGAATGCGCAGTACGTGCACCCCGGCTGCGATGGCGAAAGCGTGCACCACCGCGGTTCCTATCTCACGATCCTCCACAGGACGATCCAGGATGGTGCCAATGAAGCGCTTGCGCGAAGTGCCCAACAGCAGGGGGTGATCCAGCACTTGGAATCGTTCCAGGTCACGTACCAGCTTTAGGTTGTGAGTAACCGTCTTGCCGAACCCGATGCCAGGATCCACCATGATCTGATCACGAGCCACGCCGTTGTGGACGGCGAATTGAATCCGTTCCTCCAGCATGGCGATGATTTCCGAAAAAAGCGAGCCATAGTGGGGGTTGACCTGCATGGTCTGAGGGCTTCCCTGCATGTGCATCAGGATCAGCGGGACCCCGGCGGTCGCGGCCAACTTCACCATTGCTGGATCACCTCGAAGCGCGGTGACATCGTTGATGATGTCCGCCCCTGCCGCCAGGGCTTGGCGGGCCACCTCAGCCTTGACCGTGTCAATGGAGATGGGAAGGTCACTGGACTTCCGAATCCCTTCGATCAGGGGGATGACTCGCTGCAATTCCACTTCAATGGGGACCGGCTCGGCAAAGGGTCGGGTGGATTCGCCGCCTATATCAAGGATGTCGGCGCCAGCGGCGATGAGTTCCTCAGCCTGGCGCAAAGCGGCGTCGCCACTCAGAAAGCATCCCCCGTCAGAGAAGGAATCCGGGGTGACATTGACCACCCCCATGAGCAGGGTACGTTCCCCCAGGGTGATGGCTCTGTTCTTGAGACGCAAGCTATAGATTTTCCGCGGCTGGATTCCCATCTGCGCTATTTGTCCGTGGTTACATCAAGATGAGCGGCCCGCGGCAATCCGGACCAAGAGAAACAGGCCACTGGCGCCAAGGCCGGTCGGTTGCCAAGTGGGCCGTTCGCGGATGGTCGATCATGATCTTGCTCAGGCCAGAGGTTTTTGTGGGTCGTCATCGTCTTCGGTGCGTGAAGACTCATCCCCCGCTGCTTCATCCGGTCTTGCCGGTGGGGACGGCCGCCTTCTTGCCCGAACGCGGTCGCCTCTTGGGGGCGCCATCAGCAGCCTCCACCGCGCCTGAGGCAGCGCCGGACAGCTCTGCAGATCCAATCTCCGGTGCGTCCACCACGGCTGTGAGCAGTTCAGGTTTGAACTCGCCAATGATTCGCTCGATATCCTTGGCCATCAATGGTTTCTTTTTCCAACAACGCCTGTGCCATGGCGTGCAGAACATCCAGATTGTCATTAAGGACATCATAGGCGCGCTGGTAGTTCTGTTCCATAATACTGCGCACCTCCTGGTCGATGGTGATGGCGGTTTGTTCACTGTAATCGCGGTGTTGGGCGATCTCCCTGCCAAGGAAAATCTGTTCTTCACGCTTGCCGAAGGTGAGTGGCCCCATGCCCTCGCTCATGCCCCATTCGCACACCATGCGTCGAGCCAGTTGCGTGGCCCGCTCGATGTCGTTGGAAGCCCCGGTGGTGCGTTCCTGAAAGATCAGTTCTTCCGCCACCCGGCCTCCCATCAGGATGCAAATGGAATTCAGCAGAAATTCGCGGGTATAGGTGTGACGGTCGTCCTCGGGTAGTTGCTGGGTCAGACCGAGGGCGAGACCACGCGGGATAATGGTCACCTTGTGGACCGGATCGGTGCGCGGCAGAAGGCGTGCCACCAGAGCGTGACCAGCTTCGTGATAGGCGGTGTTGCGCTTATCCTCTTCGCTGATGATCATGCTCTTGCGCTCCAAACCCATCATGACTTTATCTTTGGCCGATTCGAAAACGGCCATGTCAATGGAATCCTTGTCGTGGCGAGCGGCGAGCAGAGCAGCCTCATTGACCAGGTTCTCGAGGTCGGCGCCGGAAAAACCGGGGGTGCCTTTGGCCAGCTGCAGGACGTTCACATCCGTGGCCAGGGGTTTGTTCTGCAGGTGAACCTTGAGGATCCCTTCGCGGCCGCGGATATCCGGAAGTGGTACCACCACCTGGCGGTCGAACCGCCCAGGTCGCAGCAATGCCGGGTCCAACACATCCGGTCGGTTGGTGGCCGAGATAAGGATCACCCCTTCGTTGGATTCGAAACCGTCCATTTCGACCAGGAGCTGATTGAGGGTCTGTTCGCGTTCGTCGTGCCCGCCACCGAGCCCGGCACCGCGATGGCGGCCCACCGCATCGATCTCGTCGATAAAGATGATGCAAGGAGCGCTTTTCTTCCCTTGCAGGAAAAGATCCCGGACCCGGGAGGCACCCACACCAACGAACATTTCCACGAAGTCCGAACCGCTGATGCTGAAAAATGGCACCCCAGCCTCACCGGCTATGGCGCGTGCCAGTAGCGTCTTCCCTGTTCCCGGGGCACCCACCAGCAGAACCCCTTTGGGAATACGGCCCCCAAGCCGGGTGAATTTCTTCGGGTCTTTAAGGAACTCGACAATCTCCTGCAATTCTTCCTTGGCTTCATCGATTCCGGCAACATCCAGGAAGGTGACCTTCTTGGAGCTTTCGCTGAGCAGGCGGGCCCGGCTTTTGCCGAAGCTCATGGCTTTGCCCCCGCCCACCTGCATCTGGCGCATGAAAAAGATCCATATCCCAATCAAGAGCAACATGGGAAACCAGCTGATCAGGATGGACATGTACCAGGGGGTCTCTTCCTCTGGCTTGGCCTGAATCTCCACCCCCTTGTCAGTCAGTTTCTTGATCACATCGGTGTCCCGCGGCATGAAGGTCTGGAATGCCTTTCCATCCACCTGTTTGCCGAAAATGCGGCTGCCCTGGATCGTGACCTGGGCCACTTCGCCTTTCTCCACCGATGCCAGAAATTGACTGTAGGTGGTTTCCAATCTCCCTTCCTGGGGGCGATTAAACATATTGAAAAGCAGGATCACCATCAGGCTGATCACCAGCCATAAGGCCAGGTTCTTGTAAAACGGACTCAATGTGTAAGCCTCCTTGATACGACGATGACAGATGGCCGCTTAGAACATCGGAAAAGTGTCTGTCCAAGCGGTTTCATAAAGGTTTCGCGTTCCTCTGGGACGCTCAAAGCGCCTTCGACCCTCCGGGGTCGTTACCATGTAGATCGGCCTGGATGTGCCGTTCTCTTGCAGGCTCTATAGCAAATTCTCCCCGTTGGGAAAAGCAACATTCTCCAAAGTATGGATATGGAGCGAATACCCATCCGGGTCCATCTCTGCCATGGTGACGACGAATAAAGCACAGACAGAGGTCTTAGGCTTGGGAGCATGACCAAACAGCACGAGGAGCGACTGTCGGTTGATGAGAAGAGCTTACTCCAGCCACAACAGCAGATCCGTACAACCTGTATGGAAACCTGTGCGACGTTGTGAATCGTTGTCTCGTGTGACGCCTTAAGGTCAATCTGTGTCAATGCTGCATCTGATGACCAAGCAGGCTGATCGCGAGCTTAAGGAACCGTCAAGAAATAGTTTGGGCACTTCGAACCTCTTCCATCATCTGGGAGGGAAGGGACAATTGATTTGACCGTCAAAACATGTTCCTCACAGCCAATTAGCGCTGGGCCGATAAGGGGCGGACACTGCTGGATACTCTCAGCTGGAGCTTGGTTCAAAGTCCGAACGTTGGGTTCGGTGATTTTCGATGCGGATCGCAAGCGGCGCAGATTTCTCGGAATTCGGTGGCAGGCAGCGAAGACATGTCAGGCAGAGTTGGTAAAATCTCAAGCCGGGCAATGAGGAGCCGGTCTGCTTCGGTGAAGGTGTAGCGGCGGAGGGCATCTACCTGAACCCAATTACAGGCAACGTGCTCACGCAATTCCAGTCTACCCCCGCAAACCGAAATCCAAAAGGCGAACAGATCAATCCGATAGTCGGCCTGGTCGTGACAGATGTGCCCGAAGAGTTCACCAACCTCGATGTCCCAGTTAAGTTCTTCCTTGATCTCGCGCTGGAGGCAATGTTCCAGGGATTCGTGCGGATCAACCTTGCCGCCGGGGAACTCCCAGCAAAGCCCGAACTTCTTGTTTGGCGGACGTTGAGCGATGAACAACTGCCCGTAGGCCGGGATGAGGGCAGCGGTTACTCGGAAATGCGGAAGCTCGTAATCACCCATGGCACACCAGAAGTATCAATAAAATTGGTATGTTACATTATGGCCCAAGCTCAATACCCCGAGCGAAGGGCGCAGGTGACGAAGGTCTTGGTTCCTGTGCGATTGGCAAGGGGTATTATTGATTGGAAGGTAACTATGTTCGTCGGATATTGTCAACGACCAATGCCTGTTCCAAATCTCCATAGAAACGCGTGGATCGGACACTCATCAAAAGGCGATTTGAATTCGTTGCGCCATTGCTTGACGAGCGACTCCGAAGGATCTTTACCGCCGAAGCAATGGCCATTGACTATGGGGGAACATCTGTGGTCTCGCACGAAACCGGGGTCTCACAGGCTGCCATTGCTTTGGGTTTAAAGGAACTCAAAGAGCCTGAAAAACCAGACACACGGCGCGTCCGCAAAAAAACGTGGGGGTGAAAACGAGCTATCTGTGCTTGCTGGCAACAAAAGCGCCGCCCGGTGGAGAAAGGGAGTTTTTAGTTTTCAACGAGTTATGGTGGCCTTGCGCAGCAAGTCTCGCGATCTTGGCGCCGCTGTGAACCCAAGAGACCAAGCGGATTCAGCAACAAAATTCGATGGCGGCGAATTTCTCCCTTGACTGGAGTGACCGGATGCCTATAATCCGGCCTTCTTCACGAGGCGAACGGAATACCCGATGCAAACGGTTTTTTCGAAGCCCCGAAAAAAGTTCTTGACGGGCGACGATGAACAGAGTAGAAGTTGGGGTTCCATATCACGGAAGAAAGATCCCGGTTCTTTGAAAACTAAATAGTGAGAAATTGGGTTACGTTGGTTTTAGTTTTGCGTGCTACGCTTGAGAGAGTGTAGGGACAAACAGGATGAACTGGAGAGTTTGATCCTGGCTCAGAATGAACGCTGGCGGCGTGCCTAACACATGCAAGTCGAACGAGAAAGCTGGTTTCGGACCGGCGAGTAAAGTGGCGTACGGGTGAGTAACGCGTGGGTGACCTACCCTGGGATCTGGGATAACACTGCGAAAGTGGTGCTAATACCGGATACGATCCTGCAGTGATGCGGGGTGAAAGTCGGCCTCTCGAAGAAGCTGATGTTCTGGGATGGGCTCGCGTCCTATCAGCTAGTTGGTAGGGTAATGGCCTACCAAGGCGACGACGGGTAGCTGGTCTGAGAGGATGATCAGCCACACTGGCACTGAAACACGGGCCAGACTCCTACGGGAGGCAGCAGTGAGGAATTTTGCGCAATGGGGGAAACCCTGACGCAGCAACGCCGCGTGGGTGAAGAAGGCCTTCGGGTCGTAAAGCCCTGTCAGGTGGGAAGAATGTCCCAGGGGTGAATAATTTTTGGGAGTGACGGTACCACCAGAGGAAGCACCGGCTAACTCCGTGCCAGCAGCCGCGGTAATACGGAGGGTGCGAGCGTTGTTCGGAATTATTGGGCGTAAAGGGCGTGCAGGCGGCTGGGTAAGTCTGATGTGAAAGCCCGGGGCTCAACCCCGGAAGAGCATTGGAAACTGCCTAGCTTGAGTACCGGAGAGGATGGGGGAATTCCCGGTGTAGAGGTGAAATTCGTAGAGATCGGGAGGAATACCAGTGGCGAAGGCGCCCATCTGGACGGATACTGACGCTGAGACGCGAAAGCGTGGGGAGCAAACAGGATTAGATACCCTGGTAGTCCACGCTGTAAACGATGAGCACTAGGTGTAGCGGGTATTGACCCCTGCTGTGCCGCAGCTAACGCATTAAGTGCTCCGCCTGGGGATTACGGTCGCAAGACTAAAACTCAAAGGAATTGACGGGGGCCCGCACAAGCGGTGGAGCATGTGGTTTAATTCGACGCAACGCGAAGAACCTTACCTGGGTTTGACATCCCCGGCCCGCCTTGGAAACAGGGTTTTCCCCTTCGGGGGACCGGGAGACAGGTGCTGCATGGCTGTCGTCAGCTCGTGTCGTGAGATGTTGGGTTAAGTCCCGCAACGAGCGCAACCCCTGCCTTTAGTTGCCAGCATTAAGTTGGGCACTCTAGAGGGACTGCCGGTGTGAAACCGGAGGAAGGTGGGGATGACGTCAAGTCCTCATGGCCTTTATATCCAGGGCTACACACGTGCTACAATGGGCGGTACAAAGGGAAGCAATCTCGCGAGGGGGAGCCAATCCCAAAAAGCCGTTCACAGTTCGGATCGGAGTCTGCAACTCGACTCCGTGAAGTTGGAATCGCTAGTAACCCCGCATCAGCATGGCGGGGTGAATACGTTCCCGGGCCTTGTACACACCGCCCGTCACACCACGAAAGTTGGCTGTACCAGAAGTGCGTGGGCTAATCCTTCGGGAGGGCAGCGTCCTAAGGTATGGTCGGTAATTGGGGTGAAGTCGTAACAAGGTAGCCGTAGGGGAACCTGCGGCTGGATCACCTCCTTTCTAAGGAAGTGCCAGTGTGACCCGCTCACTATTTAGTTTTGAGGGAACAGG
>CAWHGA010000044.1:0-69288 GCA_963828705.1 uncultured delta proteobacterium
GAAAGGGTGGGGATTGTCGGGGCCAACGGTGCAGGCAAATCCACGCTCCTTCTGCATCTCAACGGCTGCCTTATCCCTGAAGCCGGGACGGTACGAGTCGGTGATTTTCCTCTGACCAGAAAAACCCTGCAGCACGTGCGGCGGACCGTCGGCATGGTTTTCCAGGACCCTGATGACCAACTCTTCATGCCGACAGTCAGCGATGATGTGGCCTTTGGTCCCCTGAACCTTGGCTTTCCCCCCGAGGAGGTGGCCGAAAGGGTGATCGAATGCTCTTTCCATCGTCGGCGCCGTCCATCTCAAAGACCGTCCTCCTTACCGGCTCTCGGGGGAGAAAAGCGGTCCGTAGCCATCGCCTCAGTGCTATCCATGTCCCCCAACATTTTGGTCATGGATGAACCAACCTCCAATCTCGACCCCAAAGCCCGACGGCAGCTCATCCATCTGCTCGAAACCTTCGAACACACGATAATCATCGCCAGCCACGACCTGGACATGGTCCTTGATCTTTGCGCGCGCACCATTGTCCTCAAGGAAGGTCGTGTGGTGGCCGATGGGCCCACCTTGGACATCCTGCAAAACGAACAACTGCTTGATTCCAGCCGTTTGGAAAGACCACTGCGGTTACAGGGATGTCCGATTTGCCGCCTCAGCCCCGCAGGATGTGGTTGAAGTGTTGCCATTTCCGGCCGGATTGGAAGCTCAGTCTGACCTGCGGCAGCCAGAGCACAACCGCAGCACGGATGCTCATGACTGCCGAGGATGATCCAGTTGCGGGCATATACCGAAATTGTGATTGAGAAACCTGAAGCCATGAAGGCTTCTGCGGCCCTGGATGGCTTGCGATTTTCGGTGGCTTTTTGTTGGCAAATATTTAGAAGTGATCTTCAATGATATAAAGGAGGATGAAATGCTGAAGAGAATCCTGGGGGCTTTCCTGATGGTACTCACCTTTTCTGGAATGTCCCTTGCCGCACACCCGCTAATCACCGATGACGCCGGAACCCAAGGAAAAGGGAAGGGCCAGTTTGAGATCAATTTCGAATACGCTCATGAAAGCAGTGGCGGGGTGGTGGAAAACACCAACCAAATCCAAACGATGCTGACCTTTGGTGTGCTGGACAACGTGGATTTCGTGGTGGGCTTTCCATATCAGTTCATAAGCACCAAGGTCCAGGGGACGAAGACCACCGAAGATGGTCTTTCCGACATCACCCTTGAAGTCAAGTGGCGGTTCTGGGAAGCGGATGGGCTGAGTCTTGCCCTCAAACCCGGTATTAGTGTTCCGAGCGGAGATGATGAGAAAGGATTAGGTGCAGGCGAGGTAGGGTATAGCATCTTTTTCATTGCCACCAAAGAACTTGACCCTTGGGCATTCCATCTCAATCTGGGATATGGCAGAATTGAAAACACCGTGGATGAAAGGACTGATATATGGTACGTGTCCTTGGCCAGTGAATTAAAAGTGTTTAGTTGGATGAAAGCAGTTGTAAATATTGGCGCAGAGAGAAATCCAGACCAACAATCGGAGACTCCACCAGCATTTATCCTTGGTGGGTTGATATTTCCGGTGACTGAGCATCTTGATCTGGATATCGGTGTCAAGGGTGGACTGACGGCGTCAGAAGATGATTATTCAATACTTGCAGGAATGACATTCAGGTTCTAGTGTTGGTTAGGCTTCGACTGTTACTATTTGCTCTTAATAAGACATGGATCACACTGGCGTCAGATGTAGGACAAGGCGTCATAAATGGCATTCGCAGAGCTTCCCCGGTGACATTGATGGCATCGGGGAAGCTTATGAATGAGGAGCCAAAACTCCACCAAGATGTCACCTGCCAATGATGATAATAGTCAATGTGATGACGAAAAAGTCATACAAATTTAACGAAGACGATTTCTTGAATCAATTCTCTAATTCTAAAACTGACTGATGCCTCCAGCGATAGTCTTTCCGGACCGCTAAGTTCACACTTAAGACTGACATGGGCCACTCCATCGCTGACATCAACCAGATGAATATCTCGACCTTGAGATTTAAGCGTTGGACGTACTCTGCTGTTGATCACATCTTTAACTCTTTCCTTCATTTGACTATCGACTGGTTTCGTTACTTGTTTGGTTTTTTCAGGTTCAGCCACAATATCGGCTGCAACTTGCGGAATGGCAGTGGGCACTTGGGGCGCATCCGTGCCGGTAATTGTGGCCAGGGTGGGCTGGTTTCTTGGCGTGCATCCTCCGGATCAGCGGCGTCTTTCGGAATGCTAGAGGGCATGGGTACTTGGGGCGCATCCGTGCCAGTAATTGTAGCCAGGGTAGGCCCGGTTTCTTGGCGTGCATCCTCCGGATCAGTGGCGTCTTTCGGAATGGTAGAGGGCATGGGCACTTGGGGCGCATCCGTGCCAGTAATTGTAGCCAGGGTAGACCTGGCTTCTTGGCGTGCATCCTCCGGATCAGCGGCGTCTTTCGGAATGGTAGAGGGCATGGGCGCTTGGGGTGCATCCGTGCCAGTAATTGTAGCCAGCGTAGACCTGGCTTCTTGGCGTGCATCCTCAGGCCAGTCAGGGTTATCGATAAGATTGGACAAAGGATCGACTGCAGCAGCGCCGAGCTCGATGCACTTATCCCAACGCTTCTTAGATACCCAGTAGCTTGCTGCCGCAGTGCTCGTATCTGGCTCCCACCCAAGCTCATCGAGGGCACCGGCAATATCCGCATGAACTTTGGTCTGTAGGGCAGCCAGAAGCGGCTCCAGCGTTCGCGGGTCGCGGATTTTCCCCAAGGCTGTCGCTGCAACCGCGACCACCCCACGGTGATCGTCCTTGAGCGCAGCCACTAAGGGCTCCACAGCCGCCTGACCTATCTTGACCAGCGCGCCAACGACTTCTTCATCGGTGAAACGGTGGTTCCGCTGGTACTCCAGCAACGGCCCCACTGCCCGCCCACCGCCGAAGGAACCCAAGGCGCGGATGACCAGGCGGCGAACTTCGAGGCACGGATCTGCAAGCGCGGCGATCAGTGGTTCGACGGCGTGCGGATCAGCCATTACCAGCAAGGCTCGAACCACATTTCTGCGGAGCGACCTGCGGGTATCTTCAAGGGCATCGATCAGGGGTTCCACTGCGCGATCATCGGAAATAACCCCTAAGGCCCAGGCCGCATAGTTGCACGTGTACTGATCTTCACTTCCGAGAACGGCTATGAGGGGCTTGACTGCTGGTGAGCCGATCGCGGCCAGTGCTTGGGCGGCTTGTTCACGGGTCTTCTGTTTCTTGTGATTCAATACCGAAATCAAACCCAACACGTCACCGTCTTGTTTCATTTTGTCAATATTCGGTCCAAACAGTCCAAACATCCTGGAACCTTCCCTTCTGCCATATTCTCAAACATCACGCGGGGTGCCGGTTCAGCGGTCAATAACGCCGATTCCCCCGCCAGGGGCTCCCGGCCATCTTCAGATGAATAAGAAGACCAGAATTGGTCAAACACCTCGTACAGTATTCAATACCACGGAATAGCGAGCCGGATCAATCAGCCAGGTCGTCCACCGCTGATATATCTATGATGCCCAGGAACGGTTGCGGTTGCGTTATCATTATCCTCGGAACGCTATGGATTTACAAGACCAAGAGGCATGGATGGCAGCACGAGGCAGGCGGATTCGGAGGGGTGGGAAAGCGCTTTCGTTGCAGGGCCACTGGGAGAGACACGGGCACGGTAGAACCGCGTGACAGGAAACCTGGTTGCGGTTGTCCTTCCGCCACTGCTGCGAGTGGGGAAGGATAGATTTTACAGCAATCGACACCTACACTTGGGGTGGGGTGATGAAGAGTATATGGTTCTTGTCTGGGAGCATGCTAAATTCCAAGAAACCGGGATCGGATGGCTGGTTCGGCAAGCGATTGCTGTGAGCTGCCATGCTACCGATTCCTGGACGGGTCTTTAGCGCAACGTCCGAACGAAATCCCCCACCGCGCCGACCCCCTGGGCATCCATCAGACGAATGGTCTGGGTGCCGATCACCGCGATATCGGCTTTGCCCCTGAGGAAATCCACGTCAGCCCGGTCCTTGACGCCAAATCCCAGCGCCAGGGGCAGGTCGGTGGCCGCTCGGCAACGGCTGAGATAACCCTGCAGTTGCCCGGAAAACTGGGTATCCAGGCCGGTAACCCCCTTGCGTGCCACGCAGTAGATGAAGCCTCGGCCGAATGAGGCCAGATACTTCATGCGCTGGTCACTGGTGGTGGGGGAAAAGATGAAGATGGGCGCCAGTCCATGTTCTTCCATGGCGTGCAGGTAGTCGGCGCCCTCTTCGGGCGGCAAATCCGGCACGATGGCGCCGCGCAGACCGCGTTGGGCCATGGTCGCGGCAAACCGATCCACCCCGTATTTGAACAAGATATTGTAGTAGCTCATGAACAAGAACGGGATGGGGAATGATCGGGTGACCTCCCGGGCAAAGTCCAGGCATTGCTGCAGAGTAATTCCGCGCGCCAGGGCCTGCTGATTGGCGTGCAAAATCACCGTGCCGTCAGCGATGGGTTCGGAAAAGGGGATTTGCAGTTCCATCAGGTCCACCCCGGCCGCCACCATGGATTCCACCACCCGAAAGGATTCGTCCAAGCTCGGATAGCCGATGACGATGTGAGTCATGAGCAGGATGTCGCGCTCTTGCAATCTGGTGCGCAGGTAGGATTCAAGCATGGTACTTCTCCGCCTTCTCTCGGATGAATTGCCGCCACTTGGGATCTTCGAAGGCATCGGCGATGGTGAAGATGTCCTTGTCGCCTCGCCCGGATTGATTGATGATGACGACATCCTCGGGAGTGAGCGTCGGCGCTTCCTTGAAGGCCTGCACGAAGGCGTGCGCCGATTCCAGCGCCGGAATCACGCCTTCCTTGCGAATGGTAAAAGCGAGGGCATCAATCACTTCGCGGTCGGTGGCTGCTTCGAAGCGTACCCGGCCGGTTTGCATGAGGTGTGAAAGGATGGGAGAAACCCCGACGTAGTCGAGTCCCGCCGCCACACTGTGGGTTTCTTTCATCTGTCCGTCGGCATCCTGGAGGAAGTAGGTCTTGTAACCCTGTGCCACGCCAACGCTGGCATCCTTGGAACAAAGCCGCACCGCGTGCTGGCCCGAATCGAGCCCGCGGCCGCCGGCTTCTACCCCTACCAGTTCCACCGGGTCGTCCATAAAGCCACTGAAGATCCCCAAGGCGTTGGAGCCGCCGCCGACACAGGCGTAGATGCGGGCAGGGAGCTTGCCTTCGCGTTCCAACACCTGGCGGCGGGCCTCCTGGCCGATGATGGACTGAAAATAGGAAACCATCTCCGGGAAGGGATGAGGGCCGCAGGCGGTGCCCAGGACGTAGTGAGTGGTGTCCATGTGGCTCACCCAGTCACGAAAGGCTTCATTGATGGCATCCTTGAGGATCCGGGTGCCTTCCCGCACTGGCACGACTTCCGCGCCCAGCCGTTCCATCCAGAACACATTGGGACGCTGCCGTTCCACATCCACCTCGCCCATGTAGATGGTGCACTGGAAACCGAAGCGCGCCGCCATGGTGGCGGTGGCCACCCCGTGTTGGCCGGCCCCGGTTTCTGCAATCACGCGGGTTTTGCCCATGCGTTTCACCAGCAGCCCCTGGCCCATGACGTTGTTGGCCTTGTGCGCCCCGGTGTGGTTGAGGTCTTCCCGCTTGATGTAGATCCGAGCACCACCGAAGTGTTGTGAGAGGTTTTCGGCAAAGGTGAGCGGGGTAGGGCGGCACGAGTAGGTGCTCATCAGTTCCGCATATTCGTGCCAGAAAGAGGGATCAGCCTTGGCCCGGCGAAAGGTAGCCTCGAGTTGGTCAAAGGTGGCCACGAGGATTTCCGGGAGAAAGGCGCCGCCATAGTCGCCGTAGTAGCCCCTGTCGATCATCTCTGCTGCCTCCGAATGCGCCGCATGGGTCTTTTTCCGCTCACCACCGACTTCTGCTGCCTTGTCCCTCGTCAGCGCAGTTCGGCACCGGTCTCTCGCCCCTCATCACCTGTGACTCGTTTAGGGTCTTTATCTAGCGTCGCCTGTCGCTGGTCACTGTTCGGCTAAACCGCCAACGGTTTGCGCGAACACGAACTGGTCGGTGCGGCAGTAGAGTTCCGAAAAGACGGCGTTTTGGGCCGGAACGAAGTGCAGGAAGCGCTGCACCACCAGGACTGGGGTGGAAGAAGACACCGCCAGGTGCTGGGCCTTTTCGCCGTCGAGGTAACCAATGCGAAACGTCTGCCGGCCGCTGGTGGGCTTCAGATAGAAGCGCTCGTCCACCACCTGGGACAGAGAGCGGCCTTCCAGGTTGATGGCATCGATGCCTGCAAAGAGTGCCGGATGAAGGTAAATGTCTTCGAGCAGCACCGGCAAGGCATCAACTCGGCTGAGGCGCGCGAGGAAATAGGCCTGCTGACCGGCGAAGGGGTTTTCTGAATCGCTCTTGACCAGGGTCAGCTGTGTCGGTTCGACAATATGGGTGGTGACGGATATACCCTTGCTGTGAAAGGAAGCGATAGTGCCGCCGAGGGAAAAGAGGTCGATTTCGGCCTGATCGGAACGCACGTAGGTGCCCGAACCGCGCCGCCGCATGACGACCCGCTTGCGGATGAGAAGGTCGATGGCTTGCCGCACCGTCGGCCGCCCGATGCGGTAAGTGGCGGCGAGCGTATGTTCCGAAGGAATTCGACTTCCCGGTGGATACTCACCGGAACGGACCCTGGCGAGCAGAATGTCCGCAAGTTGGTGATACAACGGCAGGGGTGACTGGGGATTCAGCATAAGCGCTCATCCTTTTGAAGACTTGCGGGTGCGGCCCGCACTGTGAAATAGTTCAAATCCACCATGCCATAAATTAGTAAAGTTGTCAATACTAATTGCTTGAGTCAGACTGTTTGAACAGGTTCCGGCCAGATAATGCCCATAAATCGCACCGCCGGCAAGTTATTGCGCCGACGAAAACTTAACCCCGGGAAACAGCAAGGACGTGTCCTTCGCCCTCACCGCAGCACAGTGAAAACCTTACCACAATGTTGACTTTCTCGCCAAAGGATCGTCATAAGGAACGGCGGGGCATTTCCCTGTCGGCCGGATTGTAGGAAAGAACCGCCATCAGAAAAGTTCTCGCAGTATCGTGCGCTGTTTCACCAGCTTATCCATCTGATAACCGGCTACGGACTTTGGCTGTACTGACCTAGCTGTCCCGCAGCAGTTGCAGCAGTTCCTCGGCGGAGGTCTTGCCGCTCAGGTCGCTGCCGTCCAGCAGGCTGCTGGCCAGGTCGCGCTTATCGTGGTGAAGCTGGACGATCTTTTCTTCGATGGTGTGGCTGGTGACCAGTCGATAGACGGTAACCGGGTGCAACTGGCCGATACGGTGGGCGCGATCCGATGCCTGGTCTTCCACGGCCGGGTTCCACCATGGGTCCATGTGGATCACGTAATCGGCGGCGGTAAGGTTGAGCCCCAGGCCGCCGGCTTTGAGGCTGATGAGGAACAGATCGCCGCTGCCGGCCTGGAAGGCATCCACCTCCTTCTTGCGTTCCTTGGGCGGGGTAGCGCCGTCCAGGTAGCGATAGTCGATCCGGCGGGCATCCAGGAATTCGCGAATAAGCGCGAGATAACTCACAAACTGGCTAAACACCAGGGCCTTGTGGCCATTTTCCAGCAGTTCGGTAACCACCTCACCGAACAGTTCCAGTTTGGAGCTGGGCAATGTCGTGTCGGCCGCCACCAAACGGGGATGACAGCAGGCGCGGCGAAGTCTCATGATTTCCGCCAGGATTTTGATATGCTTCTGGCCGGCCGACGATTCGTCCCGTTCCAGGCGCTCCAGGGCACTGCGGCGCAGAGCTTCATAGAAAGCGGCTTCCTCCGGGGTCATTTCCACCTGGAGCAGCACTTCGGTGCGCGGCGGCAGTTCCTCCAGGACCTGGGCCTTGGTGCGGCGCAGAATGAAGGGCTGGATCATTCGTTTGAGACGCTTCCTGGCATCGCGGTCGTTATAGCGTTCAATGGGAATGGCGAAACGTTCGTTGAAGCGGTCGCGGGAACCTAGCAGTCCCGGATTGATAAAGTGAAACAGAGTGTAGAATTCACCCAGGTGGTTTTCAATGGGGGTGCCGGTGGTGATGAATTTGAACGCCCCTTTGAGGGTCATGGCCGCCTGGGCTCTTTTGGTGGTGATGTTTTTGATGGCCTGGGCTTCATCCAGCACAATGGTGTGCCATTCCACTGACCCCAGCAGTTCCGCTTCCTGCTGCAGCAATCCGTAGCTGCAGACCAGCAGGTCCATGCGGCCGAGCTGGCGGACCAGGGTTTCCCGGTCGATCCCGCCAAAGGGGATGACGGTGAGGGTGGGTGCAAAGCGATTGGCTTCGGACAGCCAGTTCATACACACCGAGGTCGGCGCCACCACCAGGGTGGGACCGTCGGGAGCACGCCGCAGGATGATGGCCAGCGCCTGGATAGTCTTCCCCAGGCCCATGTCGTCGGCCAGGCAGGCACCGATCCCGAGTGACGCCAGCCGTGCCAGCCATTGGTAGCCTTCGAACTGGTAGTCGCGCAGTTGCGCTTTGAGGGTAGAGGGTAGGGCAGGGGAACCTTCCAGCCCTTCCTGGATGGTTTGCAGGCGATTTTTCCAGGCCAGGTCGGCGTCCAGATGCGGCAGCTGACCGGTGAAATCCTTGAGCGCCAGGGCCGCCAGCGGGTGGAGCCGCATTCGGTCTCCGCGGGCTACGGTGTAGGCTTCCAATTCCTCCAGGCGCTTGCGCAGGTCACGGGTAAGCGCCAGAAACTGGCCTTCACCCAGCGGCACGAATCGTGTTCGGTGCTGATGGAGCAGTTCCAGCAATTGTTTCATGTCGACCATCAGGTTGTCGTCCACCTGCAAGTGGCCGCTCACTTCGAACCAGTCGGTTTTCCCCCGGATCTTCAATTGGAGGTGTTCAAAGGAAACCTCCCGCGTGACCTTCAGTTTCTCCCCCTCAGGCCAGGCCACCCGGACTTGGCCTCGATCCTGCAGGGTCTTGAGGTCCAGCAGCAGTTGCAAACAATCTTCCGGGTCCTGCAGGAGCCACTGGCGATCGCCTTCGGTGGCGGCGTCCAGGGAGTGAGCAGGCGCTTTCGACGGCGATGGCGCGGGCGTTTTCTTCGCGCCAGGTCACGACGGGTCTGGAGGCGGACTCCATCGACTTCGGCCATGACGATTTGCATGCCGGCGCCGGGTTTGAGGTGTGGGCCGCTATCGCTAAAGGGCTTGACGAACAATTCCATGCGGAAGCCGCTGCCCACCGGCAGGAGGTGTGCCCAGGGGACCGGGTCGGGGGGCACGGCCACGATGTCTTTGGCCTGCCCGCCAATGGCGGAATGCACTGTCATTTGGGAGGACAGACCGGCGATGGCAGCCTGCACTTCAGCTTTGGCCGCTACTGGCACGGGCAGACCAGCATCACCGATGATTCGGGCAATGTGTCGGTGTTGTTCGGTGAACTGCACCACGCGGAAGCGGGTGGGCGTTTCCTTGATTACGGTGACACTCTTGTCGATATTGCTGGGTTCGAACTTGATGACGATGGCATCCTTCTCCAGGGTCACGAGCACTTCCGGTTCCCCTTTGACGATTTCGACCGGTACCCTGGGGGCCGACTGCAGAAACAGCAGAGGGTGTCCCACCAGGGCGGGCAGGGCGCGTTCCAGGTTGAAATCGTAGGACACGTTGTAGTAGCTGCCGGCACGGCGTTCCAGAGTGGCGCGGACGGCCTTGTCCTGCTCAGTGAAACCCTCGAGATCGGTGCCGCTGTATAAACGGCTCAAGGCCACCGGCCGACCTTCGCTCCAGACGCCCTTGGCGGTGAGCTTCTGGATCTTGGGCTGGATCATCATCTCCTCGTACTGGTAATCCACCAGCCATACCAGACGAGTCTTGGACGTGGGGGCAGCCGTTGCTGCCGAAACTTCGGTGGTTGTCAGCAAAGCCCGCAGGCGCCGCCGCCAGGGTTCTTCGATGGGGATCCTGGCGACAAAGGACACCAGCCCCAAGTCGCGTTGCACCTGCTGGATATAATTGCGCCGCAACGGCGTTTCCTGCTCCGCCCGGCACAACAGTTCGGCACATTCGACCGCCAGCCAGTGCTGACCGGCGTCGCGCGCGGCGATAAAGATGTCGCTTAAAGCGTCGATGGCTTCGCCGTCCAGCTCGGCCTCCACCCAAAAACAACCCGTGGTGTGGAAAAAGTGCCCCCACGGGCACTCGGGTTTGATGGCGAGTAGCAGAGTCCGGGCCCGGTCGACTTCACCCTGTTGCGCGTGGGCTACGGCGCTCAGTGACTGATAGGCGGCTTTGAGCGGCGCCGGTAGTCGTTCCTGGCCACAGGCCTGCTGCAGAAGTTGGTGAAGCTTGGCGTAATCGGGGCGCTCGGAACGCAATAGCGAAGCCAGGGGCAGGGCCACGCCGGGAAAAGTCAGGAAATAAAGATTGCGTTTGCGAGCACGGCGACGCAGCTCCTGTAAGTCGGTGTTCATGATCACGACACTCTGGTCGTAGTCGCCTTCCAAGAAGGCCAACAAACCCCTCAAACCGAGGAAATCCTCACGGGCCGGGGCTGTTGCCAACAGAGCCCGTGATCGCGCCAGGTTCCCGCTAGCCAGAAAACGCAGGATCAGATCATAATCGAAGCCCGCCCGCTGGCGTTCCGGGACCTGTTGCTGGCAATCGTTACCCAGCGCATAAGCGAGCGCCTCCTGGTCGTCCTCCAGATGCCAGATGGCGCTGTACAAAATGGCGTTCAGCGCCACGATTTGCCAGGCTATCGGCAGACGCGCGAACCATTCGACATCAAAGGGGTTGTTACAGATGGGGACCAGTGGATCGGGAATGGTGTACGCGGGGGAACAGTAATCGAGAAGCAGGGCGTGGCATTTATTGAACAGTTGAGCATCCTGGAGATGGATGGCAACGCGCAATTCTCGCCGGTATCGTTTGCAGAACGACGGGTCAGAGGGGCGATAAAAGGGGATCATCGGCAAGATCTGGCGCGTTGCCCTTACTATGGCTTCAAAATGGCCGGATGCGACCGTCCGGCGCGTTATCACCTCGACAATATCGGGATGACACTGGAGCTGGTTGTCGACCAGTTGTAGTTTGCGCAGATGCTTGAGATGCTGGCTGAGATCTTCAGGATCGGAGGGTCGGCCCCTGAAATCCTTGAATGCTCCTACGGAACAAGCCAGCACACACCGGTGGAGAGTGGTCTTGGCGATGGGTTCATTGATCACCGCAAGCAACTGCATCAGGGCCTGCTCGATGTCTGGCTAGACGGTCAAAAATAGCGATCAGTTTGCCGCGTGACTGGTCCTTGTCCAAGTCCATATTTCCTTCGCCGTCCAAGGTTGTTCGGTCGCCTTACGAACGGAACACAACGCGAGGAGCTCCGGGTCAGCGTTGCTCGATGGCAGCGGCGATATGCCGGCGCATCTCACCCACCAACGCTTCAGGGTCGGTGGACTGGCGGATGGGACGGCCGATAACGACGTGGTCGGCGCCGTTCAAAAACGCCGCCCGGACATCCACCACACGTTTCTGGTCATCCACCGGCCGGTTCTCCACGGGCCGGACCCCAGGAACCACCACGAAAAAGCGATGACCCAATGCGGAGCGCAACTTCGCCGCTTCCAGGCCGGAACAGACCACGCCGGCACAACCCGCCTGCACTGCGCGCCGAGTGCGGCTCAACACCAGATCTTCAACGGCACACTGGAACCCCAGGTCTTTCAAATCGCCGGCATCGAGGCTGGTGAGCACGGTGACCGCCAGGATATTGACCCCGGAATCAGCTTCCACCGCCGCTTGCAGCATGGAGTCATTGCCGTGAACGGTGGCAAAGGAGATGCCGCGGTCTTTGAGCTGTTTCACGGCGGCCATCACGGTCTGTGGTACATCGAAGAACTTCAGGTCCAACATGACCTGCAGGTCTCTCTTAACCAGCCAGTCCACCATCGGAAACCAGCCGGCAAGAAAAAGCTGGAGGCCGACCTTGTAAAACTTGATATGATCCTCCAAACGTTCCACCAGTCGTTTGGCTTCTTCCACCGAGGCCACATCGAGAGCGAAGATGATCCTCTTGTCCAGGGCGATGGAGTCCTTCAGGGTCTGGTCGTGTTCCATGATGTTATTCCTTAGACGTTTTCTTGAAAATCGGCCAATTCTAGGCATCGGTTTCAGAGATAATCGGTCGCTGGTCGGACTGTCAGCGACTCGACAGATCCCCCCAGTTATACTCGTTAAGGATTGAATACTTCATCTCTCATCATGTTTCTGGATGCCCGCCCCTCCCTTCGCTGGGGCAGGCTCTGCGCGGGCATGACGAGCTAGAGCTTCCAATTCGGCCGTCATTCCTGCGAAGGCAGGAATCCAGGAAGGTCTGTGACTCAGACAGCCCCAGGAGAAAAACGCAACATCTCATCCTTAACCGGTATAGTCGTGTTCCGGCTCTCCTTTTAGACACCCCGAATCGTCGCTGTCAATGAGTTTGCCCGGAATGATTTCGAGCTGTTTGGCGACCGGATCTTGCGATGCCGTGGGGCGCGCCGTATTGTCCTTGCGGTCTGGGGTCGCAATTTCTTGCGATCAACACGCCAGAACGCAGGACATCTTCGGGTTAACTTTTTAGATTTCTGCGCAAAAATGCTCTTAAAAGAAATTCAAAAAATGCCGAAGTTGAGTTATAAGCACAGCAGGTAGGACCATTTTGGTCAATTGAATTTATCTTTACTGAAGTATTGAGCGTACAGAGAAACCTAAATGAAGGGAGCGATTGCAATGGCGGGGAGAAAGATTGCCGTGAGCTCGATTATGATGCTGGCACTGGTCTTGTCTTTTCCAGCTCTGAGCATGAACCGAGCCGAGGTGCCGCGTAACTCGTGGCTGGGGGTGGCACACGCACAGGTCGAGAATTTTGATGCGTTGAAGGCGGGGCCGGAGCAGGAAGCATCCGAACGCATGTCCGATCCGTTGGAGCCAGTGAATCGATTCTTCTTTGCCGTCAACGACCGGTTATATTTCTGGGTCCTGAAGCCGGTCGCCATTGTGTATAAAACCATTATTCCGGAACCGTTGCGGATTGGGGTGGACAATGCTTTTTACAATTTTCGTTTTCCGATCCGCTTCGTCAACAACGTACTGCAGGGTAAGTTCGAAGGTGCCGGTAGCGAGGTGTTGAGTTTCGTGATCAACTCCACCCTCGGTGTCGGTGGTTTTTTCGAGCCGGCACAGAAGGAATTCCATCTGAAACGTTACCGGGAGGACTTTGGCCAGACACTGGGCTTCTATGGGATGCGTCCGGTCATTTTCATCTGCTTGCCAATTGTGGGGCCCTGCAACCTGCGTGACGGCATTGGGCGGATTGGCGACCATTTCACCCATCCGCTGTTACTGGCTCACGGCATATGATGTGCTCGAGTGGTACGAGGCCAGCGGCATGATGGCTGGTGAAAAAGTCAACTACACGTCGCTCCGTTTGGGCGAGTACGAAGACTTCATGAGGTCTGCGCTGGATCCCTATGTGGCCATGCGAAGCGCTCACTATCAGTATCGTGAGAATCTGATCCGGCAGTAGGTGATTGTCCTGGGATAAAGGTCCCAGCCAGCACTGTTCGCGGAAGGTCAGGCGAAACAACCGCCTTGTGCCTAATCCTGGGCTACTGAAGAGCCTGCATGTCGATAACCCCTTCTCTCACCGCTGGTGGGGGGAGGGGTTTTTTCTACTCCGATCCAGCCACGATGTCCTGCTATACTCGTTAAGGATTGAATACTTTATCTCTCATCATGTTTCTGGATGCCCGCCTGCGCGGGCATGACGAGCTAGAGCTTCCAATTCGGTCGTCATTCCTGCGAAGGCAGGAATCCAGGAAGGTCTGTGACTCAGGCAGCCCCAGGAGAAAAACGCAACATCTCATCCTTAACGGGTACAACCCGTTTCCAAATTCCACCCACATCATCATCTCGGGCGTCATCGGTTGTGCTGGTCCGCGGCCACCCGGAGGCGAGTCCGGGTTCGTCAATCGTTGGTGATGAGCAGCGGCGCATGGCGCCCGTCGAGGATCTTTTTCCCCGACTTGCCAAAGTCGACCACCAGGCGCTGATCGGCAATAGTCAGGATGGTGCCGACGCCGAAGGTGGGGTGGGCCACGCGCTGCCCCGTTCGCCATGGAATCTGTTGGTGGCGGGGGCCACTGCGGGTCCTGGGTTTCGGTCCGTCGCTGCCGGAATCCATGCGTTCCAGGCGGAAGTCCTCAGCGCTGAATCGCTTCAGGTGTTTGGTCGAGATCCCGTGCAGGAACGGCGAAGGGCCTCCGGCGAAATCGCCGCCCCAGGAGTTGCCATAGCTCATCGCATAGGCCACCACCAGATAATCTTTGGCGCGGGTGGCGGCCACATAGAACAGGCGCAATTCCTCTTCGAGGTCATCGTCGCGGAACGCTGCATACGCAGAGGGGAACCGTCCTTCAGCAGCGGAAATGATAAACACCGCCCGCCATTCCAAGCCCTTGGCGGAATGAATCGTGGATAGGGTCAAAACCCCGGCTTTGTCACGTTCCCCAGTCAGGCCATGGAATTCCGGAGGTTCCAGGGTTAGATCGGTCAACATGGCGGCCAACTGGTCGTACTGGTCAGCCCATCTTTGCAGGAATTCCAAATCCTTGAGCCGTTTGGGATGGTTATCGAATTGCCGGATGGCGATGGGTTCGTAGTAACTGCGGACCGCTTCCACCATTTGGGCGACGCTTCGATCAGGTTGGAGGACCTGCTCGAAGAGCTCCGCCAGAGGCTTGAGGCCAGAAGACAGCGCCCCTTTCTTGCTGCCGGCCAGGTACTGGCGCAGCCCCGTGTCCGGGTCCGGATGCTGGCCCACCGCCTGAATGATGCGGTCGGCGGTTCGCGGCCCAATGCCGTCCACCAGGGTGAGCAACCGGTGCCAGCTGACTGAATCGGCAGGGTTCACCACCACTCGCAGATGCGCCACCACGTCCTTGAGGTGCGCTGATTCGGCAAAGCGCAGCCCACCATACTTGGCATAAGGAATCCCGGCCCGCGCCAGCTCCACTTCCAGATCAAAGGAATGGAAGCTGGCACGAAACAACACGGCCATTTCGCCCAGATCCATCCCCCTCGCCAAGAGTTCCCTAATGGTGTTCACCACCAGCAGGGATTGGTCCTTATCGGTTCGGGTCGCTACCGCAGCCGGGAGGGTGGGGCTTACCCGTTCACTGAACAGACATTTGGTGTAGTGTTCCTGAGCCTGGGTGATGAGCTGGTTGGTGAAATCCAAAATGGGCTGAGTGCTACGGTAGTTTTGTTCCAGCTTGATGATCCGCGTGTTCTGGAAAAGCTGAGGAAAATCCATGATGTTGCGGAAGTTGGCACCCCGAAAGGAATAGATGCTCTGCGAGTCATCGCCGACCACCATCACGTTGGATCGTTCCCCGGCCAGCAGTCGGACGATTTCGGCCTGCAACTTGTTGGTGTCCTGATATTCATCCACCATGATGTACTGGTAAGCGTCCGCCAGATCACGGCAGACGCCGGGGTGCTCCTCCAGGAGGCGCCACCAGTGAAACAGCAAGTCGTCGTAATCCATCAGCCGCTGCTCGCGCTTGTATTGTTCGTAGGCGGCATGGAGCTGAGCCAGCGGCTCGGCGTATTCCAGAAACTGGCTGTAATCGTCTTCCAGCACCGTTTCCAGGTCCAGAGAGCGGTTGACGATCTTGGAAAAGATGGCATGAACCGTGCCCTTTTTGGGAAAGCGCTGACCACTGCCCCGCAGGCCCAGGCGTCCGACGAGAAGCCCCAGGGCGTCTTGACTGTCGCCCTGGTCCATGATTTGGAAGCCGTTGGGGTAACCGATGCGGTCGCCGTAGCGGCGCAGAATCAGGTTGCCGGTGGAATGGAAGGTGCCGCCAGCCACCAGCCGGCAGCGACCATCGAGCAGTTCGCTGGCACGGCTGAGCATCTCGGTGGCGGCTTTGCGGGTGAAGGTAAGCAGCAGGATGGATTCCGGCGGGATGCCCTGTTCCACCAGGTAGGCGAGGCGATAGACCAGGGTGCGGGTCTTGCCGCTGCCGGCGCCGGCGATTACCAGGGCCGGGCCGTCGATACTGGTGACCGCCTGGTACTGGGCCGGGTTCAGGAGCGCAGGATAATCGATGAGCTGGTGAGTGGCAGTCATGAGCAGGCTATCGGCTGGAGGCCGGGCTGGAACGGAGGCCGCTAAAGTGGTCGCAGATCGCTGCTGCCAACCCCGGGATGGTGTAATCCGACGGCATGATGGTGACAGTCAGGCCATGTTTTTGAGCGGTTTCGGCGGTAATCGGACCGATGCAGGCGATGGTTGTGCCCGCCAGCACTGGCATAATTTCGTTTTGAGGGAACATCCGCAAGAAATTGGTCACGGTCGACGAAGAAGTGAAGGTCACGCAATCAATCTCACCGGCGCGCAGCGTCGCCAGCACCCGCGCGCTTTCATGGTCCGGCAGGACCGTCTGGTAAGCGGCCACCACATCCACCTGGGCGCCCCACTGGCGCAAGGTGTCCGGCAGGATATCGCGGGCTTCCAGCGCCCGCGGCAGAAGCACCCGACGACCACTCACGGCATCGACACCCATGGCTTCAAGGATGGCTTCGGCGCGGTATTCACCGGGCACCAGATCAAGTCGCAGGCCGCGGCATTCCAGGGCTTCGGCGGTTTTCGGCCCGATGGCGGCCAGGCGGATGCCTTTGAGGTCGCGGATATCACCGCCCAGCTTGCGGAGCCGGTCCATGAAGTGAACCACGCCGTTGACGCTGGTAAAAATCACCCAATGATAGGCGTCCAACTGGGAAATGGCTTGATCCAAAGGCTCCCAGGATGGCGGGGGTTGGATGGCGATGGTGGGAAATTCGATGCAGTGAGCACCCAGCTGGGTGAGCAGGGCCTTAAAATCGCTGGCCTGTTCGCGGGCTCGAGTGATCACCACGGTGCGGCCAAAAAGCGGCTTGCTCTCGAACCAGTTGAGCCGTTCCCGTAGCCGTACCACCTCGCCCACGACAATGATGGCCGGGGGTTTCAATCCGGCCCTGGCCACTTCTGCGGCGATGGTGGCGAGCGTCCCCACCACGGTCTGCTGCTGGGCCGTGGTCCCCCATCGGATCACCGCCACCGGGGTTTCCGGCGAGCGGCCATGGGCAATGAGGTTGCGGGAGATGTCCGGAAGGTTTTTAACACCCATGAACAGCACCAAAGTGCCGATGCCAGTGGCGAGCTTGTCCCAGGCGATGTTGGAGGTTTCCTTGTCATCTCGTTCGTGGCCGGTCACAAAACCTATGCTGGCAGTGAAATCCCGGTGCGACAGGGGAATACCGGCGTAGGCCGGCACCGCTACCGCAGCTGTGACTCCGGGCACCACTTCAAAGGGGATGCCTGCCGCCACCAGGTCTTCGGCTTCCTCGGCGCCGCGGCCAAAGACGAACGGGTCGCCGCCCTTGAGCCGCACCACCACATGGTCGCGGCCCTTTTCCACCAGCAGCCGGTTGATCCCGTCCTGGCTCAGAGTGTGGTCGCCGCCCTTTTTGCCCACATAGATCCGGTCGGCATCGGCCGGCGCAAATTGAAGCAGTTCCTGGTTGGCCAGGTAGTCGTAAATGACCACTTCCGCCTGGCTGAGGACTTCCTTGCCGCGAAGGGTAAAAAGACCCGGATCACCGGGCCCTGCCCCCACTAAAAAAACCTTACCTCGGGACAATTTAGTATTCCTCTCCAATCAATGAGGCCATCGACTAACCAGGTTAGTGTTTGCCTGCAGTGCATCGGGCATGCAGGGGCTATCCGTAGACCTCATCCAGAATCGCCTGGCCCCCTGCGGCCAGCAATTCCTGGGCGATCCGGCGACCCAGTTGGGCGGCAGCTGCTAAAGGTGCGATCCCGGTTCGACGCAGCAAAGTAGTTCCGTCGATGGAGGCGATGAGTCCATCCAGCTCCACCATTTGGCCCAGGATGCAGGCATGACCGCCGATGGGCACCTGACACCCGCCTTCCAGTTCGGCCAGAAAGCTGCGTTCGGCGGTGACCGTCACGGCAGTTTCGGGGTTATGGAGCGGCTCGAGAAAGGCGAGCACTTCCGCGTCATCGGCTCGCGCCTCGATCCCCAAAGCTCCTTGCCCGACCGCCGGCAAAAACCTTTCGGGGGGCAGGTAATGGGTGATTCGGTTCTGCCAGCCCATGCGATGGAGCCCGGCGGCCGCCAGGATGACCGCGTCGTACTGACCCTCTTCGGCCTTGCGAAGGCGCGTGTCAAGATTGCCGCGAAGGTTTTCGATCCGGAGATCGGGACGAATCGCCTTCGCTTGGGCAGCCCGCCGCAGGCTGCTGGTGCCGATTCTGGCTTGCCGGGGGAGCTCCTCCAGAGAACGCCCGTCATGCGCCACCAGCACATCGCGCGGGTCCTCGCGCTGGGGGATGGCGGCAATGATCAGACCGTCCGGGAGGCGTGCAGGCATATCCTTCATGCTGTGCACGGCCAGGTCCACTTCCCCGGCCTGCAAGGCATCTTCGATTTCCTTCACAAACAGGCCTTTGCCGCCCACCTTGGCCAGGGGTACATCGAGGATCTTGTCGCCGGTGGTCTTGATGACCTGAAGTTCCACCGTCAATCCCGGCCAATTGCGCGTCAATTGATCGCGTACCCACTGGCTCTGTTGCAGCGCCAGCAGACTTCCGCGGGTGCCAATACGAAGCGTCCTTGCTTTCAAGGTTCCCTCTTTCCGTTGCTAATGACAACTGCTGCAGTTGCCGCCAGCGCAGCCACTACAGCCGGAACTGGCGGTGCTCATGCGACTGCTGGCAGCGCCCTTGTCGCCGCCGCTCTTGAATCCGAAAACCGACATCACGCGCTGCACATCGGAGGAACCGCAGGCATCGCAACAGACTGCTTCATCACTGCGAAAAACGAGTTTTTCAAATTTGACCTGGCAACCGCTACATTCAAACTCATAGATAGGCATTGGATGTTCACCTCAACTGGTAAGATTTGGCTCAACTATTGTCTTGCCGCTGTCGCTTATGCGATTTCAATGATGACGGGTTCTCCCTCGGCGACGTTCTTGAGCACGCTGGTATCGCCCAGCACTCGTCCTACCACGTTGACGGCGCTGGCCGGCCGAATTTCATCCTCAAGGCTCATGGGGGTTAACCCGAAAAAGATGCAAAAGGCCTTACCGGTGGGCCAGTAGCCCAAGGCCCCAAGTTCCACGATTTCCACGGCATCGGCGGCAAGGGGATGATCCACCGGGATGGGGAAGTAGATCTCATCACCCCAGGTTCTAACTCTTCCGCGAATGGGCAAAGCCATCAAGATGGCTGTAGCCGTGGAGGAATCGTTTAGCTGTGCGTTTACCACCACGGCCCCGGCGGTGATGCGGATTTCTCTAGCCATGCCGAGTGTCTTCCTCCAATTGCTCCAAAACCGCAGCCAACAGCAGCGGCAGCATGATTTCATGATGCCCGATCAGCGTTATTCCTTGGCCACATCCGGCGGTGGGTCGTTCCACCACGTTCACCTGCGGTCGGTATTGGCGCTGGAAATCCATGTTGATGGTGGTCAGGCCCTCTAAAGAATGGCCCAGGTTGCGCGCCACATTGACCGCCTTGAGAAACACTTCGGGGATGATCACCGCCGACCCCACGTTGAGAAAGACCCCCTGTTCCAGAGAAGAAACCATGCCGCAGAAAACGCGGAAATCGTGGTAACTCAAGGCCCCCATGGCAGCACCGTCCATGGCCGGATGCATATGGATGATGTCAGTACCCAGAGCCACATGGACGGTGACCGGCAGGGCTTGCCGGGCCGCGGCTGCCAGCAGGCTCAGACCAAGCTGCGGCGGGGTTCGTTCCAGCAGCAGTTCTCCCACGGCCTGGCCCAAACCCACGGCGCCTCGCGAATACCCGCGCGCCACCGCAGCATGGATCAATTCGGCCGGTTCGCGGGCGGTCCCAAATTGACCGGTATGAAGGTGAGCGGCGACATCTTCGGAGGTCTTCCCGGCCAGGGCCAGTTCCACGTCGTGGATGATGCCCGCACCGTTGAGGGCAATACCACTGATCAGGCCGCGATGGATGGCGTCGATCAGGATCGGGTTGAGTCCCACCTTAATGACGTGCGCTCCCATGCCCACCAGGACAGTCCGACCCAACCGGACGGCGCGGGCTATGGCCGCGGCTGCCTGCCTGAGTTGGTCTGCGGCCAAACAGGCCGGAAGCGATTGCAGGAAGTCCCGCAAAGACTGCCCCGGCTGCCAGGGCTTGGCGAAGGAGGCGGCATCGACCTTGCTGGGGCGAGCGACGAGGCTGGTGGTCTGCAACCCGTCCAGGGACAGGGGTTCCCCGAGGCGGTTGGATTTTTTGGTCATGAGGACGGTGACTCGCTAAAAAGGATTTCATCCACCAGGCTGCACAGGATGTGGGCCACGGTGATGTGGGCTTCCTGGATGCGAGCGGTCACTTCGGACGGGACATGAAGAATCACGTCGCAGTAGACGTCCATTTCGGTGAGGCCGGCACCGGCCCAGCCGATGGTGCGCAGACCGTTTTCGCGGGCCCATTTGAGGGCCTGGAGGACGTTGGGAGAACGGCCGCTGGTGGAGATCCCCAGGGCCACATCACCGGATTGGGCCAGAGCCCGGAGCTGTTTGCGGAAGATATCGTCGAAGCTATAGTCGTTGCTGATGCTGGTGAGCACCGAGGAATCCACGGTCAGGGCCAGGGCCGGCAGGGGAGGGCGTTCACGCTGGAAACGGTTGACGAATTCAGCGGCCAGGTGCTGGGCATCAGCAGCACTCCCGCCGTTGCCGAAAACAAACAGGCGATGATGGCCGCCAAATGCCTGTGCCACAACGTCTGCCATCTGCACAACAAGTTCCAGGGCGCTTTCCCGAAGGAGGTTCTTCACCCGCATGCTTTCCTGCAAAGCTTCAGAGGCCATAGCCATCAACTGCTGCTGTTGGGGTGCTGCCATTCGGATTACTCCGGATCTTCTCACTTCAAGCTATACACGTAAAGGTTGAAATCTTTTGCTTTCACCGCACGCCCTCACGCTCTCCCGTTGCTTCTCCCCCTCACGCTCGCCGTCATATAGCTTCATCCCGTCACTGGGGTCAACATCTCGGTGCAGGAATTCATGTCAGCCCGCAGGAGTTGCCGGAATCGGTGGTAGTGCGGTCCGGGCTTGCCGTCACCGATGGCTCGGCCATCGTATTGAACCACGGGCAAGACATCGAAAGTGGTGCCGAATACCATCATTTCGGCAGCTTCGTAAGCCTGTTCGGGGGTAATACGCGCTTCGGCGATTTGGCTCAGAGTGCCGTCCGCTACCAGCGACGTGGCCAGTTCCATCATGCGAGTCACGGTGGTTCCACGCAGGACGGCATCAAAACGGGGAACCTGGAAGTCCTTTTGTTTGGTAATGATCCCGATATTTTCAGTGGAACCTTCGGCAATGAACCCCTGTTCGTCGATGGATACAGTATAGTGCACTCCGGCGTCTTCCGCTTCCTTTTTCATCAAGACGTTGGGCAGGTAGTTACAGCTCTTAATCTTGGCAAGGTAAGCTCTTTTGATCGGGACCTGGCTGCTCATGAGGGTGACACCCTGCTGGTATTTCTCGGGAGGAGGAACCGTGAGCCGGGTCACTACGATGTAGAGTTGGGCCGCCGGGCATTCATAGGGATTGGTGGAGAACCCGCCGGGGCCGCGGGAAACAAACACTCGAATCAGGCAATCGGCCGCGCCCGTAGTGCGGATGGTGGCGAGGATGGTTTGCTCAAGACTTGTCCGATCCAGGGGCAGTGATAGGGCAATGGCTGCAGCAGATCGTTCCAGCCGGTCCAGATGGCGCTTCAGCGCATAAACGTGACCGTTCACGCATTTGAAAGCCTCAAATACGCCGTCGCCACGATGGACCAAGTGATCATCGATGGGGACCAGCATCAGCGCCGGATCAGTGATCACCCCGCCATACCAGCTCGAATACATGGCCAGATAGTTGCCATGGTAGGGTTTCTGAAGGGTTTGCAATCTTTGGACTACGGCTGCAACATCAAGCAGATGAAGAGTTGTGGACATGAAAAACTCCAGCCCCGCCGACGGCAGGGGGCAAAGTAACCGGTGAAAAAGCATTCCATGACCGGGTATCAAAACACCAGGTTTTCCGGTTAGCATGGAGCACCACGACTGACTCTAGTGGTCACTCCGAGCCAGAATCGGTCATCCGATAAAAATGCTGTGAATTCCATGGATTGCACAGGCATCGCGGAAGCCGCCCTCTCAACATAGCCAAGCCCCTTCACATGTGCAAGCACAAAGGCTGCGCAATCGTTTCTTCCCTATTCTGTGGGAATAGGTTACGTTGCAAGAACCTGACGGAAGCGGGCCCAAGTGAGCTTTGGGAAGGGCTCACGCCGCCTCAGGCCTGCTCGATGACCACCATGGCGAATGTTGCCACCGCGAGGTGCCTGGGCTGGATCGTCAATAATCTTTCATGGCCAGGGTACGTCGAGGGGTTCGCAGCAACGAGTGGTTGAGAAAGGTTACAACACTGCTGTCAGCGCTGAGATCAATTGAGGTGGGACTGTCAGGTGAATCACTGGGTTTCAACTTGGTTAGGGTGACTGCGCTCCCTCCGTAAAGCACAAGCTAGTTTCCCCCTATCGGCACTCAGAATCGATCCCGGGAAGGTGGATACTGTGAAGCAACCCATTCGAGCTGACCGTGCCCTGTTGGCCTTCAAAGGATGGCCGGATGCTGGTGAAATGGTCATGCACAGTGTGCAGGAACTCACCAGCATGCTATCGTGGACCACAGCGGCGTTATGGGACCTGGATGGGTTCTGGCAAGTGGACAGCATGCGGCCGCGGGTTGCTATCCGGCATGGGCAGATTCAGCGTCTGGATTGGCCGAGCTACGAGTTCCTGGTGAGTGAGCCGGTCGACGGTCAACGCTTGCTGTTGGGAAGCGGGCCCGAACCCACCTGCAACTGGCGGCGCTTCGCCGAGATGGTGGTGGCCCAATTGCAGGACTGGCAGTGCCGGGAAGTTATCCTGCTCGGGAGCATCTACGATCAGATCTTTCACGACGAAGTGGTGATCTCCGCTGTGGTCCAGGATTCCAAGACCTTCAGCCGGGTGCGCGAACTTGGATGCCGGATGATTCAGTATCAGGGGCCGGGGGCTATTCACGCCGCCATCATGGAAGCGGCCGCGAAAGCGGGCATTCCGATCATGAGCCTCTGGGCACATCTGCCCTTCTATCTCAAGGGGCCCAGCGAGCTGCTGATGAGCCATTTTCTTGGGACTTTGGGAAAATTGGTGGATCTGCCGCTCAACACCAGCCACCTGATCGAAGTCTGGGAACATCGTGTGGAGGAAATCGAGGCGCTCATCGACCAAGACCGGGAACTGCGTCAACTGCTGGAGCAGCTGCGAGACTGCGAAGCGGGAAGAAAAGCATCCGGATCAAACTGCAACAAAGTGGTGCGACTGGATGAATTCGTAAGGAGACGCCAGGACTTGGACTTGGACGAACCGGCCTGAGTCACCTGCCGATCCTGCCTGCTTACCGGTCCCAGTACCAGCCCACCGAGGCATATAGCCGATAGAAATGATGCAGGGGACCACGGCCCTTTCCTATGGGAAGCCCCTGCCGAATAGCCCCTGCCACGAATTCTTTTGCCTGCCCTACCGCGTCTGCCACCATTAACCCTTTGGCCAGACCAGCCGCCACAGCAGCGGCAAAGGTGCATCCGGTGCCATGGGTGTGGTGAGTTGCCTGCCGTTGACCGGGAAAATCCACGAAATCGCGGCCGTCGTAGAGAATGTCTGTGGGCTTATCCAGTAGATGGCCGCCTTTGATGACGACGGTGCGGGGGCCGCCGGCATGGATTCGGATCGCCGCTTCCTTCATCTGCTCGCGGGTGATGACTTCCAGACCGGTAAGTGCCGCCGCTTCCTGGAGGTTGGGTGTCACCACCCAGGCCAGCGGGAAGAGTTCTTGGACCAGGGCTTCAAGGGCGTCACCGTGAAGCAAACGTTCGCCACTGGTGGCCAGCATCACCGGGTCGAGCACCACCTTGGGCAACTGGAGGGTGACCAGATCGCGCGCCACCTGGCGAATGATGGCGGCGTTGGCGAGCATCCCGCATTTGACGGCATCCACCCCAATATCGGTGGCGACCGCATGGATTTGCGCCGACACCAGGGCCGGGTCGAGTTCCGCCACCGCCTGTATCCCGACCGTGTTCTGGGCGGTGATCGCCGTTATAGCGCTCATCCCGTAGACTCCAAGGGCGGCGAAAGGTCTTGAGATCAGCCTGAATCCCGGCCCCCCCGCCCGAATCGGACCCGGCAATGGTCAGCGCTCGCGGGATTTTCATGGTGGTGGCGCCTTCCGAAAATGGTCCCAGCCGGAGTGCCGGGGATGGGTCTTGACGGTGCCATCGGTCGAGGCCACGCTGATACCGGCGGCGGCCGGCTGAATGTGGCCGATCACTTCGGCAACAATACCCGTTCGAGCGGCCAGCAACGTCTGGATCTCGGCCACATTGGTGGGGGCAGTGGTGAACAGCAACTGGTAGTCTTCGCCGCCGGTCAGAGCCCAGTCTTCGGCGCGCACCCCGGCTGCCCGGGCCACTTCCCGGCAAGCAGAGCTCAGCGGGACCCGGGCCAGTTCCAGCGAGGCACCCACCTGACTGGCTTCACAGATGTGCCCAAGGTCGCTCAAAAGCCCGTCGCTCACGTCCAACATGGCATGGACCCGTCCGCTGGCGGCCAAGAGTTGGCCTTCAAGCAAACGCGGCTGCGGGGTGAGGTGAGCAGCGAGCACTCTAGCCCGCACTTCGATCGGGACCTGCAGGTGGGGATGCTGGAGTAGTTCCAGCCCAGCCCTGGAATCCCCCAAGGTGCCGGTGACCAGAATGGCGTCGCCTACCTGAGCCCCATTGCGACGCAGGAAGCATTCCTTGTCGCATTCTCCCAAGAGAAACAGGTCGATGACCATGGGACCGTCAATTTTGGCGAGGTTGCCACCCACAATGGCCACCCCGGCCGTCTGAGCCTGGTGGGTCAGGCCGCGGTAGAACTCATCGACAAAATCCACGTCGAGATTGCGGGGCAGGGCCAGCGATACCAGCGCCCACTTGGGGCGGCCACCCATGGCGGCAATGTCGCTGACATTGATGGCCATGACCTTGCTGCCCAACTGTTGCGGGCTGATAGTGTGGCGCAGGAAATGCACGTTTTCCACCTGGACGTCACAGGTAGCCAGCAGGTAGTGAGGCCCCGCAGTATCGAGCACCGCGACGTCGTCGCCAATCCCCACCACCACATCGCCGGCCGCAGACGGCAGGAGCCGGGCAATGCGGTCAATGAGACCAAATTCACCGAGGTCGCCAATGCGCATGGTTGCGTTCATAAGTTTCTGGTCCAGCCGTTTGTACTTCACCTTTGGACTAAGCTGGAGCGTTATCGGATGGTGGAACTGCTGAGCCGTGCACCAGGCTTACCAGTTCCTCTACGACGGTTGTCAGTTCCCGCGTCAAATCCGGGAACTTCCCAAGAGTGGCAAATGTCGCAACAAGTTCTAAATAATACCATAATGTGCCGTTCTTGGCACCCTGGAACCGGTCCCAAAGTGCTTCACCGTGCTTAAGGTAGTCGCGTCGAATGGCTCGGGCATTGTGGAGTTTATCGGCGAGAGAGACGAGCAGAACATCATCGGCTGCGGTTGCCAGGTGTTCGATGTAACGCTGTTTCCGCTGCTTCCAAGGCGGTTTTGGGATTTCCGTGGTATCCGAGCAGGCTTCAACGAGAGAGCCTACCCGGTGGCCATAGAGCCTATGGATCTGCTGGAGGATACCTGTGCCTCCTTGATCCTCAGCGGCATCATGAAGGAGAGCGGCTATCGCCACATCCTCATCCGCTCCATGTTCGAGAACCAGGGCAGTGACCGCCAGCAAATGAGCGATGTAGGGAATGTCGGTACCCTTTCGAACCTGCTCCGCATGCAGGCTCGCCGCAAAACCTAAGGCTTCGCGAAACCTGGAGCTGAGCAGTGGTGGGCGCACTGGGGATTGATTCATCAGGTTTTGTCCCATTTGATACCAAATTACCTTTCTAAACAGCGTGGTGTGATCGACCGTGCGATCCGGACGCATGTGGGCATGGGTGGCTCGGTTCATGGCTTTGGAGGGCTCCGCAAGAACACTCGCAATATAGCCAAATCAACAGCGATTATCACGAGGATATTGCACTTGATCCAGGCAGGAATCAGGTCCATAAATTCACCGCATCTTTTCTCTTGGCGGGCCTGGGTGGCTGCGTTACATTGCACCAGGGACGCTTTGACTGGTGGGCTGGATCTGGCTAATGCCAGGCCTTATGGTTATTACTGCGGATAGACTGGTAGATTCAATGGAAGAAAAGATCAGGACCCTTGCAACCCTTGCTGCCAATCATTTTAATGCGCACCTGGATGCCGTAGTGCTCCGGACAGGTAAGCATACGGAACGCCTGCGCATCGACCATCCGGAAGCGGCTGCCGTTCTTGCTTTTGTCGATCAGGACCATATCGTGATGGTGCGCCAGTGGCGATACGCTATAGCTCGGGAAACTCTTGAGATTCCAGCCGGCAAGGTGGACCCCGGGGAAAGCCTGGAAACCTGTGCCGTTCGTGAACTCCGTGAAGAAACGGGCTATCTGAGCACCCGGCTCTGTTCGCTCTTTCGTTACTATCCAGCCATCGGATATTCCAATGAAATCATTGAGATATTTGCCGCATCAGGGTTATGCAATAGACAGCAGGAGTTGGACGAAGATGAAATCTCCAGGGTCGAGGTGGTTCGTTTCGATGAGGTGCAGAATTTGATTTACCGAGGTATCATCCAGGACGGCAAGACGGTGATCGGAGTTTCGCTGTTTCACAGCAAGTGGGAACGCGGAGAGATACCTGTAGATTTCCTTGCTTGAGTGGCGGTGACCAGCACTATCAGCAAGGGTTCGACAGCAGAATGCCGATGATGGAAATGATCCCCATCACCCGCAATGGTTACCGCACCTTGGCGCGAGAACTTCTGCACCTGCGGCGCATTATTCGCCCGCAGGTGTTGGAGGAGTTGCAGGAAGCGCGGCTGTTCGGAGTCAAGTCGGACAACCACCAGTATTTGTTGGCTCGTGAGAAGTTCTCGGTGGTGCAGCGAAAGATCGTCGATTTGGAGGACAAGCTGCATCGCTGTGAAGTGGTGGTGGGACGGAAGTTCTACTGCAAGCAGGTGGCATTTGGCACGGTGACGGTCATTGAAAACCTGGACACAGGGGAACAGAAACTATACCAGCTGGTTGGTCCCTACGAGTCCGATATTAAGCGAGGCAAACTGGCTATCGATTCGCCCGTTGGCCGGCGACTCATGGATTGTTACGAAGGTGATGAAGTGACCGTGTTTACCCCGGCGGGCAGGCGAGTGTACCGTATCCTTTCCATTCAGGGTTAATGTCCTGCCAGTCTGTCGGCCCTGTCCACCGCAGCCAGGTTGCACTTTGAACTTGACTTTCCGCCTGCGTTTGAATATCAGAAGGGGTGTCCATAGCGGTGACTGAGCGGGCATAGCTCAGTTGGTAGAGTACAAGCTTCCCAAGCTTGGTGTCGTGGGTTCGAATCCCATTGCCCGCTCCAGCTCTCTAAGAGCATATCCCTCTCAGGCGTGAATCCGGAGGGTTTCCCTTTTTGAGGTGGCGTCGCACAGCTTAAGGCTGTGCCGATCGGCCTACTTCGATTAGTGGATGACAAGGTTGTAGTGGTGTATTTGCAAAAGAGTCATCTCCAGTAGCCTTTTGTAATTCTGCTTATAATCTGGTCTGCTAAGAGAAGTGGGCACTAAAGCCCGCTTTTTTTTGTCCTCAGCCGGACAACTTGGGATGGGCAGCGAACATAAGTTCCAGAACCGTAATGCATCTTGCCTTCGGGTGGTGGCTCCTCACTGGTGGGGAAACTATTGAGTAGCGATTGATTGGGGCGGTGCTTCCAACAGATGATTTCGAAGCCTTTGGGGGTTGGGCCTCCACGAGAAGAGCTTCAAGTGTCGATGAGATGGCGGACGGGTCTTGGCCATGGAAACTGAAGACAAGCAGAAACAGGTCATCGAGGCAGTTTGGACGCTGTTGGAGCCGGTTGTGGAAACGGAAGGATTTGAGCTGGTTGAGGTGGAATACCGCCGGGAATCACCGGGATGGGTTCTGCGCCTGTTCATCGACCAACCGGATGGAGTGAGGGTGGACCACTGCGCTCGAATGAGCCGACTCATCGGTGACTTGCTGGATGTTCAGGATGTCATCCGGAATTCCTACCATCTGGAGGTGTCTTCACCAGGCTTGAACCGGCCTCTGAGAAAGGCGCAGCACTACCAGCAGCAATTGGGTCGGGTGATCGAGTTGCGTACCTTGACCCCGCTGGGCAATAGACGCAATTTTCGTGGAATCCTGCAAAGCGTTGGAGAGGATAGCATTTGTCTCAGTTGCGAGGACCGGCTTTACGAAGTTGCCATGGCCAATGTGGAGCGGGCTCACTTGCGTTATTTCGATTCGCCGGTCGAATAGCCAATTCCCAACCGGAAACCGCGGTTTGTGATGGACGGGGTTTATCCAGCAGACAAACCATTGCGATCTGTGGATGGTAGCCGGCTGGCACAAGCGTATCCTATTAAGATCCGGGATGGAGAACCGGCCTCTCTCCGGATGGAAACTGGAAGCCGGGTCGTCTGACGAGCACCTCCAGATGGGCTGGCTGCAGTGAGGTTAGGGTGCATGTGGTCGGGTGGTTGTCTCGCATTTGGTGAACGGTTTCCAGGGCACATGTTTTTCGGCTGGATTCGTGACCTGTCTAGCAGGTAACACGGACTCATACCAAAGTGGGTCGTTGAGGAGAAAATAGCATCATGATCAGTGAGTTGAAACGGCTGATCGAGCAAGTGAGTCGTGAAAAGGGCATTGACCGCCAGACGTTGATTGCCACGCTGGAAGAGGCGATCAAGTCTGCCATCAAGAAGAAATATGGCAGCAAGGTGGATCTCGATGTGAGCTTCAATGAGGAATTCGGCGAGCTTGAAGCCTTCCAGTTCAAGGAGGTGGTGACCAAGGTTACCGACCCTGACAAGGAAGTCATCTTCGATGAGGCGCGCAAGATTGATGCTGAATGTCAGATCGGGGATGAACTGGGTATCCGCATGGACACCGACCTGTTCGGGCGCATTGCCGCACAGTCGGCCAAACAGGTGATCATCCAAAAGATGAAGGATGCTGAGCGGGAAGTGGTCTACGAGGAGTTCAGACACCGCAAGGGCGAAATCATCCATGGTGTGGTCCAGCGCGTCGACAAGAATGGTATCGTTGTCAACCTGGGACGAGCCGAGGCGCTGCTGGCCCCGCGTGAACAGATCCCGCGCGAAATCTTTCGCCAGGGGGACCGCATTCGGGGCTACGTGCTGGATGTCAAGAAGATCGCCAAGGGTCCGCAGGTCCTGCTCAGCCGCACCCATCCACATTTCGTCATGCAGCTTTTCAAGTTGGAAGTGCCGGAGATTGCCGAAGGGACGGTGGAAATCCTCAATGCTGTGCGGGAACCGGGATCAAGAGCCAAAATCGCGGTCGTCTCCAAGCAATCGGATGTGGATCCGGTGGGCGCCTGCGTGGGAGTCAAGGGGGCGCGGGTACAGGCTGTGGTTCAGGAACTGCGCGGCGAGAAGATCGACATCATCCCTTGGAATATGGATCCAGCCAAGTTTGTCGTGAATGCTCTGGCTCCTGCCGTGATTTCCAAGGTGGTGATTGATCAGGCCAATCGCAGTATGGAAGTCATTGTGCCGGATGATCAGCTATCCCTGGCCATTGGCAAACGAGGGCAGAACGTGCGCCTGGCTTCCAAACTGACCAACTGGCGCATCGACGTCACCGGCGAGAGCCGTTATGAACGACTGCGGCAGGCCGGTTATCAATCGCTGCTCCGCATTTCCGCCGGTTTGACCGAAGATCTGGCGGATAGGCTTTACGATGCCGGGATCAACTCCCTTGAGGAATTCATCGCTGCCAGTGTCGAGGAGTTGATGGAAGTCACCCATTTGCAGGAATCAGTCCTGGTGGTGATGCAGCAAGAGGCCCAGCAACTGTTGGAGACCGAGGAAACAGAAGAGACTGAGGAAGCAGAAGAGGCCGTGGAAGCCTCATGAGGATGCTGAGCCTGAAGGCGACGCCGAACCTGAGGCCGATGCCGCGTCTGCTGAACCTGCTGAAGAAGAACCAAGTGACGCAGCGTTGCAGGAATAGCTGGAAAGTTGATCATGTGAACGTGGGAAAGCAAATGGCCGGTCATGTTGCTATTCGGACTTGCGTAGTCTGCCGGAGCCGACAAGCGAAAACAGCGTTGTTGCGCCTGGTCCTGCGAGGGGACATAGTCGTAGAAGACACCGTTCAGGTGTTGCCCGGACGGGGCGCCTATGTTTGCCAACGGCTCGATTGTTTGTCTCAGTTGCGTTGTGACAAACGCCTGCATAGGGCGTTCCGTGGAAAAGCCAGACAATTGGCGCCGGGTATAGGTTTGAGGCTGCATTTGACTGACCCGCAGAGGAAAGGCCCCTTTGGCGGATGATGGATTCGTGTATTCACAGTATCGTCGAAATGCGGTGGGCGGTGGAGGTCATGACAGGTGATCTGCCTCAGTCTCAGAAAGACATATGGAGCTCGCTGGTGCGAGGCGCCAGAACGATCGATGTCGGAACGCCGACCGGAATTGCCGGGAGATCTTTGGGAATTGACGAATCTCTGAGGCAGGGCCTGCAAGCAAGAGTAATCAAATAGGGGGGAAGTTTCATGGCTGGAACGAGGGTGCATGAACTTGCAAAGGAACTCAATGTGAGCAATAAGGATCTCATCGATCGGCTTCTCAAACTTGGGATTCAGGTCAAGAACCATTTCAGTACGTTGAGTGACTCTGCGGTCCAAACAATTCGGGAACACTTCGATACGGCCAAGGCTGAGGTGGTGGAAGAAACACGCATTAGCAGGGGCTTTATTCGCCGTCGCAAGCGCGTGGTTATTGAGGAATTTGTACCGTCTGCCGAGGAAGCTCCTGAGGTATCGGCCGAGGTTGAACCGCTGGCGGCAAGTGAGGGGCCACTAGTGGAAGTGCCGCCTGCAATGGCGCAAGCCACTGGTGTGGTTACCAAGCCATCGGACCTAGTAGGGGCGGTCGAAGCCTCGGACGAATTGGTCAGCGAGGGTGCTGATGGTGAACCATCCGTGGAGGCAACGCCGGTTGCCCCGACGGCTGAGTCTTCCCCCCCCCCGGTAGGACCAGCCGCTCCTGCGGAAGCAGCAATTATGTCACCGGTTGCTGAACCGGCCATCCCCCAGGCAATTTCGATCCCTGTTGCGAGCGTGGAGGAAGTCGAGGTGCATCCCGTTATCGAGGCGGCGGTTAGCACAACTGCGGCAGTCAGGAAGGACAGAAAGGGTGGCGGCGAAAGCTCTCCCATCCGAGGTCAAACCGGTGCCGCCGACAGGGTTGGAAGCGCCTCAGCCTGTGGCCTCTATAGATGTCACGGAGAAACCCAAGGTCCCACGAGAGGTCATTGAGGAGTCGTTAGCTGAAGAAGACGGCGATGGACCCCCCAAGAAAGCCAAGAAACGGCGCCGCAAGAAGGCCCGTAAAGATGAACCAGCCCGAATCATCAAATTGCCCGACCTTATGCCGGAAGAGCCGGAAGTCGAGGAAGAGCCGGAGCTGCCGCCGGAGGTAGCACGCCGTATCGTCCCCGCCGAAGAGGAGGCCAGTCGCGACCAGGTGCGCAAGAAGAAACCGAAGCCGGGAGTGCCGGAAGTAGTGGTCCCCGAGCGGAAACGAAGCGTAACCGGTACCCGCAAGGAAGTGATCGAGCGTGAGGCCCTCTATTCCAAGAAGGAGCTGGCTGCTCAGGCTGACCGTGAGCGCGGCCGTGGTAAGGGAAAGACCCCGTCGCAGAAAGAGGTTCGCAAGACTGAAATCACCACCCCCAAGGCCATCAAACGGCGCATCCGAATTGACGAGGCCATCACCTTATCCAACCTCGCACGGCAAATGGGAGTGAAGGCTGGTGAGTTGATCAAGAAACTCCTCATGCTGGGGCTTCCCGCCAATATCAATCAGGCCATTGATTTCGATACCGCTACCGTGTTGGCTGTGGATTTCGATTTCGAAGTGGAAAGGGCCGGTTTCGAAGAGGATGGTATTCTGCAGATGCAGGAGGATCGTCCGGAAGACATGCTGGCGCGGCCTCCGGTTATCACCGTAATGGGCCATGTCGACCACGGTAAGACCTCGCTTTTGGATGCCATTCGCCATACTAACGTCATTGGGGGTGAAGCCGGCGGTATCACCCAGCACATCGGTGCTTACTATGTGAAGTTGGATCATGGCGATGTGGTGTTCCTGGATACACCTGGCCACGAGGCGTTTACGGCGATGCGCGCCCGCGGTGCCAAGGTTACGGACATCGTCATTCTGGTCGTGGCTGCCGACGATGGTGTCATGCAACAGACCGTGGAAGCTATCAACCATGCCAAGGCAGCCCAGGTGCCCATCTTGGTGGCGATCAACAAGATCGACAAGCCCAACGCCAATATCGAACGGGTAAAGCGGGAACTGGCCGAGCACGGATTGTTGTCGGAGGAATGGGGCGGCGACACCACTATGGTCGAACTTTCGGCCAAAAAGCGCGAGGGTATTGAAGAGCTATTGGAGATGGTGCTGCTCCAGGCCGAGTTGATGGAACTCAAGGCCAATCCCAGCAAGCCGGCCCGTGGCCATGTGGTCGAAGCCAAGCTCGATAAGGGGCGCGGCCCGGTGGCGACCATTCTCATCCAGGAAGGCACTCTTAAAGCCGGTGATGTTTATGTCTGTGGCGTTCACTCTGGGCGCGTCCGCAGCATGTACAACGATCGCGGCCATCGTTTGGAACAGGCTTCGCCGTCGGTGCCGGTTGAAGTTGTGGGTTTTTCAGGCGTACCCAATGCCGGCGACAGTTTCATTGTCCTGGTCGATGAGAAGCAGGCCAAGGTGGTTGCCGAACACCGATTGGCCAGGCTGCGCGAGAAGGAACTGTCCCGCACCACCAAGGTCACGCTTGAACATCTCTATGAACAGATCCGCGATGGGGCCATCAAGGAACTCAATGTCATCGTGCGTACCGATGTTCAGGGTTCATTGGAAGCCATCACCGAATCGCTGGTTAAGCTTTCCACCGCCGATGTTAAAGTCAACGTGATCCACAGTGCCACCGGTGCCATCACCGAAACAGATATCATGCTGGCCTCGGCATCCAACGCCATCGTGGTTGGGTTCAATGTCCGTGCAGACGCCAAGGTTCACGAGCTGGCCGAAAACGAAAAGGTGGATGTGCGTTACTACGATGTCATCTATCAGATTCTGAGCGATATCCGGGATGCCATGGTGGGTATGCTTGAGCCCGTTTACCAGGAGAGCGTCATGGGGCGGGCTGAGGTGCGGCAGACTTTCACGGTGCCGAAGAGTGGCACTGTTGCTGGTTGTTCGGTGTTGGATGGACGTGTGGAACGCAACGCCAAGGTACGTGTGTTACGCGATCAGGTGGTGGTCTATGACGGCCGTATTGGGTCGCTGCGGCGCTTCAAGGAAGATGTCAAGGAGGTGAAGGCTGGGTTCGAATGCGGGATCGGGGTCGAAAACTTCAATGACATCAAGGTTAACGACATCCTGGAAGCCTACCAGCTTCAGGAGGTCAAAGCCGACCCTGGAGGGTGGGGAAACGACCAAGGCATAGCGGTAAGTCGGGGGCTCAACGACCATGACCGTGGGCGTGGCGCGGATTACACTGATACTCCATGACAACCACTCACTCAAGGAGAAGCGGCGGGTGTTGAAAAGCCTCATTGAGAAGAGCCGGCATCGTTTCAACGTCGCCGTGGCCGAGGTTGCCGACCAGGACTTGCACCAGCGGGCCACTGTCGGGATTGCCGTGGTGGGCAGTGACGCTCGGGTGTTGAATTCGTTACTGGATCGTATCATTGAATACCTGGATTCACTCCAGTTGGCTGACATGGTCAGTCAGGAGATCGAATTGATTCCTTTGGGATGAAGCCTGCGGCGGGGACGTTGAGAGGGAGCCTTATGTTGCAATACAAACGCGCTGATCGGGTAGCCGATGTGATCCGACGTGAACTGGCGGATCTTCTTCAGCGCCGCATCAAGGATCCGCGCCTTAATCGAGTCACGGTAACCGGGGTGGAAATGACCGACGACCTTCGGCATGCCAGGGTTTTCTACTGCTTTCTGGGCGAATCCGGGGAGAGGGAAGCGGTGGCCCAAGGGCTGGCCCGAGCACGAGGTTTCATCCGGAGGGAATTGGGCCAGCGGATTTATCTGAAGTTTATGCCCGATCTGGATTTCCGTTACGATCAATCGTTTGAGTATGGTGACAAAATCGAACGGATTCTGAAAGAGCTGCAAACCGATGAATGAATTGCGACTGGAGATCTTATCTCGGATTGTGTCTGCCATCAGTGCTCACCAACGGTTCTTGGTGGCGACCCACATGCGCCCTGATGGTGACGCTGTCGGTTCGGTCCTGGCCATGACCAACATGCTCCGCAAGCTGGGCAAAGACGCCGACGCCTATTGTCAGGATTCCGCTCCGCCAAGCCAGGATTTCTTGTCAGGCGTGCGGGAGATTCGTCACGATGGGGTCCAGGTGAGTGACTATCAAGTGGTCATCCTGGTTGACTGCGGGGATCTGGATCGCGTTGGGGATGCGTTGGCGGTTCAGTTACCTGAGGCGGGGTTCCTCATCAACATCGATCACCACGTCAGCAGCAAGTCTTTTGGCGACATTTACTGGGTGGAACCGGATGCGAGCAGCACCTGTGAGATGCTCTACGAGCTGAGCCGGGCGTTGCCGCTGGATATGGATGAAACTCTTGCTGCCCAGCTCTACACCGGGCTCCTGCTGGACACCGGCTCTTTTCGCTTTGCCAATACTTCCCGGCGTGCCCTGGAGATCGCCGCTGCGCTGGTGGGTGCCGGGGCTCAACCGGATTACATCGCAGAGCGGGTGTTTGATTCATTAACTCCCAACCGCCTGCGGTTGTTGGCGGAAGTACTCGGATCGCTGGAGTACCATGCCGACCAGCGGCTGGTTATCGGGATGATCACCCCGGACATGTATCTCAGGACGGCTACCAGTTCCATCGACAGTGAATCCTTTATCAACCATCTGCGGTCGGTGAAGACGGTGGTGGTGGCGATTCTTTTTCGGCAGGAGACCGATGGGACGGTGTATGCCAGCCTGCGGTCGAAAGGCGATGTTGATGTGGCCAGTTTTGCCGAACGCTATGGCGGTGGCGGACACCGGCGAGCCGCGGCTTTGCGGATCAAGGGCGACTTCGACAGCGTGCGCAGGCAGATCACCGACGCAGCCTTGAGCTATCTGGGGTACAGCAGCCAGGTGCGGGCGTTCGGGTAGGGTGGCCGAGTTGAGTATGGGAACTGAAACCATCCAAGCAAACCAGGTGTATTCTTGGCAGTCGGCGGCAGACCGGTCAGGTGCTGAACCACCGCAGCAGGCCAGCTGCGAATCCGTCAATGGGTTGCTGTTGTTGGACAAGCCGGCCGGGATAACCTCCTTTTCCGCCGCAGCCAGAGTTCGCAAGTTGCTGCGAGTGGAGAAGGTGGGCCACTGTGGCACGCTTGACCCGTTTGCCACCGGTTTACTGCTGGTGTGCATCAACCAGGCAACTCGTGTGGTGGATCAACTGCTGGTTCAAGACAAGATATACCGATGTCGGGTGCGCCTGGGAGTGGAAACGGACACCCTGGACCACACCGGAGAAGTCACATCAGAGTATTCTGGTGATCCTTGTCATGAAAAGGATCTGCGCGAGGCTTTGGGGGCTTTCGTCGGGGTTTATGAACAGGTGGTGCCGCGCTATTCGGCTGTTCGAGTGCAAGGTCGGCGGCTGCACCAATGGACGCGCCAGGGGGTGGAGGTGGCTGTCCCCAGTCGGGAAGTCCGGATACACAACTTGGAGCTTCTGAGTTATCGATGGCCAGAAGCTGTTCTTGAGGTGCATTGTTCCAAAGGAACATACATCCGCCAACTGGCTGCCGACATTGGTCGGCGGCTCAACTGTGGAGCCCATCTGACGGAATTGCGGCGGCTTGGGAGTGGGCGATTCAGCCTGGAACAGGCCATCCGTATGGAGCAATTGGAATCCGTGAAGCACCCTGGGGAATGGTTTTCGGCGCTAGTCCCGATGAATGCGGCTTTGGATCATCTACCCGCCATTGTGGTGGACGATGCGAGCGTGCTGGAAGCCCTACACCACGGTCACCTTAATGGAGACTGGGAGGCGGCGCGGCGCCGGGAATTGTCCCCAGACGTGACGTATCCGGTACGTCTGGCCAACCCAACCCGGCAGCTGCTGGCGCTTTGGTGGCCGTTTGCCGGCCACGGGCAACGGCGTCTGCGGGTGTTCGAGTCGGTATGAGTAGGGGGAGGATAAGTATCGTTATGAACAGCGCTTCTTTGGACGATGGGCCTCAGGTGTTGAGGCGAACCATCGTCATGGACAACCAGCAACCAATCAACAATTTTTTCAATTCTCAACAACCAAGGCCACGATTCATGGAAGCAATCAAGGAGGAAAAGCCGTGGTAATGACCACTGAAAGAAAAAAGGAGATCATCGAAGATTACAAAGTGCATCCGACGGATACCGGATCACCCGAAGTGCAGATTGCCCTGTTGAGTGACCGCATCAGCTACCTCACTGACCACTTCAAACTCCATAAGAAGGACCATCATTCTCGTCGTGGGCTTCTGAAGCTGGTCGGGCAGCGTCGCCGGTTACTCAACTATCTCAAGAACAAGAACGTGGATCGCTACAACAGTGTGATCCAGCGTTTGGGTCTACGCCGTTAGTAGCGGAGCAGTTCAGGTCGCAGAACCGACCAAAGTTGGCGAAGCAGTTAGAAAACAAGAGGAAAACATCCATGACATATACGGTACAGGCTCAAGTGGGCGGCCGCCCATTGATCATTGAATCCGGCCATGTGGCTCGACAAGCCAGTGGTGCGGTCACGGTACGCCAGGGCGACACCGTCGTGCTGGTTGCTACGGTGATGGAAGACCGCATCAGAGAGGGCATTGATTTCGTGCCGCTGATGGTGGAGTATCAGGAAATGAGTTATGCCGCCGGCCGCATCCCGGGCGGGTTTTTTCGCCGGGAAGTGGGCCGTCCCAGTGAAAAGGAGACTCTCACCTCCAGGCTGATTGATCGTCCCATTCGGCCCCTGTTTCCCAAGGGCTATTCCCACGAAACCCAGGTGATCGCCAAGGTGCTTTCGGTGGACTTCGAGAACGAACCGGACGTGATCGCCATCACCGGCGCCTCTACCGCCTTGCATATTTCCGCAATCCCTTTTCAGGGACCCATCGGTGCGGTTCGGGTAGGACGAGTCGATGGGCAATTCGTCATCAATCCCAGCAAGGCGCAGTTGGAGCAGAGCGACATCAACCTGGTGCTGGCAGCCAGTCGGGATGCGGTGATGATGGTGGAAGGCGGGGCCAACTTCGTGTCGGAAGAAGTCCTTCTTGAAGCCCTGGATCTGGGCCATCAGGCCATTCAGCCGATACTCGAGGCTCAGGATGAACTGCGCCGACTCATTGGGGTTCCCAAGGAGCCCTTCGTTGCGGCCGTGTATCCTGAAGAACTGCGGGAAGCCGTGCAGCGACTGGCTTCGGATGGCATGCGCGATGTCATGACCATCCCCGAGAAACAGCTGCGCGAGAAGCGCAAGAAGGAACTTAAGAAACGTGTTCGTGATGAAGTGGCGTCTTCCTTTCCCGACCTGGGTAAGGCCGTTGATGGGCTCCTCGAACAGCTGGAAAAGACCGTGGTGCGTCGCATGTTGGTAGAAAAGCATTGCCGAATCGATGGCCGGCGGTTCGATGAGATTCGACCGATTACCATCGATGTCGGCCTTCTGCCTCGTACTCACGGGTCGGCACTATTCAGGCGTGGTGAGACCCAGGTACTGGCGGTCACCACTCTGGGCTCGTCTTCTGATGAGCAGAAGATCGAAGCCCTCAGCGGTGAGACCTTCAAATCTTTCATGCTCCATTACAACTTCCCGCCCTACAGTGTGGGCGAGGTGCGGCCGCTACGCGGTCCCGGACGGCGAGATATCGGCCATGGAGCCTTGGCGGAGCGGGCCATTCACCCGATCCTTCCAATCAACACCGACTTCCCCTATACCCTGCGCGTGGTCGCAGAAGTCCTGGAATCCAATGGTTCCAGCTCCATGGCCACGGTCTGCGGGGCCTGTCTCGCCTTGATGGATGCCGGTGTGCCGGTCCGCGACAAGGTAGCCGGGATTGCCATGGGATTGATCAAGGAAGGCGATCAGGTGGTCGTGCTTTCTGATATCCTCGGCGACGAAGATCACCTGGGGGACATGGATTTTAAGGTAACCGGTAACGAAAAGGGTATTACCGCCCTGCAGATGGATATCAAGATCACCGGGATCACCCGTGCCATTATGCAGCAGGCCCTGGAACAAGCTCGCGCCGGGCGGCTCTTTATCCTCGACAAAATGAACGAGGCGCTTTCGGAACCGCGGGAGCAACTCTCGCCGTATGCGCCGCGAGTGATCTCCATCCAGATCAATCCGGAGAAGATTCGCGACGTGATCGGTGCTGGGGGCAAGGTGATTCGCGGTATCGTGGCTGAAACCGGGGCCAAGATCGACATCGAGGACAGTGGTCGAATCGTCATCATGAGTCCCGATCAGGCTGCCTGTCAAAAAGCCATCGACCGCATCCGCGGCCTCACCCAGGAACCCGAAGTAGGGCAGGTCTATACTGCGCGCATTGTGCGGGTCATGGATTTCGGGGCTTTTGCCGAAATCCTTCCCAATACCGACGGGCTCATCCACATCTCACAACTGGACCATACCCGCGTTCGCAAGGTGACCGATGTGGTCAACGAGGGCGATGAGGTGATGGTGAAGGTGATCGAAATCGACAAAGACGGACGGATCCGTTTGAGCCGCAAGGCGTTGTTGGAAAAGGACAGCCAGTAACCGAGACGGCTTGCACAGATGCCCTGGCACTGCACCTTCGCCGGGGGATCTGTACCGGCCAGGCCGAGGGGAAGAGCTTGTACCACAAGACCGTACTCAGCAATGGGGTTCGCATCGTGACCGAGAATCTTCCCCAGTTCCACTCGGTATCTACGGGTATCTGGGTCAATGTGGGATCACGCGATGAACGAACCTCTGAACAGGGATACACCCACTTCATCGAACACATGTTTTTCAAGGGTACCGAACATCGTAGTTCCCTGGACATTGCCAAGGAGCTGGATGCGGTCGGTGGTTTTGCCAATGCTTTCACCACCAAGGAACAAATGTGCTTGCATGCCAAGGTTCTGGATTCTCATCTGCCTTTGGTGGTGGATATCCTTTCCGATATTTTCTTGAATTCGGTCTTTGACCCTGGTGAGATCGACCGGGAACGTCAGGTGATCCTCCAGGAAATCAGTATGGTGGAGGACACGCCCGATGAATACATCCATGTTCTCCATCAAGAGCTCTACTGGCAGAATAACCCGTTAGGTTGGCCTATTTATGGGACCGCTGACGTTGTCATGGATGCGACCCGGGATAGTCTTCTCGACTACATGCAGCGCACCTTCCATCCGACCGAGGTGTTGCTGTGCGCGGCTGGCAACGTGGATCATGAGCGCTTCGTGGAGCTTGTCGCACCACGGCTGGCAAGTCTTAACGGATCACTTTTTAAGTCGCGACGCGAACAGCCCGATAATAATCATGTGGTGGAGATCATCCCGAAGAGCCTTGAGCAGGTGCATCTGTGTCTGGGCTGGAAAGGTTGTTCCAGCCTGGATGAACAGCGGTTTGCCTGTCACCTTCTGAATGTCTTGCTGGGTGGCAGTATGAGCAGCAGATTGTTTCAGGAGATCCGGGAGAAACGGGCGCTGGCCTATTCGGTATATTCCTTCGTGAACTCTCATGTGGACACCGGCATGATGGGGGTCTACGCCGGCACGGGGGTGGCCCAGGTCCAGGAAACCCTGGACATTATTCATCAAGAACTGGAGCGCCTGACCCAGGAACCGATCGGCGAAACCGAGCTGAAGGCGGCTAAGGAACATTTCAAAGGCAGCATGTACCTCAATGCTGAGAGCAACGACTCACGCATGCATCGCCTGGCCAAGAATGAATTTCTGTTTGGTCGTTACGTCCCCTTTGAAGAGGTGGAAGACAAGGTTGAGGCAGTGACTAGCGAAACCATTCGAGGTTGGCTGCAATCCGCATTCGGCAGGGAAGATTTGGCCTTGGTACTGATGGGGCCGGTGGAACCAGACGCGGTGGATGTCAGCCGTTATCTTTGATCAACCGTTTTGATGGAACGGCATAGAGGCCGGTCAGACACTGGTGGTATCTAACGCTACCGCTGGTCTCGCAACTGTCAAAGGGTGTGTTTGGGATTCTGCAGTCGGCGTACGAACGCTTTGTCGTGGGGATAAAGGGATGGCCATTTCCTTTCAGATCCTTGCCAGTGGGTCGAAGGGCAATGCAATGGTGGTCAGCAGTTCGCAAACGAACATCCTTGTTGACGTCGGTTTGTCGGGCAAGGAACTGCATCGACGGCTGCAGCAGGCGGATGTCGGTGCCGCTGATCTCCGCGGCATGGTCATCACCCACGAACATCAGGACCATGTGCGTGGTGCCGGCGTAGTCAGCCGCCGCTACGACCTGCCCGTCTATCTGACCCGGGGCACCCTGGAGAACCTTCCCCAGCAAGTGGGGACTCTGGCTCGTCCGCAGTTATTTCGGGATGGTCATAGCTTTCAAATCGGCGATCTTCGCATCACGCCTTTTGCCATCTCCCACGACGCCAACGATCCAGTAGGCCTGACCATTGAAAACGATGGATACAAGCTTGGCATTTGTACCGATCTTGGGGTGGTGACCCAGTTGGTTCGCAAGAAGCTGGAAGGTTGCCAGGCACTTGTTCTGGAAGCGAACCATGATCGGGATCTACTGCTTAACGGCCCCTATCCTTGGCATCTGAAGCAGCGCATTCGCAGCCGCCATGGACACCTGTCCAATGCCGACAGCTGCGAGTTACTCAAGGAGCTTGCCCATGACCGATTGCAGGTGGTTGTGCTGGCGCATTTGAGTGAGACCAACAACCGTCCTGAGTTGGTGCGGGAGGCATTCAAGGGGTTCTGTCAAGGGTCACGGTGGTGCCAGGTACGGCTTGAGGTTGGACAACAGCATGCTATTGGAGGCATAATAGAAATTCGATGACCGGTCGGAATGTCGGCATCATAGTATTGATCGACTCCCAACCCTTTGGGCGGGGGAGCTTTTTGCAGAATTCGGTCACCAAGGCAATACTGGCGAAATGCAAGAACTTGGTAATTTGGATTGTTTAACTGAGGACCAGAAGCATCCATGAAGATTCTCGTTGCTGAAGATGAAGTTGTCTCGCGAGAGCTGTTGACTGCGCTGCTGACCAAATGGGGTTATGAGGTGGTGACGGTGTTTGATGGCAACGATGCCTGGCGAATGCTCAATGAGCAGGACGATCTGCGCATCGCCATCCTCGATTGGATGATGCCGGGGAAAGACGGCATTACCCTATGCAAACTGATTCGCGACAAGCAGAAAGAGAAAGAAGGCGGCTACATCTACACGATCATCCTCACCGCCAGGGACAACAAGGATGATGCTCTGGCCGGTTTGGAAGCGGGAGCGGATGACTACATCACCAAGCCTTTCAACACTGAAGAGCTTCGCTTTCGAGTCAAAATTGGCAAGCGGATTCTCGACCTGGAAAGCTACCTACAAGACGCCTACCAAGAGATGAAGCGTCTGGCCACATTCGATTCCCTGACGGAACTGTGGAATCGGCGCGTGGTGTTGGAACAACTGGAGAAGGAATGGGGCCGGGCTGTGCGCGAAGGCAAATCGATGAGCATTGTGCTGGCGGACATAGACCACTTCAAAGAATTCAATGACCGCTATGGCCACGCCTTGGGCGACCGAATCCTGATTCATATCAGTGGGCTTATGAAGGATATGGTGCGACCGTACGACGGTCTCGGCAGGTATGGCGGGGAGGAGTTCTTGATGTTCTTCCCCGAATGCGATGAACAGCAGGGCCGTCAAATTGCCGAACGGCTTCGGAACGAACTGGAAACCGGACCGTTGAGAGAACAAGACAAGCCGCTCAAAATCACGGCATCATTTGGTGGCACCACCTTTCTTCCTGAGCATTGCCGGTGTAGTGTGACCCATTTGCTAAAAGTAGCCGATGATGCTCTGTATCAGGCCAAGGCAACCGGGAGGAACCGGGTCATCTGGCTGCCTATCACCGAAGTTGAAGACTGAAATGCCCCCTAAGTCTGGTCTAGGCTAACTCAGTTGCCACTCGCGGCCTTCCGCCTGCCGCTACAAAACTTACAACGACCAACGAGACCGGGTGTCCCGGCCTCGCCACATGTGGGTGAACGGTCTTTCCAGGGCCGTTGAACGGAAGTGCTCACCCTGTCTTCCCCTTGCCGCTTGGCACAAGTTCAGGCGGTGCCTTTAAACACCCTCAAGCGCCATCATCTGTGTGCGGCAGGCTTCCCAGTACGGGGTTCGAGAAGGGATCGGCCAGTCGGTTGCCCGGCTGCGGTTGGAAATCCCTCGAAGGGTGCGAACGCCACAGCTCAAAGCCTGGAAGTGGTCCGGGTCAGGCCGGGCTCCTGACGGCAGAGCGCCCGCGCCCACGGCTTACTGTCCAATCGTGATACAGAATCAGCAGTGGACTGGCGATGAAGATGGACGAATACGTCCCGACAAAAATCCCAATCATCATGGCAAAAGCAAAGTCATGGATAACGCTACCGCCCAGGAAGAACAGGAAGGCCACCACCAGCATGGTGCAACCTGATGTGAGTATGGTGCGGCTAAGGGTCTGGTTGATGCTGTCATTGATGATTTTTTTCAAATCCTCCCGGCGATACTTGCGGACGTTTTCGCGGATACGATCATAGACGATGATGGTGTCATTGAGGGAGTAGCCGGCAAGGGTCAAGATGGCGGCGACCACTTCCAGGGTGAATTCCTTGTTGCAGATGGCAAAGACGCCGATGGTGATGAGCACATCATGGATGAGGGCCACCACGGCTCCCAGGGCAAAGGGGAGTTTGAGGATCCAGCACAGAGCTAGAGCAATAACCAAAGCGCCGAAAATGAGATAGATCACCGGCAGCCCCAAAGCCTGCAAGAGCAGCACCGCCCCCACCATGCCGGCTGCCATAATGGCACTGATGGCCCATTTGGTCTCGAAACGACCGGAGATGTATATGGTGATAAGCAGGAGCGTGTAATAGATGGCGAACAAGGCCTTCTGTTTGAGATCATGGCCGACCTTGGGACCCACCATTTCCGCTCGACGAACCGTCACAGTGCCATCACCGTAGGTCTTGGCCAGGGTCGTTCCGACCGCTTTCGACAAGTCTTGCATGGCGGTGGTGATGTGTTCGGCACGGATCAGGAACTCATTGTCGGTAGCGGCTCCCACCTGCTGAATGGCGCTGTGCCCGACTCCCAATTCGGCCAGCGCGTTGCGGATGGCGTCCGGAGTGGTGGGTTGCTGGAACCGGACCTGGATCAGGGTGCCGCCGGCAAAATCCACCCCAAGGTTTAAACCTCCGTGGGAGAACATCATGGCCACAGCGATGATGGTGAGCAAGCCTGAACAAAACAGTGCCTTGAAACGCATCCCTACGAAGTTGATATTGATATCCGGCCGAATGATTTCCATGGTTGACTATCCCTTCGTTACAGATGGCCGTCTTAGATGCTCAGGTTACGAACGCGCTGGCGAGTGAGCACGTAATCGAAGATGAGACGAGTAACAATGATGGCGGTGAACAAACTCACCAGAATGCCTATGGTGAGGGTCACGGCGAAGCCGCGCACTGGTCCGGTACCGAATTGGAACAGCACCAGGGCAGCGATCAGCGTGGTCACGTTGGAATCCAGGATGGTCAGGGTGGCGCGACTATAGCCCGTTTCCACCGCTGCCCGCGGTGTCTTGCCGAGTCGCATCTCTTCGCGGATTCGCTCAAAGATCAGCACACAGGAATCGACCGCAATGCCGACCGTGAGAATCATCCCGGCAATGCCGGGCAGGGTGAGGGTGGCGCGGAAGATCGCCAGCCCTGCCAGGATCAGCGGGATATTGAGTAACAGCGCCAGGTTGGCTACTCAGTCCCGACAATCGATAGTAAACTACCCACAAACAACATGATGCCAATGGTTCCCAACACGCAGGCGAAGAAACCCTTGTTGATGGAATCCTGTCCCAAGGATGGTCCCACTGTGCGCTGCTCAAGGATTTTCACCGGAGCGGGAAGTGCTCCGGCACGCAGCACGATCGCCAGATCGCGCGCTTCATCCATGGTGAATCGGCCAGTGATGGTGGCTTTGCCGCCGCCGATCTTGTCCTGGATGACGGGGGCCGAATAGACCGTGCCGTCCAAAACAATGGCCAGCTGCTTCTTGATGTTTTCCTCGGTGATTCGTTCGAACAACCGTGCCCCCTGGGAGTCGAATTCCAGAGACACGTAAGGATTGTTGTACTGGGTATCGATCTGGACCTGGGCGTTGACGATGTACTCGCCGGTCATGAGCGTGCGGTCCTTGAGGACGATCTCTTCGGTGGAAGTTCGTCCGGTGGTTGGGTCCAGATGGCTCAGGGGATAGACCCTCAACCCGGGAGAGCCCTTACCGTCTTTGACGTCACGCGCCGAGACCCCCTCCGCCACCAGTTTGAATTCCAGTTGGGCGGTCTTGCCGATGAGGTCGATGGCTCGTTGGGGATCTTTGATACCAGGAAGCTGAATCAAGATCCGGTCTTCTCCTTCGGGGCGAATGTCGGGTTCGCTCACCCCGAACTGGTCGATGCGGTTGCGAATAGTCTCCAGCGCTTGGGCAATGGCCATCTTACGGATGCTTTGGGCCTGCTGTTCACGCAGAGCGATGGGCTGCAGAATCCCGTCCTGCTTGGTCTCCGCCGGTTGCATCTCGAGGTTGGGGAAATCCTTGTCGATGGTCTTTTTCAGCTCCGCTTGTTGCGCCGGATCAGTCAAGATCACCGAAATCTGCATGTCACCCTGGCGTTCGACGCTACGAAAGGCGACACGCTGCTTCCGCAAAACGTCCTTCAGGTCCTCCGTCAACCGCTGAACGTGGCTGGCTACCGCCTTTTCCGCTTCAACCTCCAGGATTAGGTGCATGCCGCCCTGGAGATCCAGGCCATAGCGGATCTTCTCGGTTGGCATCAGTTTTTTCCAGCTGGGTGGAAGATTCGGATTAATGGACGGTAGGAGAAATATGATGCTCGCCACGAGCACCAGGACAACAAGAATGGTTCGCACCTTCAGGTCTTTCAAGCCCACTCCTCCTGGATAGACAGTGTCAAATTTACTTCGCCCCAGGCCTGAATCGGCTTGCTGTTAGGGCAAACCTTAAAGCCGGGCCAGGGTGATACGCGGCATCTTCCCGTTCACACACGGAAATCCGGGTGAGGTGACACCGAGTCGTCCCATTGGACGCCCATGGGAACACCGTTGTGGTTGCCACTGCTCAGTCCCTGGCGATGCTGACCTTTGTCGATCGCGATCTCCTCTCGGCCAGTCGGCCGAGCTGTGACTATGGCGCAGAACAACGACATAACAACGGGCACTCCAGCCATGCGCAGGATGTGCCCGTCTCCTTGGCCGCCGCAAGGCTGCACCCCATGCTATTCGCTGGTTTCCTTGGCGGTAACGGCGGCAATGAAGTTGCGGTCAACCTTGACGCGCACTTTCTCGGCGACTTCCAATGTCACCGTGGTGTCGGTGATTCCCGTGATGGTTCCATGCAGGCCGCCCACAGTCTTGACGCGGTCACCACGCTTCAGGCTGGAGAGCATGCTGCGGGTGTCTTTCGCCTTCTTCTGCTGTGGACGGATTAACAGGAAATAGAAGACCACCCCCATCAATATGAGTGGAACAAAGGCCGTCAGGCCACCAGCACCTTGCTGACCAGCCCCATTGCCCCCCAACGATCCCATTGCATGTGCCACACTCACCAGGTCCATTAAATCCTCCTCAAATGTAATGTATCAAAGCGCTAGGCAGTTTCTTCCCGGTGTCGAATGAAAAATCGCATCGGAAGGGCTGCGGTTAATCGCGGTTTGCTCTTGCAGCGCGAAACAAACCTGAGTTTAGACGATATTCTGCGAAATTTGTCAATGCTCTTCGCTGATGATTTCAGGACAATCGTATGCAGCGGGTTTGATTACCGCCTGTCAGAGATATGGGCGGCCAAGCATGCAGTTCTGCGGGGACAAGCTTCGCGGCAATGACGGTTTGACTCTTCGTTCAGGAGCCTAGGTGGAGGAGTCATTTTTGTGCAATCCCTAAGAAAAAAGGATACAGGAAAGTCAACGACGCCTTCCTGTATCCTTAAGGTGCTGGGTATGGCTGAAGCCAGCGCGCTCAGCTGTTAGCGGGGGAGACCCTGGCTGCTCACCGGTGTCAACATTTCCTGAATGCCATAGGGATCGGCAAACTCCATCTCCGGTCGGAACTTAAGCTTTTTCGTGCCCCGATCGTTGATGTACTTGGCTATTTCCAGGTTGATGTCGGCCGGCAGCTCCACCCCCGCCTTGGTCAGCGCTTGCCGCAGCAAACCTTCCGATTTGGCTGCCATAGCCACGGCGTCACCACAAATGCGGCCTGCTTCGCTGGGGTTGTGGAAGCCGATGGAATTCTCGGCGCCGATGAAGATCACCCGGTAGAATGCTTCCAGGTAAAGATCCTTGGCGCGGTTATAAAGCTCTTGGTCGATGGCTTTGCCGTCGGCCATTGCTTTGTGAGTGATTTCGAACAGCTTTGCGGCCACGGCCACGGAATAGCCGGACCGGTTCATCAAGGAGATCGTCCGGTCCTGGATGGCAAAAATCTGTTTGGTGAGCCAGTCGGTGGTTTCAGTGTGGCATTGTTGACAGGCCTTGAGGTCATTTTTGAGCGGGCTCATGACGTTGTGGTCGGAAATCTTGTTGGCCCCAACCCGCGTGTAGGGCATGTGGCAGTCGGCACAGGCCGCGCCCGCCTGATAATGAACACTGTTATTCGAGAAAAACTCATACTCCGGATGGCGGATGAAACCCACCTTGAATCCGGTTACATTCTGTTTCCACTCCAGGTAGGCCGGGTCACTCTTCAACACCTTGATGATGTTCTCGATGGAGACGTTCCCCACTTTGCTGCCCTGCCATGGGAAGAACACCGATGTCGACTTCATGTCCTTATCTTTGGGAATGACATAGGTTACGTGGCATTGAGCGCATACCAGCAGCCTCTTCTCCTGGCGAGTCGCCTGATCCGGGTCTTTGCCCATCGTGGTCAGTGCTTCCCGCAGGGTCCCACGGGAAAGCTTGAGGTCCATGCTGCGGTTGTCATGGCAGTCTGAGCAGCCGACACCGAGCGTCTGGAATTCCTTGGGAATTTTGGCTTGGACCTCAAGGTAGGGATCGGAAAAGTAGGATGCCCCCAGTTCCTTTTGGAGGATGGGCACATAAGGGGTCTTGCAGGTCAAACACACACCACCGGCCTTCAGCCGTGAAGCATCCACTTCCAGCTGATCAATCATCATGTACCAATGCCCGCGCGGTTCATTGTATTCGACGCCGAACCCCCAACCATTGAAGAGCAGTGGCATATACGGGAATTCACTGAGTTTGTCGTGGATCACCAGGTCAGTATCGTAGCCCTTTTTGTACCGGCTCTTACCGGCAGGTTTTGGGTCCTTGGTTTTGGCCCAGGAGTCGTACTCCAGAGGGTAGACCTTGCCCCAATTGGCGGGGTTGATTTCGCCGTCGGCAATGGAGCCGGTCCGAATCGGTTCCGGTTTCTGTGGAGCGCAAGCCAGCATAGCAAATGAGCCTACCAGGAAACCCACGAGCAACACGCCTAAAAGAGCCCTATTCCACTTCATAGCCTTATCCTCCCACTGCGATTGAGAAGTCCATCGTTGATGGTTGACCAGTTGACGGCTTGCCATGGCCTTCCCGATAAACACGTCTGGAAGGTGCAAGGACGAAGCCGGAACAGTTCACATGGCTCCGCTGGTCCGATGCGACAAGCGACGGTGACACTGCCAGCAGTTTCGGTCTTCATTGATCCTCGAAATAGTCTCAGCGTGGCAGCGCTGGCAATTCTCCTGCAGAATGGTTGCCCCGTGTTGAGAAAGACGAATGGTCTCTGGCACGCGACCGGAATAGAATGCAAACACGTCCCACATCCCATCGATGCTCTTCCAGGTGAGGTGACGTGGCAGGTTGTCATTCGGGAGATGGCAGTCGATGCATTTGATACGCCGATGAGCCCCCGCATGCACCCAGTTCTCATATTCGGATTGCATGACGTGGCAACCGGCGCAAAAATCGGGAGTTCCTGATCGGGCATAGAGCCCGGGTGGGCCGAAGCCCATAAAAAGGCCTGTCGCCGCGGCCGCCAAAATCAGAAGGCCGAAAATCCGTATGGTCTTCTTTTTGCCTAAACCGGCCAACCGTGCCATAAGCCTTCCCTTTCGTTTGGTGGTTTATATCCAGTAAGCGCAAGGTCAACGTGTCGATGCTGGTCGGTTTCATTTGTGTTGCAGTGCAAATCGCACCCAAGGAATCTCTCTATGGACAGTGGGTGCGAGCTGAAACAAACACCAAAGGAAGATCCTCACTAACGATCAAGGGAAGCCGGTTTGTGGCACGAAGAGAATGCGCATCCAAAGACAATCGGTACCGCGTGAGTGACTCGCAACTTCTGAAACTGGATTGGATCACCAAAACATTGCACCTGGAAAAACCAGCAAAAGGGCTGATGTGACCAGGGGAGCTGTGGGATCCTGATTCGCTGGCGTAATGATAAGTGTATCACCAATAGGTGGCTGCCTGCAAAGCTTCGTTTACCACGTATCTAAAAAAAGTAGTGTGAGTGTCCGCTGGTTTTTCGTCTGCCTCAGACCGTAGCTTTTATGCCAGAGCTCATGCGATTGATTTGTGGTCTTTGTCGGCCGAGGTGCGATAAAGTAGGGGCAATCACCTATTCCCTTGGAGTGGTTGATTCAGGAGCGGCTTGTTCAGATAGAAGCGAGATGGCGCGATTCCGGGTTTGGCCTGGAGCGACCCCATCCTGGGGTCGCCGCGCATTGTGAAACACAGTCAGCACGCGACGGGGTCAGCATGAGGGTGTTACAATCTGCCTGGGGCGATAGCCTGCGCACGCGCATCAGCAAAGCTCTGAATCACTTCTGGTACCTTCCGTCGGACGAGCCTTGGATCCGTAGAGTCTCTTCCTGTTTCGGCCTTAGCAGCACTATTTACCGGCTTTTGTGCCAAGATCAGCAAAAACGTTGCGGGGCGATGCAGTATCGCCAACATTTACCAGTTCCCGTAATCAGTGTGGGAAATCTGGTGGTAGGGGGAACCGGCAAAACCCCGATGAGTATGTGGTTGGCGAATCACTTTCGAGCTCAAGGGTTGTCCGTGGCTGTGCTCAGTCGCGGCTACGGGCGCGGTTCCAAGGAAGTGTCACAAGTGCTGCTGGAACCTGATCTGCGGGATGCCAGCCGGCTTTATGGCGATGAGCCGGTCCTGATGGCCGCCAGGTTGGCGGGAGTGGCTGTGTGGGTGGGGAGGCGCCGAAGTCTGTCCGGTCGTGCTGCCATTGAGCAGAATGGCGCTCAGCTCCTCATCCTGGATGATGGCTTTCAGCATTGGGGCCTCCATCGTGACCTGGACCTGGTTCTTGTGGATGCCGGGAGGCCGTGGGGGAACGGTTGCCTGCTGCCCCTGGGGCCCCTGCGAGAACCCGTTGAACATTTGGCCCGAGCCCATGCCATCATTGTTACCCGCGTTCAGAATGATAACAAGAGCCTGGGGCTGTGTCAGGAGTTGCGCCAGCGTTTTCCCGAGAAGCCGTTGTTCACTTGCCGATATCGTCCTGCTGGTGGACGCTGGGGACTGGTTGGCCCGAAGGCCCCATGGGAGGTCTTGAGCAAACAGCCGGCAGTAGTCTTTGCAGGGATCGCCAAGCCGGATTCCTTCTTTCGAATGGTCCAGAACATAGGGGTAGAAAGTGTGTTGAATCTGAGTTTTGCGGATCATCATCACTATCGGCAGGAGGATCTCGAGCGCATCATGGCGCCGGTACTTGCTGGAGAAGCACGCTGGTTGATCACCACCGAGAAGGATGCGGTGCGCTTGCCAAACGTTTTGCGGGAATTGGTGGTGACTTTGACGGTCGAGCTGGATTTTGGGGAAGATTTAGGGCCGTTTGTGAATTTCCTGGGGCAGTGGTGGAATCAAATGAATAGACTTGTCCAATCGTCATGAGAAAGGAATTGAAGGGGAAGCGGAGGGCAAAGTGAGCAGATGGGAGTGATCGCCTCGATCATACTGTTGACGATCACTCCCGATCTATTGAGAGGTTACTGAGGCTGTCCAGGTACGACCGGTACACCTCGTCTCAGCTGTGGGTTGGCTCGCCGGTGGCGTTCTATGGGGCTGAACGGCCGGAGCTCCACGGTTAACAGGCGGTTGTCCGCCCCCCACTCTGGGGGTTCCGGCCCCACCCGACAGGACCGCGAACGGCGGGGTCCCAGTCCCACCCGCCGGACCGCGCATGGCGGGTGTCCCAGTTCCACCCGCCGGACCGCGCATGGTGGGGTCCCAGTCCCGCCCGCCGGACCGCGCATGGAGGGTGTCCCAGTCCCGCCCGCCGGACCGCGCATGGAGGGGGTACCAGTCCCGACCCGCCGGACCGCGCATGGAGGGTCCCGGTTCCAGTTCCACCCGCCGGACCGCGCATGGAGGGAGTCCCGGTTCCAGTTCCACCCGCCGGACCGCGCATGGATGGAGTCCCGGTTCCAGTTCCACCCGCCGGACCGCGCATGGAGGGAGTCCCGGTTCCAGTTCCGCCCGCCGGACCGCGCATGGATGGGGTCCCGGTTCCAGTTCCACCCGCCGGACCGCGCATGGAGGGGGTCCAGTTCCAGTTCCACCCGCAGGACCGCGCATGGATGGAGTCCCGGTTCCAGTTCCACCCGCAGGACCGCGCATGGGGGGGTTCCAGTTCCACCCGCCGGACCGCGCATGGATGGAGTCCCAGTTCCAGTTCACCCGCCGGACCGCGCATGGATGGGTCGTTCCAGTTGCACCCGCAGGACCGCGCATGGAGGGGGTCCCGGTTCCAGTTCCACCCGCCGGACCGCGCATGGAGGGGGTCCCGGTTCCAGTTGCACCCGCAGGACCGCGCATGGAGGGGGTCCCGGTTCCAGTTGCACCCGCCGGACCGCGCATGGAGGGGGTTCCAGTTCCAGCACCAGGCGTACCGGTTGCACCCGCAGGACCGCGCATGGTGGGGGTCCCAGTTCCAGCACCACGACGCAAAGTCTCGACGACCCGGGGTCCCGGTCTGCACCCGCAGGACCGCGAATGGTGGGCGTTCCGGTTCCAGTTCCACCCGCAGGAGCCGCGAACTACCGGGGGTACCAGTTCCACCAACTCTACCGGTGGAACCAAGGGGAGTCCGAGGGCCGCCGTGGAGAGCCCCAGCGCCGGTAGCGCCACCCGGGCCACGAGGACCAGTAAGGGTTGATGGGCCGCCGGTAGCGCCACCCGTGCCACGAGGACCGGTAAGGGTTGAGGGGCCGCCGGAGCGTGTCGCCGTCCCCAGATTCTGAAGATTTGGTTTGGTAGCTTGAGGCTTCAGGGACCTCACATTAGGTCCAGTGAGTGGTCGGTGGACGTCAGCACCTGACACCATCCTGTTGGTCAGGGACGGCGGTTTTACCGTGGCAGCTGAAGTGAGCTGCCCAGTCCTTAGCTGACCAACGTTGTCGTTGCAGGGCCGACCCGCCGAGCCTTCGATCCTGGCTGGCTAGTACCGAATTGGCCTGAATTCGGTTCGTCACCGAATTGTGAGGCTTAAAACCCACTGCCGCATTGGTTTGCAGGAAACGGTTTGGGTTCGAATTGTAGTTGGCGATCACCCGGTTGTTAAGTACCGGAGCAGCATTGTAATTGTTGATGATCGTTTGGTGATTGATGTTGGTGACCCGAACGCTGTTGTAGTTGTTGACGTTGAAGAAGTTGTTCTGGTTAACAACCACTGCATGACCGGCATAGGCGTAGTTGTTGATGTTGATGTTGATGTTGGTGTTGTAGAGGTGAGCGCCATGCCCCCAGTGGCGATGGCCGTACCAGGGTTCATTATAGCCCAATGGGAACCAACCCACGTTGACATCGTTGTTGATCCAACCGACCCGACCTGGCCACCAGCCAAAGCCAATTCCCACAAAGGGGATTATCGGCACACCCACAGTAACCACCGGGGCTATCACCGGTGGCGCCCAGTACCAGCCGGTGTCCACATTAACCCAATTGCCGTAGTGGTGAGTGATGTAGCCGAAATCTTCCTCTGGCTCCGGGATCCAACATGGATCTTCATAGTAGTCCACCCAGCGGCCCCGGCTGTAGGGAACCCAATCACGTTCCACGTGCGCCGGCCGCCAATAGTTACGATACTCTTTCTCATGATAGACCCGTTCCCACTTGCCTTGTTCTTCCAGCACATAGGATTCATCGCGGATCTGTTCCGGGAGAAACCTTACCGAGTCGCCTCTGACATCCACCCGTTTGGACCAGAGAGAATCTCTCTCGTTGTTCCAGGCATCCCAGTCTTCGTCCACCGTTCCTTCACCCGACCCAACCTGCTGGCCATCGGCCAGAATCGATGCTTCGCCGGCCAACACTTCGTAACGGGTATCGCCGACTATGTGGATGAAATCAACGCTCCCCTTGATACCAACAACCTCGACCGACTGGTCGCCAACATAGAGATCAAAGATAGACTGCGCTGGAGCCATCACATAGCCAAAGGGAGTGGTGACCTTGAACACGGCGTTGGAGCTTTTGTTGTAGAAGCGCGAGAGACCCGAAGCGACGTCTGTCTCGGTAAGGTCCCCCGACAGGCGAATCATCTGGATTTGTGTGTTGCCCCCGACACGGATCCAGGTTTCATTAGGCATGATGAATTCGGCTCGACCCTTGTCGTCCGAGTACAGGGCGTCTTCCATGCCGAACGGGGCCTCCTTTACGGTCGCCACCCAATCTTTCTCCGTGGACACATACCGGAGCAGATTCCCGTCGATGTGGGCAATCCGTCCCACAAGCGTGGGCTGTTCCTGTTGTTGGTCACTTTTTCCTCGGGGCTGCGCCGGTTGAGATTGCCCAAAGGCAACCCCCCCCACAGTGAATACGAGGATCAGTGTGAACCACATTGTTTTCTGGAGTTGCTTCATCTGAATTCTCCTCTTGCAGTTCTGGTGTCTTGGAATCATCCAATCACATTCGTCAAGGGTCGATTTATGGTTGACACGAGCAACATAGCCAGGCCCTGCAACGCGCCGAGCAAACCGAAAAATCCGAGATCGGAACTGTGGAGCGCCGGGGAATTAGGCCAGGTCCATGGCGCCGTGGGCACATGGGTGAAGTGTGTGCTGTGAATAAACTGGGATGGAGCCCGCGATGTTGACATTGAACGGTGTCTATTGAGTGCTCCGAGCGGAGAAGCAAAACCGGTTTCAACAAGTTCTAACATGTATCGCTCTCGTTCGAACCGCATTCGGGTTCCCGCTGTGGCGTTTCCCGCCTGGAAAGCGCCTAGCTTGACGGCCGCCTAACAACCGCAGTATATGCCTAAGCTCCATGGGTGGGCAAGAGGCTATTGTGTTCGGCGAAAGTTGCATGCGTCTCTCGTCTTGTCGTTGTTGGAAACCAATTCCGCCAATGGCACATCGATCGTCATTGGAAAGGATTTCAAAGCAAGGGCTGTGCCATCAATAAATGTCTCGTCATTCTGAGATGTTCCATACGAATCTTGAGATTCATTGGGGATGTCCGGTTACAATTCATGTCGGTAAGTAACGTTTTCTGCACTTGGGCAAAGCGATGTGGGTGCGGGAACCTGAGGCAGCTGATCATGCCCTGAGGCGCTAATCTCCCACCATGTGCGCCAACACCGCTCATCGAGGGGACCAGTTGCTGACATCTTCCTGACTTCCTGCTGCGTGCCTGTCCCGAACCACCGGGTTGACCTTTGGCTTGTTGACGTCTCACGCCCTGCAGCGTCGTCTTATCCGCAAGTGACTCGGGCAACCGCATTGCAGGCACTTGCTGTGAAGTTGCTCAAGAGGGCGAATGAAAAAGAGCTGTGACCAACTGTTGGGCAGTGATAGAGTGACTTGACGAGTCGCCAGCGTTGCCCTTGCCAGTGGTGGTTCATAAGGATATTACGGTCCTCGCCAAGGTGACGATACCTTATGCCGCTAAAATGCGAACCGTGTTACCAAGGTGAGTGTTGGGGAAGGTCCGACTCCATCCAGGGATTTTAGTGTGTCATCGACCCCGAAGCGCACCAGGAAAAGGTCAGTGCCAACTTAGGGGTTTTAAGATATCACTAACGATGAAATTCGTTGAAGATACATTGGGAAAATATCGATTTTTGCACAACTTGAGAGGCTCGATCTAGCCCGTCAGCGAGCCTTGTGGGTGTCGTGGGGAGAAGCCTTCCGGAGCGGTTTGACTGGGCGGGTATGTTCTTCTGCAAGAAAAAATAATTCGGAGGGTTTTACATGATAAGTTCCACGGCTTCGGGTGGTTTGCGCTCATCCCAATCCAGTCTCGAGAAATCAGCCTCCGGTGACAGCCATGATTCCCCCGCCAATAAGCAAGGCTTGCGCCGAACCCTGATCATGGCGCTGGGTGCCATGGGGGTAGTCTACGGCGACATTGGCACCAGCCCGCTATACGCCGTGAAGGAATGCTTTCACGGCCTGCACGCCGTCGCCCTCACCCCGGCCAACATCCTCGGCGTTATGTCCCTTATCTTCTGGTCTTTGACGATGGTGGTCACCATCAAGTACGTGACCTTCATCTTAAGGGCTGACAACGAAGGTGAAGGCGGGATTTATGCCTTGGTCGCTCTATTCCTAGGGAAAGGCAGCAAGGAGATTTCCGAAAGGGCGGTAAAACGTCTCGTCCTCCTGGCCATCTTCGGCGCCGCTCTGCTCTATGGCGATGGTATCATCACTCCCGTCATCTCTGTGCTTTCTGCGGTGGAAGGCCTGAATGTGGCTACCAGCGCCGCCGAACCGTTCGTCTTGCCCTTGTCCTGTATGGTCCTGGTCGGGCTGTTTTTGTTCCAGAGTCAGGGTAGCGAGCGCATTGGCAAGGTTTTTGGCCCCATCATGTTGTTTTGGTTTTCTGCCATAGCCGTCCTCGGTTTGGTGCAGGTGTTCAGAAAGCCTGAAATTTTGGTGGCCCTGGACCCGCGTTATGCGGTGGCCTTTTTTGGCGACAACCGCCTGCACGGTATGGTGGTCCTGGGGGCGGTAGTGCTCTGCCTCACCGGGGGCGAGGCCCTTTATGCCGACATGGGCCATTTTGGCCGCGGGCCCATCCGGCTCTCCTGGGTAACCCTTGTCTTTCCAGCGCTATTGCTCAATTATTTTGGGCAAACAGCCCTGCTCCTGGAAGCTCCGCAGGGGGCAATAAACCCTTTCTATGCATTGGTTCCTCGTGTCCTCCTCTATCCCATGGTGGCCCTGGCCACCATCGCCACGGTTATCGCTTCCCAGGCCATGATCTCCGGGGTGTACTCCCTCACCCAACAGGCCATCCAGATCGGCTATTGCCCCAGGCTCAAAATCGTGCACACTTCCGGTCAGACCAAAGGCCAGATTTACATGCCCTGGGTGAACTCGATGATGATGCTCGGCTGCCTCGCGCTGGCGCTGGTCTTCAAGGAATCCAGCCGACTGGCTGCGGCATACGGTATCGCAGTCACGGGCACGATGGCCATCACCACCCTTATCTACTATTACGTCACCCGCTATAATTGGGGTTGGTCTCCCTGGAAAGCGATTTTGCCTGCGGGTGTCTTCCTCTTTTTCGATCTCTCATATTTCGCTGCCAACCTGCTTAAGTTCGTCGACGGGGGCTGGATCGCGGTGGGTGTGGCGGTGATCCTGACGTTGATCATGGCCACCTGGCGGGATGGTCGGGCCATTTTGGCCAAGCGGTACGAGGATTCACGGGTGCCCGTGGAGGTGATCCTGCAAGACATTAAGACCTACAAGCTCGTCCGCACCCCAGGGACTGCGGTGTTTCTCTCCGTCTCACCCTTAGGAACTCCCCTGGTTCTGCTTCAGCTCCTCAAACACACCGAGGCCCTGCCTGAAAGGGTAATACTGTTGTCTATCATTTCCGGAAACACTCCGTATGTGTCTCGAAAAAAGCGGCTGACCATCATTGACCTGGGCCAGGGCTTCTTTCGCGTCGTAGCCAAATACGGCTTCATGCAGACCCCGAAGGTGCCGGATATTCTTGAAATCGCCACGGAGTCTGGTCTCGAGCTCGATATATATTCCATCACCTTTTATCTCGGCCGGGAAACGCTCCTGAGCAGCGGCCCGGCGAAAATGGCCTCCTGGCGCAAGGTTCTCTTCGCCTTTCTGTCACGCAACGCCTGGAACGTTTCAACCTACTTCGGCATCCCGCCTGACCGCGCTGTGGAACTGGGAAGTCAGGTGCAGCTGTAATAGCATTGGATGATTTGTGGTTAACATCGCGACGAGGTCTTGCGATGCATGTCTCGGCGTGGAGTCCGGTCGGTGTCCTAAAAGGGCCGGCGCTGCGGAGTGGCTTGGAGCCTTTGCCGATCCCCGTGTCTCCCCCTCTCCGTGACTTAACCTTAAGTCAACAGCATTGGAGCTAGCGCTCCCTGATTCGCAGGATGTCCTTTTCCTTGCCGATCGCCACTAGAATATCGCTGGGCTTGATCACGAAATCGGGATCAGGCATGAAGACAAAACGAGTTGGCACCAGTTCCTTGATGGCAATGACAAACACGCCGAAATCCTTGCGAAGATTTAGCTCCCGAAGGCTCTTCCCGCAGAAGGAGTTCGGGGGAGCTAGATCCATCACCCGGTAGTCCTCCGCCAAGGGGATGAAATCAAGCAGATTGGGGTTGATCATTTGAGCAGCGACGCGCTGTGCCGTCTCCCGTTCCGGGAAGATGATGTTGGAGGCCCCGATGGAGCGCAGAATGGAGGCGTGGTCCTGGCTTTTCGCCTTGGCATGAATCACCGGCACACCGATTCGCTTTAGGTGGAGCGTGGCCAGAATGCTGGCCTCCAGACTTTCGCCGATGCTGACCACAGCTTCGTCGAAATCCTTGGTCACCACTGAACTCAGGCTGACGAAGTCCCTAACATCTAGAGCCATGGCACGTTGGACCTCATCGCTAATGGCATTCACCAGATTCGCGTCCCGGTCCAGAGCCAGCACTTCGAATTGTCGTGACAGTTCACGGGCCAGTTCACTGCCGAATTCGCCCAACCCAATGATACAGATATGCTTCTTTTTGATCATCCGATGAGTACTCTCCCTTCCGGATATTGGATGTGCACATGCTGCTTGGGCAAACCCCAAACAGCAAGTGTCAGCGGCCCCAGTCTGCCGACAAACATGGTGGCAATGATCCAAAGCTTTCCTGGTGCTGAAAGCTTGTCGGTGATACCCGTCGAAAGGCCGACTGTGCCAAAAGCTGAAACCTGCTCAAAAAGCAGGTCGTGCAAGCCCATTCCTTTTCCGGATTCCAGGACAAGCAGAAGAAATAGACCCGCCAGGTTCCAAATGGTTGCCAGGCCTAAGAGAAGGCTTATGCGTTTGACCATGTCTTCAGGTACCCGGCGGTTGAAAAGCCGCACTTCGGTATCGCCTCTAAGCTTGGCTCTGAGGTCAGCCAGGAAAATAGCCAGGGCCGTGGTTTTGATGCCACCCGCGCATGATGCCGGTGAGCCCCCGACAAACATCAGCAAGACGATTAGCAGAAGCGAGGCCAAGGGCAGACGGCCAATATCCACGGTGTTGAACCCGGCGGTTCTGGCGGTAATGGATTGAAAGAGGGCGCCGCTGAGCTTTTCCGTCAGCGTGACCTCGTTTTGCGTCAAGCCAAAGAACAACAACCCCAGGGTCCCCGAAATGATCAGAGTCGCCGTGACTGTCAGCACAATGCGCGAATGAAATGAAAGAAAGCGAGACCGCCCCATGCCCTGTTTCCAGGTGAAACGGTTCTTGGCTCGGCCCCACAGTTCTCGGAGCACTACGTGTCCCAAACCGCCGATAACGATGAGTGCCATAATGGTTACCACGAAGACATGACTGTTCCTCACGCCTACCAGATTGTCCGAATAGGTTGAAAAGCCGGCGTTGCAGTAAGCCGACACGCTGTGAAAAAGTGCTGAGTACAGTGCTTCGAACGCTGGAGTGGAACGCCACAGCAGCGTGATGAAAATCAGGATGGCGCCTGCCAATTCGGCGAGCCCGGTGATCAGAAGGATTTGCCGGAACATTTGCCGGAACTCGATGCCGATGTCCTGTTGAAAAAAAGAACCTTCAAGAACCATCTTGGACTTGATCGACAGGCGTTTTCCGAATAATTGAAAGAAGAGCGCGGCGAAGGTCATTATGCCCAGCCCCCCGACCTGAATGAGCATCATGACAACGGTTTTGCCGAAGAGAGTGAAGGCGGTCGCGGTGTCAACGACCACCAGTCCGGTGACGCAGACGGCGGAAGTCGATGTGAAAAGAGCATCCAGGAAGCCAACCTGACCCGAGACCGGCAAGGTGAGGATCACGGCACCCAACAGGATGGCTCCTCCAAAACCGCTCACAAGTAGGGTCTCGGGGACCCTCAGCAGATCCAGCACCTTCTTGGTGACTGACTCGTCTGCAGTACGCTTGTCAACTGGGTGAACCGTTGGACGCATCAGATGAATCACCTTGTGTCGTGTCTCGAAGATGCAGGCAGCAAGGTCCTTGGGGCGATATCCGGAAATGCCTGAAAGGATCAATCCAAATTGCCGGGCGTTTCACCTGTCTTCATGCTTTGACCTACATCCTACAGTGGGCCTGAACACGAAGGACGATGAACTCTGCAGACAAGGACCGCCATTTGTGGCCGGGGACGTTCGCTGACCACCAATGCAGCCTTATTTTGAACACGGAACTTCGTCGGTAGCAAGCAGAAACATGTCCATGCCTCCGCGGGACGCTTGGCGGTTTATGCCTCCGCGGCGGGAGCCGATAGCGAACCGCATGTCGCTGATTTTCAAGACCAGGGATCGGCTTTGGTTACGCTAAGTCCAAAGCATTAAGTAATGGTCGCCGTCATTTGGCCACGTTTCCATGTGTGCCAGAGATGCAGAGCAGAGCCGGGTTGCACGAGCACCTGTACTACTAACCCGGAGAATCTTGTTTTCTTGGCAAGATTTTTTAAGTCATTGTTTTCTCTGTGCCCTCTACTGCCTCTGTTACGAATGTTTGGTTGCGGCCTTTGGCTGCGCTGTGAACTATGGGCCTTGGGGCGGGTCGGACTTCCTGTTCAAGAACTCCTCGAGCGCTCTCCGCCCTGCACGTGACTCAAAAAACATCCCAGTGCTTTTTTTGTTTCCATAAAAGGGAACACTTCCATACATTAGAACCGCCATTGAAGCAACGGGGTGCGCATAAACCAGCCGCAATGGACTCGCGTTATTCATCCATATATCTCGAAAAGGGCTGCAACGGGGGTTGGGTCAACCGGCGTGAGACAGCCTCCCCCCAGGTAGGGGGTCGGGGTTCCCGGTGCATGAGGGGCCGCACCCTGGTTCGCTTAGCTCCTGCCATCGGGGGGAGGCGAGGGAGCATAGCTAAGCGGGATCGAACAGGGACCGCGGATGAAGATGGGGCTGTCCGCATGAGAGGGGAGGGGAGCATCGCGTGAAAGTTGTGATTATCGGTGCTGGAGAGGTGGGGTTCTATTTTGCCGAGTGGTTGGCTGCGGAACGCAAGGAGGTTATCGTCATTGACAAGAACGAGCACGCTTTGCGGCAGATGACTGACCATTTGGATGTGCAGACACTGCACGGCTCCGGTTCCAATCCGCGGATTCTGGAAGAGGCGGGCATCAAGGATGCTGACATTATCCTGGCGGTGACGGACAGCGACGAAGTCAATATGGTCGCCTGTCTGTTTGCCAATCTGCTGGCACCTGAAATCCACAAGGTGGCTCTGATCCGCAATGACGACTATGCATCGTACCGGGATCAGATGGCCAGCGACATCGTCGATATCAGCCTGGTCATCAATCCGGAAGCTGAGGTGGTGAACTCGATCCAGCGCATCATGAGCGCCCCTGACGTGGAGCAGATCCACGACTTTGTCGGTGGCCGAATCAAGATGGTGGGCAAAAAGCTGCCTCGGGAAAGCGCTCTGAGCGGGTTGAGACTCACTCAGCTGCCGGAGAAAATCGAGAGGAATCGGCTGATCGTTGCAGCGATAGTGCGCGACGATCGACTCATCATCCCCAGAGGCAAGGACATGCTGCAGGCGGGCGACTTTGTCTACTTTGTCTGCCAGCAGCATGACCTCGCGGACATCATGAGGTTTTTCGGCAGTGAATCGAAAGTCGTCAAAGACATTATGATCGTCGGGGGAGGCAAAATCGGCCTTCGGCTGGCATCTGAAGCTGGACGACAACAAGAACTATCACGTCAAGCTGATCGAGATGGATCCTCAGCGCTGTCAGACGATCGCCGCTAAATTGCACCGGACCATTGTGCTTCAGGGTTTTGCAACGGATCAGGCCTTCATGGAGCAGGAGAATGTGGGGAGTATGGACCTTGTTGTGGCAGTGACCTGGGATGAAGAGATGAACATCCTCGCCTGCCTTCTGGCAAAACGGCTGGGAGCGAAGAAGACGATTGCCAGGGTCAATAAGTTCGCCTACATCCCCCTGGTCCAGGCCATAGGAATCGACCACATCGTGAGTCCGAGACGCTGCGCCATTGACTCCATCATGCCGGCATTGCGGCGTGGCAAAGTCATCTCCACGGTGTTCATCAAGGGGAAGGAGGCCGAAGTGTTGGAGGCAGTGGCCCTGGAGAATTCCAGTATCGTGGATACGCCGCTCAAGGAAATCAAGTTCCCCAAGGAAGCCCTTGTGCTCTGCCTGGCGCGCGAGGATGAGGTGATTATTCCCAGCGGCGACACGGTCGTTTCTACCCCAGGATCGAGTGATCATCCTGTCAACACGCACCAACATTCCACGAGTTGAACAATCCCTCGTGAGCAAACGCAGGTTCTTCTAGATGCGCTGGAGACTGGTCCTTTTCATCGTCGGGGTGTTGATTTTGTGCCTCGGTCTGAGCATGGTTCTGCCCCTCGGGTTTTCCCTGTATTATCGAGACGCGGGCGACCGGATCTCTGATCGAAGCCATGCTGGTGACCGTGATCTGGGCGCGGCCCTTATCATCGCCGGCAAGAGCGGTTGGTCGGGCGCTCCGTTCAGCCATCGGGAAGGGCATGGCCGCAACCACCCTGGGCTGGGTGGCTGCGGGGATTTTCGGCGGCTTGCCCTTTCTCTTCAGTGGCGTCTTGACGGCGCCGGTGGATACCTTTTTCGAAGCTGTCTCAGGTTTCACCACCACCGGGGCCTCGGTCATTCGAGATGTGGAGATCGTCCCCAAAGGGATCCTTTTCTGGCGGAGCTTGACCCATTGGTTTGGAGGCATGGGAATTATTGTGCTCGGGCTCGCCATCCTGCCGTTCTTGGGTGTTGGCGGCATGCAGCTCTACAAAGCGGAGGTTCCAGGGCCGGTTCCCGACAAGCTCAAACCGAGGCTTAAAGACACCGCCATGATCCTGTGGAAGGTCTATGTCCTGTTCACGCTGGTGGAGGTCGTAATGCTCCTGCTGGGTGGGATGGATCTTTTCGATTCGCTCTGCCACACTTTCGGAACGATGGCGACGGGTGGCTTTTCGACCAAGAATGCTTCAATCGGCTATTATCACAGCGTTTATCTCGACATTGTCATCACCGTGTTTATGCTGATCGGCGGGATGAACTTCGCCCTGCACTTCCAGCTCTTTCGCGGCAAACCACTAGCCATGTGGCGGGACGGGGAATGGCGCTTCTTCATGATCTGGTTCTTCATCGTCAGTGGGACCATCGCTCTCAGCGAATATGGTCACGCCTATGCCTCCCTTGCTCAATCTTTTCGCTATGCAGCTTTCCAGGTGGCCTCCATCGTCACCACCACCGGGTATGCCACGGCGGACTTTGAACAGTGGACGCCGCTGTCTCAGTGTCTTCTGCTGGTGTGCATGATTGTTGGCGGTTGCGTCGGTTCCACCGGAGGTGCGGTCAAGTGCATGCGGATCATGGTGCTGGTCAAGCATTCCTACCGGGAGCTCATTCATCTCATCCATCCGCGGGCGGTCACACGGGTCAAGATCGGCAAGCAGGCGGTGCCTCAGGAAGTGCTCAGCGGAATCTGGGGCTTCTTCATGCTCTATTTGGGCCTCTTGCTGTTTTCCGTTCTGCTGGTCGCAGCGACCGGGGTGGACCTGGTGACGAGCGTGACTTCCGTCATGGCTTGTATCGGCAATGTCGGCCCCGGGCTCGGGGCCGTCGGACCTGTTGACAATTATGCAGACATGCCCGCCATTACTAAATGGATCCTTTCCGCAGACATGCTCTTGGGACGCCTTGAGATCTATACCGTGCTCGTCCTCTTTGTGCCTCGGTTTTACCGCAACTAAGGGTGCGCAGCCGCGCAATCGATGTTCGCGTTGCTGCCGATCAGCATCCTGGGCAGTAGTACTTATTCTGTGGCGGTAAAATTCCATTTCACGCTGAACCACGACACTTCAGATCCCCCGCCCGGCAAGGCTTGACGGGCAGGAGGCTTAGCTTGCGTCCATCCGGAAGCTCTTGAGTGGTGGGCGCGGGGTTGATCTCCGGCCAAAGAGTCTGTGGTTGGCATGCCGTTGCGGGCCGGGATAAAGACAGTTGCTACGAGCACATGGCCGACCGGATGTGTTTCCGGCTAACTCCGCAGTGCTTAGGTAGCATCCACTTCAGGGCGTAGGCCTGGAGACAGGTGATGACGCTGAGGACCAACACCATAGCGATGCTGTGATCCAAGGTGAAGCGGAAAACGCGCTCTTCTTCACCCACCAAGCCGGCTCAGGCGTTGTCCACCCTGGAGTTCATGGACAACAATCCCGGTAAGATCATAGGAGGCTGACCATGGACGACATGCCCAAGCTGGCACAGCTCATGAAGGAATTGGAAGACCAGCTCATGGTGTGCACGCGCTGCGGCATGTGTCAGGCGGTTTGTCCGATATACGCCGAAAGCGGCCGGGAATCCGATGTTGCTCGGGGCAAACTGGCACTTCTCGACGGGCTGCTCCAGCAGATGTTCGTGAACCCTCGCGGGGTTCAGGACCGCCTGACCAAGTGCCTGCTCTGCGGATCGTGTGCCGCCAACTGCCCGAGCGGTGTGAAAGTGCTGGATATTTTTCTCAAGGCGCGTGCCATTCTCAGCGGTTACATAGGCCTTTCCCCGGCAAAGAAAGTCCTTTTTCGCGGGCTTCTGGCTCAGCCGGCGTTTTTCGACCGGTTGCTGCGCTGGGGCTATAAACTACAGGGCATCTTCCTCAAACCGGCGGATGAGCTGTTGGGGAGTTCCTGCGCCCGCTTTGAATCGCGTCTCGCCGAGCGCCACGTCAAAGCGTTGGCCCCGGTCAGTCTACGCCGTCTGACCGGTGCTTTGAACAGCCCGGCCGGCCGATCCGGAGTCAAAGTGGCATTCTTCGTGGGGTGCCTGGTGGACAAGATCTTTCCTGAAGTGGGTGAGGCGGTCCTGCGCAGTCTGGGATACCACGGGGTGGGAGTACATCTTCCGGAAGAACAGGGTTGTTGCGGTATTCCCGCGCTTTCCTCCGGGGATCTGCCTGCCTTCACCGAACTGGTGCGTTACAACCTGCAACGTTTTGGCGCAGAAACCTGTGACGTCCTGGTCACCGCCTGCGCTACCTGCACCGCCACCATCAAGAAGGTCTGGCCAATCATGTTACAGGACTTGACCTCCAAAGAGCAGGAGCAGGTCCGGCAGTTGGCGGAAAAGACCATGGACATCAGTGCCTTCCTGGTGGACCGGATTGGGGTGAACCCTTCCGTTGACAGGGTGTCACCGACAGGGATCATGACCTACCACGACCCTTGTCACCTCAAAAAGACCCTGGGAGTGGCCGCTCAACCACGCGTTTTGCTGCGCACCAACCCAAAACTGCGCCTGGGGGAAATGGTTGAGGCGGACCGGTGTTGCGGATGTGGGGGGAGTTTTAGCTTGCAGCATTACGATATTTCTGCTGCCATAGGCAGGCGAAAGCTTGAAAATATTGTCAACTCCGGCTGCCAGGTGGTGGCCACCAGTTGTCCGGCGTGCATGCTGCAAATGACCGACATGCTGTCTCAGGGGCAGGTTCCCATCCGGGTCAAACATGTTATCGAGGTGTACGCCGACTCCCTGCCAATAAGTGCATAATGTTCAAACCCATCAAACCTATGCTGACCTCCGACTGGGTCTTCGAGCAATAACGGGACCTCATCTACCGTGGTCACCTCAAACCGGCGGTCGGCTGATGACGGAGCGCGATCTGGCCCTGCAGCCAGGAGTCAGCCGCTCCACCGTGCGCGACGCCTTGCATAAATTGGTGGCCATGGGCCTGGTGGAAAACCGCCAAGATTAGGGAACCGTTGTCAGTTCCCCGGCCGCCAAAGGAGACAAGAATCCACTGGCAGAGGTTTCTGGCCATTCTCACTCCGGTTCCTGATGCCTGGCCATCTCTTCCGGCGTCATGGTCCAAAAAGGCGTGCCGTCCTTGGTAAGTCTGAGTTTCAGTTCGGTGGTTTCGCCCTTCTTGATCTTGGCGGCCATCACCACGTCTTGGCCGTCGATTTCCGCCCAAACCCCCTTGACCTTAACCCGATCGCCTTTTTTCAGGGCAATACTCTTCAGATCCACAAAATCCTTGGGTCCCAGGTGCACCTTGACGATTTCCTTACCCTCATCCCGGACCAGCAACCCGACACCTTTGGACATGCCCGGTAATGGCGTGATTTCGACGATGTCTTCGACGGTGCCCTTGAACTGATCGAAATCACTGGCCTTGTAGTGGCTGTCATAGGCGCCGCCCTTCTCCCAGCCGGCATAGGAACGTTGTTCAGCAGCAATAACACTGCTGCCCCCTAGCAGGCCCAACACACAGATCCAAGTCCAGGTTCTCACAAGCCATTTGCAGACAACGTGCATACCGGTCCTCCAAACCTCAGATGGGGTGATTCGTCATTAGGTGGACGGGCGTAGGTCCCTTGTCCATCAATCCATTCGGTCGCCACGGTCAATGCTATCCCATGGATGCTAGAATTTCAAAACGTTTTTAGCCAGGGTACGCCCACTATCGGTGAGCAAGGAGCGGTCCACCAACGCTTGCAACACTTCGACATCGGTAGAAAGTTCCTGGGATTTCTCCTCCATATTGGCCAGGGTGTCGGCGTCGTAGACCACTTTGAAGTTAATGGTTTCGGCATCTCGAGGGTGATGATGGTGGCCGATGATGTCGCAGACCTCAGCGACCAGTTCGGCCCTGGCACTCAATCTGGCCAGGAGTTCGCGTGCCACTTCAGGACCTTCCATTTCCTGGAACTGCGATTCTGTGCTGTGATGTTTGCGCTCCGCCTCCTTGGCGCCGATGTCGTGAAGATAAGCAGCACAGAGTACCACGGCTGGGTCCCCGCCTTCGTTCTTGACGATCTGTTCAGCGTATCGAGCGACCTTGGAGGCGTGGGCGATGCGTTTGAAGTCCCGCTGAAAGTATTTCTTCATCTCGACGGCGACGCGGTCTTTCAGGAGATCTTCACGCTTGGCCAGCAGCTCCGGGGTCAGCTCGCCAAGGCACTGTTCGGCGAACTTGCAGTATGAAGCGCAGCCAAAATCCATCTTGGGGTTTACGAATTTGTGTCCGCAGTGCTTGCATTTGCGAGTGCTTTCGTCTTTGAAGAACTCAACAGCCTGACCACACTCGGGGCATTGAGCTTCGAAGATGGCTCCCGGTTGCCAGAAGCGGCTATCTTGACCTGGGCATTTCATACTGTCCTCCTTTGTCGCGAGAGCGCTTGAGATCAACGTAAGCGCTGGGTGCCGGCGGTTTGGGCGGTGCGTTTGACGCTGGTGTACGTCGAGTCATGGGCGATCGAGACCGGCTGAATGGTGAGGCAGCGTCCATGCTTCTCACGGATAGTCGTAATCGCTTGGATGTGATAATATTATGAACATGGCTCAATACGCTTTGATTTAAGTCAAATCATAATCACCGGTCTGAAATTGCCAAGCCCGAAGCGGGATGTTGTTGCGGCGGAGACTCGATCGAAACAGGTTTTTGGTGGCAACTGTGCACCACAATGAGGATAATCTAGGAGCCAGTTGGCGGGAAGTCCCAGGTGGGGTCACCAGGGAGTCGACTCCCGATCCCGATGATTGGTTGGTTTATCGGTTTCTTCAAGGCCAACGTCAGCATTACTTACCGGAGATCGTCATGATGCATGGTCAACAAGACGACGAAGGGAAGCATGAGGATACCATCCTCGCAGAACAGCCCCGGAGCGCTGATGCAATGTCACCGGTGAGCGGTTTGGCGCGGTCGACGGAAGACACCTGGTACCGGCGGTTCTTCGAGTCCTGCAAGCACATGATGTACATCACCACGCGGGAGGGTAAACTGGTCGATATCAATCAGACAGGGGTGGAGCTGTTTGGATTTTCCTGCAAGGGGGAGATGCTTCAGTTGCAGAACATCGCTGAACTATACCGCAGTCCCAAGGATCGGGACCGACTGGTTCAGATCCTGGAGGAGCAGGGCTATGTCAAAGACTATGAAGTCGATATGCGCAAGAAGGACGGATCCATCATCCAGGCTTCCATGACCTGCAGTATTTGGCGTGACAGTAAGGGCACGATTTATCAAGAGGGCACTCTGCGTGACATTACCGAGCGCCGTCGCATGCAAAAGATGCTTGAACAAATCAACGAGCGCAATCGGCAGCTTAATGACCACATCCTGCGCATGCTCATGCTGGTGTCCCATGACATCCGCGGGCCTCTGGTGGCAATGGCGGCGACCATCAAACTGCTCATCCGCGGGTCCTTCGGCCACATGGATGAAAGTGTTGCCAATGTCCTCCAGGACCTGATGATTCGGGTGGTGCGTCTACTGGGCACGGCTGAAGACTGTCTGGGCAAGGCCTCATCGATGAATGGCTCGCTGCAAATCGACCGTCAGAACCTGGATCTCCGCCAGGACATCATCGACCCCATTCTTGATGAGCTCTCGGGCGATATCGAAAAACAGGAAATCAGGATTGATAACCGCCTTGGCGCCATCCCCGCTGGCACCATCCCCATTAAAGCCGACAAAGTGTGGCTCAAGACGGTATTCCGCAACCTGTTCAAAAACGCGGTCAAGTATGGTGGTCGGGGCTGCACCATTGCCTTTGGTTTTCAGGATCACGGCGATTACTATCGTTTGAACGTTTACAACAGCGGGCGTCCCATCTCTGAGGAGTATCGTGATCGATTGTTCACCCGGTTTGGCCGCATCCACGAAAGTGAGACCGAAAAGAAGGAGGGTATGGGTTTGGGATTGTTCCTCATCAAGGAAATCATTCAGAAACATGGTGGGGACATCTGGTATGAAGCCAAACCCAACGGATCTGATTTTGTCTTCACCATAGGTAAGGAGGAGACCGAGCTGGCATGAGCGTTTTCCACCTGGAGAAGATTTTCAAGCCGCAGTCTATTGCTGTTGTTGGAGCCAGCGACGAAACAGGGAAGCATTGGTCACGCGGTTATGAGCAATCTTCGGGAAGGGGGCTATGACCGAGCCGTCTATCCGGTGAACCCTCACCATCGCACGGTCATGGGGATTCCTGCCCAGCGTTCGGTGTTGGACATTGGCGTGGGGATAGATCTGGTTGTGATTGCTGCCCCGCTTGCCGTGGTTCCACAAATCATCCGCGAGTGTGTCCAGGTCGAGGTGGGCGGGGCCATCGTTGTATCCGCCGGAGGGCGGGAGATCGGCGCTGCAGGCCTGGGAGATCGAGCAAAGCATCCTGCAGGAAGCGGAGCGCGGGAGCATCCGCATCATCGGTCCCAACTGCCTGGGGCTCATCTGTACCGCCACCAAATTGAATGCCAGTTTTGCCGGCCATATGGCACTGCCGGGCAGCCTTGCCTTTATTTCGCAGAGTGGGGCGATCGGTACCGCTATCCTGGACCTTGCCTTGAAACAACGGATCGGCTTCAGCCATTTTGTCAGTGTTGGTTCGATGCTGGATGTGGATTTTGGTGACCTCATCAACTATCTGGGCCAATGATCCGGCGGTTCGCAGCATCGTCTTGTACGTGGAGAGCCTTAGTAATATCCGCAAATTTATGAGTGCCGCTCGGGCCGTGTCGCGCATCCGGCCCATCGTGGCGCTTAAATCGGGACGTTGTGCCGCGGGGGCGCGAGCGGCGGCTTCGCATACCGGCGCCATGACCGGTGAGGATGCGGTCTACGATGCCGCTTTTCAGCGGGCCGGCATTGTGCGGGTGGATACCATCGAAGAACTCTTTGACTGCGCTGAGCTTATGGCCAAGCAACCGCGTCCGGCTGGTCCCGCTTTGGCCATCGTCAGCAATGCCGGTGGGCCGGGAGTCATGGCAGCCGACGCCCTGGCGACTTACGGCATGGAACCCGCAGTCCTTGGCGCCGATACGCTGGAACAATTGAACGAGATCCTGCCGCCATGCTGGAGTCACGGCAATCCCATTGACATCCTGGGGGATGCCACACTCGAACGTTACCTGCGAGTGGTGGAAGTCTGCCTGGCAGCTCGCGAGATCAATGCCCTGCTCATCATCCTCACCCCCCAAGCCATGACCGACCCCACCGGGGTGGCAGAGGCCCTAACCGGCGTGTTGCGCGGGGAATAATTGAGCCAACAGCTTCGCCACCTCCTCAACCGTGTGGAAACCGCCTTAACGAGCGGGTTGCGCGGCCAACG
>CAWHGA010000045.1:0-78041 GCA_963828705.1 uncultured delta proteobacterium
GGCTTTCAGACCTGATCCTGGATTACAACGGAACAATCGCGGTCGATGGGAAGATCATAGACGGAGTGAAGGGGCGCCTGGAGGTTCTGTCGAGGTCTCTTGGCATTCACGTTCTTACCGCTGATACCTTTGGAAGTGTTCGCAACGAACTCTCGGGGATTGTATGTCAACTTTCCGTTATACCGCTTGAAAATCAGGTGCAGGCCAAGGTGGATTATGTTCGACAGTTGGGATGTGAGGGGGCTGTCTGCATCGGGAACGGCCGAAATGATATGCTGATGCTCAAGGAAGCCGCCCTTGGCATTGCTGTGATTCAGGCAGAGGGAGCCTGCGCTGAAGCTATTCTTGCCGCGGATGTAGTGACAAACAGTGTGCTCGCCGCACTCGATCTTCTCATCCATCCATTGAGGCTGACCGCAACACTTCGTTCCTGAGACAGACTGCCTGGTTTCCGCAACACGAATGAGCTTGCCCATAAGCGGCCGTGGGTGCGGTGGGGACAGAGATACCACGAGCACCGCGACCGGCTGACCGAGACGCTTCGGATCGCCATGCTGGGCACGCCGGAAGTGGCTGAACCCAAGAGGGCTCTAACCTTAGTGAAGACCTGAAACACCATGGAGTCTGCGCATGAGTCTTGCCATCATCGAGAAACTCGCTGCTCTTAGTGAACAGAATCTTGCCGCCATCGAAAAGGCCAAGGACCAGGGGAGGAAGGTTGCCGGTCTCTATTGCCTGTATGCGCCGGTCGAACTGGTGGTGGCCGCGGAGGCTATCCCCTTGCCGCTTTGCGGCACGCGCAACGATCCCATTGCGGATGCCGAGAAGATCCTGCCCAGGAACCTGTGCCCGCTCATCAAGAGCAGCTTCGGCTTCGCCGTGACCGACACCTGCCCGTTCTTCCATTTCTCGGACCTTCTCATCGCCGAAACCACCTGCGACGGCAAGAAGAAGATGTTCGAGCTCTGAAGGCACTACCGGCCGCTGCACCTCATGCAGCTCCCCCAGAATCAGGATGCGGCGACGGCCCTGCCCTACTGGTCGATCAGGTCGGCTGCTCAAGGAAAGGCTGGAAGCGAGTTCAAGGGCGTGGCCATAACCGATGAGCGCCTCTCCGCGGCCATCAAGCTCATGAACCGGGAACGCCTGGCCTTAAGGACCTGATGGATTGCGCGAAGCAAAAGCCTTCCCCTGTAGCCGGCATGGAGATGCTCACCATCAAGTTCCGTCTGGGCTTCTTTTCGGACAAGGAAGCAGGTGTGGAACCTGATCCGTGAGGCCACGGAGGAGATACGCGGGAGGCTTTGCGCGGGGAGAGCCGTTTCACGGAAAAGACGTCGCGCATTCTGCTCACGGGCACGCCTGTCGGGCTCGGTTCGGACAAGGTCGTGCGGCTCATCGAGGAATGCGGCGCCAACGTCGTCTGCATGGAAAACTGCAGCGGCTACAAGAAGTTCTTCACGGTCAGCGAAAACGGCGACCCGCTCAGGGCTATTGCCGAACAATACCTGAAGATCCCCTGCTCCTGCATGTCGCCCAACCCGGGGCGAATTGAGCTGCTGGGCCGACTGATCGAGGAGTTCCGCGTCGACGGCGTGGTGGACCTCACCTGGCAGGCCTGTCACACCTATAACATCGAGTCTCACGGTATCAAACAGCTCATCGAGGAAGAGCACGGACTGCCCTTCCTGCAGATCGAAACCGACTATTCGGAATCCGATACGGAACGATTCGGATTCGGATCGAGGCGTTCCTGGAAATGATGGGGCAAGGGTAGATAGGCGCCCCAACAACCAACGAACCCAGTTGCTACAATCAGAAGAAGGAAAGATCATTTTGAAAGTTGCCTACATTCTGAGCTCCCCAACTGCCAAAAGATCCTGACTTCCATGATCATTCCCAGCTTCAGGAAGACAGGCATGGTGCGGAAGTGCTGGGAATGTTTTTCGTAGTGGATAACACGTTCTTTCTGATGGATGGGACCGAGACCGGCCGAGAGCTCCAGGAGTTGTACGAGAAGACCGGCATGCTGCTCATGGGCTGCGACCAGTGCGTCCATGAAGCGCGGCCTCGATGGAAAGCTCGTCCCGGCTCTAAAGTCGGCTGTTTCCCCAATCTTTATGCAGCCCTGGCCGACTCTGGGATCGATCAGGTCATCAGCCTGTGAACGGTTTTGGCCCATAGGGACGCATTTCCTGCAACCTGGTTCAACCGATGAAGCCACAGGCTAAAAGCATTTCTGACCGGTGTGACAACCAGATATTTTGGCATGAATGGTCAACTGGTTTCCTTGAGTAAGACTCTGTTGATCCATTGAGATTATCTATTCTGCACAAAACGCAATGATCGGATCTGGAAGGTAACCCAGGCACCTGGCGTTGTTGCGTAACAGGGAAGACAACTCAGCTATTCGCCCCAATCGTCCTTCTGAGCCGCGGGAACTGGGAAGTTCTTGTAGCACACCCGGTTGCGCCCCTCACTCTTGGCCTGGTAGAGCATCTTGTCGACGGCTTCCACCAAAATATCCGGAACGCCGCCACGCGGTGGGATGGTGCTGACACAGCCGATACTGATAGTGACATGGTCAGCTACCGCCGAATAGTGATGGGGGACAGCAAGTGCCGCCACTTGCCCACGGAGACGCTCGGCCACTTGACAGGCGCCCTCCCCATGGGTGTCCGGCAGCACCGCCCCAAACTCCTCGCCGCCGTATCGGGCTACGACGTCGCCAGGTCGAAACAGCGAGGAAGCGAGCGCTCCTGCAATCCGCTTCAAGCAATCATCGCCTGCACCGTGGCCATAGTGATCGTTGTATTGTTTGAATAAATCCACGTCCAGCAGCATCACCGAGAGTGTGGTACGATTTCTGGCGCAGCGTCTCCATTCGGTGTCCAATACCTCGTCGAAACGCCAACGGTTGGAGATACCAGTGAGGCCATCCAGGAAAGCCAATGATTCCAGAAGGTCCGTCTTCCGTTTAAGGTTCACATGGGTGCGAACCCGGGCACGCACGATGGGTATGTCGAAAGGCTTGGTGATGTAGTCCACGGCCCCCAGGTTGAGTCCGTATTCTTCATCCCCGGTCTCCCCTCGGGCAGTGACGAAAATAACCGGGATGTTCTTCGTGACCTCGCTTTCCCTAAGCCGGCGACACAATTCATAGCCATCCATCTCCGGCATGACCACGTCCAGCAGGATCAGGTCCGGCTTGTCCGGTTGCTGAGCCAGGTCCCAGGCATCGATGCCTTTGGTGGCGACCTTGACGTCATAATCGGCGCACAACGCCTCCGCAAGGACATGAATGTTCGTCGGGGCGTCATCCACAAGCAGTAGGAGTGGCTTTTTTGTCTGGCTCATGATGGCTCCGTCCATGGATTGATTGGAAACAAGCCTACCCAGAATCCCCCAGGCTGATGTCAAGGACGGCGGCAATGGCCCCGGTCGTAGCCATTGCGCCGGCATAGTCCAAGTCACCCAGTTGCCGCGTCAGGGTGTCGAGCAGTTCATTCGGCACGTTTCCGGCGAGCAGGGAAAGCACCTGGGTTTCAAGACTATCGGCAACCAGGCGGTGTTCCTTAAGCAGGCCCAGTAGGTGCGTCAACATGTCAGCTGTGGCGACAGGGTCGTATCCCGGTGTAGAAGTTTCTGCCCCAACTGCCGGGATGCAGGTGCTGATGGCCTCAATCGAGGTTTTCAGGATGCTTTTGAAGTCGACGGATGCCTCCGCACTGCCGGATTCAAGTTGACGTTGCAGAAGTTCGGCAGTGGCACGCAATTCCGATGCTCCCAGGTTGCCGGAAACCCCCTTGATGCTATGAACCAGGCGGGCAGCTTGATCGTGGTTGCCTCCCGCCAATAGATTGTCCAGTTCCTTTCCCGCCGAGGCACAATCGCTAACGAAAGCATGGAGCAATTTGGCAAGCATTCTCTGATTGCCACCCAACCGGGCAATGGCTCCTGGTAGATCAAAGCCGGGCAGGGATGCAGGCAGCAACCATAGCCCCCCGTTGTCTGCCTGGTGTGCTGAGATCGGACCGGCGGATTCGAGTCGTCGGCTGGGTTCAACCCATTTGCAGAGCACTTTTACCAATTCATCCGGCTCGATAGGCTTGGCGACATGGTCGTTCATACCCGCATGCCGAAACATGCCTGTTTGTCCTCCCTCATGGCAGCCGCGGTCAGAGCAATGATGGGAAGCATCTTGCCCCGTTCCACGGAGCGTATCTGGCGGGTAGCCTCAAAGCCGTCCATTCCCGGCATTTGCAGGTCCATCAAGACGCCATCATAATCGCTTTGCCCCACACGTTCCACCGCTTCTTGACCGTTGCTGGCGGTTTCCACAACCAGGCCGACCTTCTCCAGGAGTTCCCGCGCCACCTGCTGGTTGATCTCACTGTCTTCCACCAGCAGCAGCCGTGCGCCGCGGATAGATGCAGCTTTCTCGGTCAGGATGTTAGTCATGGACACGACTGCTGGTTGCAGCAGCGGAGCACTCTGGTTCTGGGTTCGAATGATCGTATCGAACAAGCTGGACGGGGTTACCGGCTTGCTCATGATGGCGTCGAGGTGCATCCGGCCGGCCGCATCCATCATCTCTTCCCTGCTGTAAGCCGTCGCCATGATGATGATGGGTAAAGGTGGAAGTCCCCCCTGCTTGACTTCCTCCTGAATGAGTCGCGCCACTTCCAGGCCGTCCATGCCTGGCATCTTCCAATCCAGCAGTACGATTTCAAAAGGGCGTCCTTGGCGAGGAGCTTGTTTCAGCAAGTCGATGGCCTCCTCGCCCGAACCCGCGGACACCACCTCCAAGGCCCAAGATCTCAGTATCTGCTGCAGGATCTGACGCGAAGTCTCCTGGTCATCCACCACCAGAGTCTTCATCCCCTTCAAATTGCGTGGGTTGCGGGGAGCAGGCGCCGCGTGATTGATGCCGAATACGGCAGTGAAGGAAAATGTCGCTCCTTTGTCCAACTGGCTTTCAACCCCGATTTCACCCCCCATAAGTTCCACGAAATGCTTGCTGATGGTGAGTCCAAGCCCACTACCGCCGTATCTGCGGGTGATGGAGCCATCTGCCTGGGAAAAAGCCTGAAACAGTCTTTCAATTTGTTCTTCCTGGAGTCCGATACCGGTGTCTCTGACAGAGAATTTCACTTTGCACTGATCACCGTCCGATTCTGCAAGCTCGGCCTTGACATGGATCCCGCCTTCGGCGGTGAACTTGACGGCATTTCCCACCAGATTGTTGAGCACCTGCCCCAGACGCAGGCTGTCTCCTATCAACACTGGCGGCACATCCGGTGTTACCTCGAAAAAGATCTCCACGCCCTTTTGGTCGGCCTCGATCGAAAACAGGTCGGTGATGTTTTCAAAAATCTCATCCAGATAGAAATCCGCTTCTTCGAGTTTCAAGCGACCGGCCTCAATTCTGGAGTAATCCAGGATATCGTTAAGAATCTTCAGGAGCGCCTGGAAACCATAATCTTGCGCATATAGTCCTGTTGCCTGCCATTGAGGTCGGTGTCCAGGACCAGTTGGGTGAGACCAATGATGGCGTTCATCGGCGTTCGAATTTCGTGACTCATGTTCGCCAGGAATTCGCTCTTGATCTGGCTGGTCCTATCCGCCTGCTGCTTGGCCTCGAGCAACACCTGCTCGGCATATCGGAAGCTGCTCACATCGGTCATGATGAGCAGCAAATGGGTCTCGTCGCCGCTGACAAAGGGTATGCAACCGCAGTCAAGCCAGGCTTCCTTGCCGAAGCTGGTGCTGATATGGATTTCGAGCCTCTGGTGTTCGCCGGTTTCCGGGCACGGATGGCGGCGTCGTAAAGGCCTGATGGTTTCCATGACTGGATCTGATGGAGTTCTGCTCCAGCAGCTGGGGTATGGACGCCCCGACAAGAGAAGCCGCGGATTCATTGGCCAGGATGCAGGCGCCGGATGTTCGATACGCGATGATACCCTGGGTGGAGTTGGAAACGATCATGCTATTGAGCTCGAGCAGTTCCTCCAGTTGGATCTGCGCCTGCTTGCGTTCGATGATTTCCCAGGAGAAATCCCCCAGAAGTGAAGCAACTTCAACATCGCCGACATCGTAGTCGATCGGTTTGTTGCCAACCTCGATGATGGCCACGATCCGGTCCCGGCGAAGGATGGGTATGACCATTTCCCGCACGACAACAGCGTGTCCCGGGGGCAACCCCCTACGATGAGGCAAGACGGCATAGTCGTTGTGTATCACCGGTCGCCGCTCGGCCACACAATCCACCCAGACGCCCACTTGGCCGATTGGGTAATGACGGCCCTTGCCCTCCGCGGTGCACATGTTCTGAATTGTGTTCGTAGACCAAGCCTGCAAGGTGAGCGTTCTTGATCTGCTTGCACGAAATGATAAAAACCGATTGCGCTTCCCGTGAGCCGCTCGATTTCGTCCAGGGTCATCCGTAGTACTTCGTCCAAAGACTCGTAAGGGACTGCGGAAAGCAAACGAAGTCGCGCCTGGGTGGCATCAGCCGCTCTTTTGCTGGCACTGACATCCCGAAACACCACCACCGCGCCGATCAGGCTGGCTTGTTCCCTAAGTGGGGTGATGGTGAATTCGACGGGAAAAAGAGCACCATCGGGTCTGGTGAAGAATTCATCGACCGCGGTTCGTGCCTGGCCATCCTTCAAGGTCTGATGGATTGGGCATTGTGCCTCCGCGTAGGGAACACCACCAACATAGAGTGAATGAAAACTCTGGTGGGGACCGAGGCCAAGCAGGTCGCCATGGTGCCAACCGAGCAGTCGCTTGGCCGCCTCATTGACAAAGGTAATGCCCCCCGTCCGGTCGAGGCCAAAAACACCTTCCCCGACGTTCTTAAGAATGAGCCTGCGGGAACGGTGAAGCCGATCCAACTCAGCCCGGCGCCGCAAGGTCAGCGAAGTGAAACCGATGGCAGCGGCGGCACAGAGCAAATAGACACTTGCGAGTATGGCCAGGTCATAACGCCAGGGGGCAAGCACGGCGTCGATATTGCGACTAACCAACACCACCAGAGGCTGCTCTATCGGCAAATCCGGCGGGCTGCTGGTGATCATGGCGACCAATCTCTCGTCTTTTGTCGCTCCGCTGATACCCCTCTGGATGGAAACCGGCTGGCCCCCTTCGAGGTGCTGCACAAAGAGCGAACCGGGTGTTGCCAGGTTCTCACCGGCAGGCACGGTCATCTCCGGCACTGAAACAAAGAGGCTGCCACTGGCATGCGCCAGGCAAACACGGTTGTCCGGCGTGGAAAGCACGGACTTGAGGAGAGTCAGGAAATCGGCCGGCTCCAATGTTGCAGTTACGATGCCGCGGAACTCGCCCCCGCCTCCGTCAGGACCCGGGTCACATTGACCACAAAGACGCCGAGGACGCTCGTGAACGGTGGCGAGACGAACAATCGACCGGGAGCATGGGCTTCCAGGGGGATTTTGAAGTAATCGCGGTGACTGAAGTCTCTGCCGGTGACCTCAGCACGGTTGGAAAAGAGGCTGAGACCCTGCCTATCAAGGATCAGAATGGTACGGACCCCCGGAATCGCCTTCTCCTGCTGCTTAGAAAGGCGTTGATGTCGTCCGCGCTGCGACCTGCGGAAACATTCAACATCTCGATGGTATTGTCCAGAAGCAGATCGGCCGTGCTCAGATTGACTCCCAGGTTCTCGTTCACTGCCCTGGCCTGCGCCATCAGCTGGTCCTTGGCCCCACTCATGGTTCGCTGATATTCGATGTTGATCCGAAGCCCCACAAGTAGCCCCGCCAGTATCAACGCACTGACTACGCCGAACCATACCTTTCTTGGCCCAATAGCTGTTGTTTCACTCTCCACGGCTTTCTTCGCAGGCATCGGCCAAACTCCATGGCTAGCTTCATCTTTGACGCTGCGCCGCAAGTGCTCCACAAAGACATTGTCGAGAGTTCCATCGCAGCCGTCCATTCTGATCCGAATGCCGGCCGTCTCCAGGATGTCGGCAAAGGCTTGGGCGCTGAACTGGCATCCCTAGTGGGTGTTGGGGATCTGGGGGCCGCCGCAGGCGGCCCGAGACGCTAAGATTTATCTTCTCGTCTCTCGATAATCCGAGTGAGCTCCTCGGGTGAATACACCGGCATTTTGGCGCGTTTGAATCCCTGCATGTCGCGGGTCACGAGTCCTGGACGCTGCATACCGGGCTGCTTCGTGAATCACTGCGTCCTCAAAGTCTGGAAATTTCAACTTCAGAGCTTCTTCCAGAACCGGGCGATTGACCGCTGCAACTTCAAACAGGTTAAGCAGGTTGGAGATGTGCTCCTCTGCCTTGCGAGCGCTGAGAACTTTGTTCGTAAGGTAATGGATTGTTGTAATGGTTGTCGCGGCATAAGTAGCCGGAAAGCTCGCCCTTCTCCACCCTCGAAAAGAGATGAGCCGCAGTGGTCGAAAAAGGCTCACGGTCCAGAGAGCAGAACGTCCAGAACAACATCTGTCAAAGAGGATCTTCAAAGGTATCGTTCCTCAAGATGCCGGCGATAATCCTCATCATCCACAACGGCCCCGCGCAACGCTCCCTTGAGAGATCGAACGATCGGCGTCAGCTCCGTGTCTTGATCGGTTGGCGCTGCCTCCAGAGCGACAAAGTAATCTGCTACTATCTGCGAGACCGATTTTCCCTTTTCTTCGCGAAGGACTTGGCACGCTCGATAAGCTGTTCATCCACCCGCGATGTAAGTTTTGTCTGCATAGCACACCTCAGTTTGATGTGACGTACATTTCGTTATTGATCGTACGGCAACAAGATGCCTCCGTCAAGCCGATCCCTTACTTCCATTTTCCAGCTTTCAATCATCCGACGCAGCCTTCAATCGGCATTCCTGGGTAGAATCGTCACTCCTATGAGGAGTATCTATTTGGGAAGTATCTACAGGCGCAAATTCGATGCTTGACATGCCGGTCGAAGCCTTGTAGGAATAACACGACATAACAGTAAGATAGCCATCAGGTACTTGTAGTTTAATAGGGAATCCCGTGAGATTCGGGAGCGGTCCCGCCGCTGTGAACGGGGACGAAATCCGATCAAGCCACTGTTTCGCGAAAGCGAGATGGGAAGGCTCGGAGAGTAGGATGATCCGTGAGTCAGAAGACCTGCCTGATGCCGTTTGGTGAACCCGTACGTGGAAATACCGGGTAATCCAGCTTAGGGATCAAGTGAACCAGGGTGCAATCCTTAGGGCTTTTAGCTCTAGGGATTTTTTTTTGGCTAAGCGCACCTACGCACCAGCGCTTCTCACGTCCTCAACTTGTTCGATTAACCCTTTCACTGCCTCGGCACCCAGCCACCCCGAGGTATCTCGAATGATAGAAGGAGGCATCTTATGAAACGAGGGTTGATATTGTACGTCACAGAAGGGAAGGAAGAGTTTGAAATGCAGGACACGCAGGATTGGAGCGCGTCGCTCGGGGTCCCGGGGGCTTCTGCAGTGTGCGCGGCAACCACTGAAGAGGAGATCATCTACAATTGGTGGCGCTTGCTCACCCGGGGAATGCATGAGGTCTTGTGCATGCACGCTGCTTATGACCCTGGCTGCAACAGGCTAGAACCGCATGGAATCCCATTGCGGCTCTATGGGTGAGAAGACTGAGCAGTTTGAGCTTGACGAATGGATGGGTAAGGCTAAGGAAAGGGAGGAGCAGACAATGCAAAAAAGATGGTGGTGTGGAATAGCAGCGGTCCTGTGCGTTCTCTTTATGGCTGGCAGCGCACTTGCGGGCCATGGAGACGCACGTCCGGAAAAAAAGGCGATCCTGTTGGCTACATTTGGAACGACTGTGCCGGAAGCGCAAAAGGCCTTTGATCAGATCGAAGCCCAGGTCAAGCAGGCCTTCCCCGGGGTTGAGCTGCGTTGGGCCTATACCTCCAAGATTGTGCGCGCCAAGCTGGCCAAGCAGGGCAAGGTGCTCCTTTCTCCCGAATCGGCCCTGGCAAAGCTCATGGAGGACGGCTTCACACACGTGGCCGTGCTGTCCCTGCACACTATTCCCGGTGAGGAATTCCACGACCTGAATCAGAATGCTCGCCTTTTCGGGCAGATGGCCGGGGGGTTCGAGAAAATCCTGGTCGCTCGCCCGCTGCTCGCGTCACACGAAGACATGGAACGGGTGGTCAAGGCCATGTTCCAGAACATTCCTGCCAGCAGGAAACCGGAGGATGCTGTTGTGCTCATGGGGCACGGCAGCGAGAAGCATCCCGCCGATGCCATTTACCTTGCCATGTATCACACCTTGCAAGAACTCGATCCCAACGTTCACATCGCGACTGTGGACGGTTACCCCACTCTGAACGACGTATTGCCGAAGCTCAAGGAGAAGAAGGTCAAGAAGGTCTACCTCATGCCCTTCATGTCAGTGGCTGGAGACCATGCCCGAAATGACATGGCCGGCGACAAACCCGACAGCTGGAAGTCCATCCTCAGCAAAGACGGCTTCACCTGTGAAGCCGTGCTCAAGGGTACCGCCGAGTATCCGGAAATCGTCAATGTTTGGGTGGACCACCTGCGGTCCGTATTCGCTCACTTCAAATAAGCGATTCGAAAAACACAAGACGGTATCGATTCTCAGGGAAGGAAGTGCAAATCTTCCGCCGCCCCGCGACTGTGATCGGGTTTTCTTCACAGTGGCAGGAGACATCCCAAGATCTTTCGGAGCAAATTCAACGGGCTATGGCGCTCTATCCAAAAATCACCATCGCCCGCCCGCTCCCTCTCGAGATTGCTGCCTGCCGCCTGGACGTGGGAGTGGACGGCCACCGCATTTCCCCTCCGGCCGCTATTTCTTGAAACCTTGAACACACGTTGGTGGTGGTACCGGCGGCACATTGCCGCTCATGCAGTTAACCGTGGTGCAGCTGGTACAGCTCGTTACGCAGGTACTGATGCAGCCGGCATCACACATTCCCGCCTGGGCATCGGTCTTGTTGCTCAGAATGGAAATAACCTGGTAGGAAGCGGTGGTCAGCAGGGTGATGCCGCAGCCTTTCAGGAATCTCCTTCGTGAAACATCCGGGCATTCTTTCGGTTCCTTGTCTTTTTCCCTCTTCATGGGATCCATGCCCTCCTTTCAACAAAGTACGGTTTGAACAGCATCAATCGCCACGGATGCATCCCGTGGTGTCGTCATCCTGACAGAAGAAGAGGCTTCCTTGGCCAGTTCCCAGAACAGCAGCTCAAGGATCTTCTTGGTGTATTCGCAGCTGATCTGGCTACAATAGTCGACCACCCTGGGTGTCACCGTGGGATTGTCCAGGATGGTGAGCCGGCCGACGGGGCAGCCACCGCCGCAGATATAGCGCCACGAGCAGCCCTGACATTGGTGAATATTGTCAACGTGCAGGAAATCCATCATCCAATCCAACAGGGTGTTGTCCGGATAGTCCTCCCGGAGCACATTGCCCATTAGGTATTTCTTGATTCCGACCAGATAAATGCAAGGATAGGCATCGCCATTGACATCGACGACAGGGGTGTTGCCGTAGGGCGCGCCACACCCCATGACGACCCTGGCGCCCGGTTCGACCTTGGAAGAGTAGATACTGAAGGGAAACAGATGGTCGCTGTCATAGATTCTGCTTTCGTAGACATCAGTCAGACCTCGGATTATGGCCTCAGGGTCAGGCAGCAGGCTGTCCGGCAAGATATCTTCATCGGAATTGACCGGGTTCACCGGCACTAAAGCACTCCCTCTCGCCCCTATGGCCTTGTGATGCTCCACAATCTCCACCATGCGGTGCTGATTGATGGCGGTCATTGTGGCGCGCAGGGAGATGTCCAGGCCGGAATCGATGAGATGCCTTATGTTTGCGACAATATCGGAGTGCGATGGCTTCCCGCCCTTGTATGGCCGGCATTGGTCATGGATCGATTCCGGGCCATCGACATCACAAAGGAAGGTAATCTGGTATTGTTTGGCCCATTCAACGAGGTCGCTGGGCAAAACAGAGAGATTGCTGGTTATATGGTAGTGTATCTCTTTGTCGGGGTATTTCGGCTTTAGAGTATCCTCGCAGTACTTGATGACCTGCTTGGCGAGTGGCCAGTTTAGCAAGGGTTCACCGCCAAAAAAAGCAATCTCTAACTTGCCTTTATCACTTAGACTATCCAGACATTTTTCCACACTCCTATAAGCAACTTGCTCACTCATATTTAAATTCCTGCCAGTGCTATAGGTTCTTGCTCCGTTCAAGCAGTATATACAGCCAAGATTGCAGGACTGTGAGAGGAGTAAATAGAGTGACATTCCAGGCCGATCTTTATTCATCTTCTTGAAGGCGGCAATGTCGGTCTGATCATGGCCATCCTTATCTGAATCTGCCAGAATAATGATATGGTGAGCCATTAGCAGGTCAAGAAGCTGGCCATCTCCAGGAAAAGCGGCAAGTATCTTCTTCTTTGCTGTCGAGTTGTTTTGCCGCTTCGAGGAAACGCTTGATATAATCTCGGCCCTTCTGAATATAGAGAGGTTGAAGGTGAAAGGAATTGACCAGTAGCAATTCATCCTGGCCCCTTTCTAGCACAATCAGGTTCTTGGTGATGCTTAGCTTTCCGTTTGGTTCGTTTCCCATTACGGTGTTTTTCCTCATCAACCGTCGAGACACACCCCGGCCAAGGTCCGGCCGGAATAACCAAGGTATTCGGGCTGTGACCAGCAGCCTTGAATCCCGTGCTGATCGGGAGAAAGTATACCGCATAGGGCTGCGAGTTTCCACCAGCAAGATGCAACGGGCGATCTCTGGGCCGGCGCAGATCGGAAGGAAGGTGGGCGACAGAAGAGCACACTATTGTTCGGTCTCTTATAGAGTCATACATGCAATTGAGATTAATACGGTCATGACATCTTAAACTGGTTTCGCGCGGCGAAACGTGCTAAAAAGGCTCCCATCGAATTTGGCGGGAACAGAAGCGGCCCATGGATTTCAATGCCAACCATCACAATTCTCAACCGAACGGAGGACGTCTATGAACATTGCTGTGTTGGCCTGCAAGAACATTAAAGATGAAACGTGTCTGGGTTGTCATCGTTGTCTGATGGGATTTGACAAAAAGGAAGGGGAATTTGCCCGTTACCAGGGTACTGACGTCAAGGTGAGAGCGCTCCTGCATTGCGGGGGATGTCCCGGTACATCACCGGTTCTGCGTCTGGTAGGGCTCAAAACCTGGATGGCGCCCATGGGGGAGACCATTGATGCGGTCCACATTGGCACCTGTTTGCTTGACAATTGCCCTCACAAGGACACCATTGTCCAAAAGGTGAAAGCTAAAGCTGGGGTGGATGTTATCGAAGGGACCCATCCCTATCGTCCCATCCAAGTATTTGGTCAGTAGCCCCGAAGCTTTTTCACGTCATACAAGAGCGACCGCAAATCGTTTACTTGCCGTCGCTTTATCTCCCGCCTGATGCATATCTACAATTGCAACTCCACAGAGATGGGGGTGCACGGTCCTGCTGGGATGGCGGGTTTGCTGGCCCGTCATTCGAGCTGGGGGGTTAGGAAGCCCGCCATTGCTTGATGACATCATTCAGTGCACTATTCGCCGGTTATTCACGGTGGTCCGGCACGGTGGTTTGGACGGTCCTTGCCTCATTCTTGTCACCACCCCTATGTTGTGCTTATAGGTTATGCCTACGCGTATAGTCCGCAGTGGGTGGCGTGCTCTTTCTCGGTTCCAGCAGGTACGAGCATGGCGATCGGTTTGCGGTCACATCATTCCAGGAGGGATATTATCAGATCATCCCTCATCCCCCCTGCTTTCGATTCTGTCCCCGTATGGTGTCGATCAAGTCAAGGTGCCCTTGACAAATGCAATTGTCACATTAATTTTATAGCGAAATAGAGTGCTTAAGGTTTTGACGAGAACACATCTCAACACCCGAAGGAGGGTTTGAGATGTGTGAAATCGAGAAATAGTACCTATCAGAGCTTAGGCACCTGAATGATCGGGTGATAGCACTTTGCAAGGATACCGATGAGTAGGAGGTCAACATGTTTTCACTGGTTCCATTGAGCAAGCTTGAATCCATGGTGGGTCTCCCCTTCGGTTATGACTGGCTGGACAGGGTGTTCGATGATCTGACACCCTCGCTCTGGACAGAGGGTCGCGGCCTGATGCCGGAATTCGACATCGCCGAAAGCGATGATCACATTGTGGTAAAGGCCGATCTTCCCGGAATTGACGTGAAAGATCTGGATGTCAACATAACCGATAACGTGCTCACTGTTCGCGGTGAAAAGAAGGAAGAGACCGAGGACAAGAAGGAACACTATCATCGTCTCGAACGGCGTAGTGGCTGCTTCAGTCGTTCTTTCGCTCTACCTGCCGAGGTCAAAACCGAAGAGATCGACGCCAGCTATCGGGATGGGGTATTGACCCTGACTATCCCCAAGAGCGAGGCAACAAAGCCGAAGAGGATTGAAGTCAAAATCCACTAGAGCATGGCTGAATCAACTGATGAGAAGGCGGGGTCGATTTGACCCCGCCTTCTGTGTTTGGTGCTTTCCATTTTGCCTGTTCTTTGGCTACCCCTACGGACCTCATTGAGCGTGATTCAGGTAGCGGTGAGTGTTCGAGGAGTAGCAGCCTCAACCACCTCCCGATGGCCCTGCGCGTATCTGCGGCATCTGAACTTCCCATTCAAAAGTCCTAGGGCAAGCGTCGTCTTTAACGGTAGAATAGAACCGTTTGTGGGCGTGTACTGGAGCCAACCGATGAAACGGCCCTTCCAGTCGCAGGGCTTGGAGGGGGAAACCACCAACGGATTTGTACGAGGGCATCGTGAATTCGTCGTTTAAAACGCTGCTCCTGATTTGTTGTGTGCTCACCTATGCAGGTTATTTGGGGTCTTATATGCGGCTCCCGGTGGTTCCACTCTACGCTGGTTCCATCGGTGCCGATACGGTTCAAATAGGTTTGATCAGTTCCTCCTTTCTGCTGATGGCGGGATTGCTGTCCATGCCCCTGGGGCTTCTCTCCGACCGCCTGGGACGGAAAGCCCTCATTCTTACCGGTCTGTTGATCTCTGCCGGCACTTCTTTTCTGCTGTGCCTGGTGCATACACCGACGCAGATGATATGGATCTACTTGCTGTTCGGTGTTGGCTTGGCGGCCTTTGCCCCCACTATGATGTCTTTGGTTGCCGACATCTCCCCAGTAACCCATCTCGGCCGGGCCTATGGATGGTATACCATGGCGGTCTATGGCGGCATGAGTCTCGGGCCGGCGGCGGGTGGCCTGGTGGCGGAGTGGTGGGGATACAAGCCGGTTTTTTTGGTTTCCGGCGCTTGGATTTTGCTGGTGTGTTTGGCGGTCTTTAGGTTCTTGCCGGAATCGTTGCACCTGCGAGCCGAGGGAAGTCAGAAGAAACCGGTTAAAGTCATGGCCAGGAACCTGGTAAAGAATCTGCCGCTGTTGGCCTGCTGGCTGGTTACGCTTGGCGGCTGTCTGGGGCTGGGGATGTTTGTGACGTTTATTCCGGTGCATGCCCACGAACAGGGCATTCCGGTGGGCCAGATCGGTCTGATTTTTGCCTCACAGGCCTTGTCCAACGCTCTGTGTCGTATTCCTTTTGGCCGCTTGAGCGATAGTGTCGGGCAACGGAGCCATCTGGTAGTAATCGGGCTGATCGGACTTGCCATGTCTATCGCCGGGTTCGGTTTGGCGACCAATATCATGCTGTTCATCTCCCTTGCCATTGGAATGGGCATCAGTATGGGCTTGGCGTTTACCGCCATCGGTGCGTTGATTTCGGAAGTCGTCAGTCCCGAATCGCGAGGACTGGCCATGGGTGGCTACAACACCGCGATCTATTTTGGGATGATGTTTAGTTCTCTGGTTATGGGGATCGTGATTCAGTCGCTGGGATTCCCGATCGCTTTTTTCATTGTCGCAGGTGTGAACCTGTTAACGACAGGGTTGTTTTACTGGATGTTCGGCTGGCGGCGGCATACAGAGACGGGAGCCATTGATTTGCCGCTACAGCCCTCTGAATGATGTGCCGCTCTTGATTGAGGATGAGAGCCACTCATTGGAACCAGCCAGGCGATCCAATAAAGGCTGGGTGGCCTTCAGCTTAAGGGTGGGATACTGGCGAACTGGATTGCCCGAGTGGCCCCGTCGGCTTTTTCAAAACCCTTGGATAGAATAAATAACATGGTTGGCATGGTTCCCTCCCGGAAAGGTTCAAGCCGGGCAGACAATTCGTGCCTGAACCGGGCAAATCCTGTTCCAGGTATTCCAGGTTGTGGGCCTGGTCATGCAGTTTAACGCCACCGTTGGTCACTTACCGATCATATCGAGACCGTTGAGCATTCGTTGCTTCCAAAAAAGGCGGTCAGGATTGACCGGTTGCCAGGCCTGCAGCGTCTGGCGATAGTCTTTGCCCAGCTTTTCCCAGATCTCGCAAATTTTCAGGAGTGTCTGCAGTTCTTTCTCGGATGGTACATTGGGATCCACACAATTCTCCTTAACTCCAAGCCTCAGAAAACAAAAAGACCCTTCCGGGCGTTCTCGAGGCACCAAACCGGGTCATCCATCCGGTTTGAAAGCATTGAACAGTCAAGTTTTAAGGCTGTTGTCGGGAGCCGCCGTTCGCCTCATCTCAACCACATCAATATACATAGGGGACGGTACCAAAGGCAACCGGTTCTTCCACGGTCGAACGGTGCCTGGGAGCAATGCTCACAGCTGGCCATGCGGGATCCAGAGAGTGCGGATCTGGGGAATTGACTCCGGCTACGTGTTGTCTAAGACGAATCAAAGTTGCCGGGTTCGATATCTTGTCGATGAACTTGGTTGCTCATGGTGGTCCTTCCCGGTACGGTCCGTAGTCTGGAGTGATGTGCTCTGGCGGTCAAGGGCCGGTTTGCCGGTGCGAATGTTCAGCCGACACGCAGGTGCTGTTCCTGAAAGCGTTTGATGAAAACTAGCAGAATGGAAATCGCTGCCGGAGTGATGCCGGCAATCCGGGATGCCTGTCCCAGCGAAAGCGGGCGGATCTCAGCCAGTTTTTGTCGGATTTCGTTGGAAAGCCCTGGTACCTGGTCGTAGGGAAAGTTGTCTGGGATGCTGATCTTTTCCAGATGTCGGAATTTGTTCACCTCCGCTTCTTGACGGCGCAGGTAACCAGCATACTTGCATTCCACCTCGACTTGCTCCTTGACCGCATCGGAAAGCGGCTGGGGTGGCGGCGCCAGGACTTCCAGGTCAGCGTAGCCCAGTTCCGGACGTTTGAGCAGCTTGTCCAGCAGTGTGGGTTCGGCCAGGGGATTGGAAGCGCGGGCCAACAGGGCCGCGTTGACCTCTTCAGAGGGGCGCAGGCGGGTGGTGCGGAGCCGTTCCAGTTCGGCCTTGATTGCTGCACGCCGATCCAGGAGCTGACCATAGGTCGCCTGCGAATGCAGCCCCAGGGCATGGCCCTTTTCCAGGAGCCGCAGGTCGGCATTGTCTTCCCGAAGCAGCAGGCGGTGTTCGGCGCGGGAAGTAAATATCCGGTAAGGTTCATTGGTGCCGCGCGTCACCAGGTCATCCACCATGACCGCCATGTAGGCTTCGGAACGATCCAATACGAACGGCGGCCGCTTTTGCACCTGCAGGGCGGCGTTGATCCCGGCCCACAGTCCCTGGGCAGCAGCTTCTTCATAACCGGAAGTGCCGTTGATCTGGCCGGCCAGAAATAGCCCCCGGACCCTCTTGGTTTCCAGGGTGGGAACCAACTGCGTGGGCTGCACATAGTCGTATTCGATGGCGTAGGCTGGCCGCATCACTTCGGCTTGTTCGAGGCCGGGAATGGAGTGGATGATCTCCAGCTGCACCTCGTAGGGCAGCGAATTGCCGGTGCCGCTGGCGTAGATTTCTTCGGTGTCCAGCCCTTCGGGTTCGAGGATGATCTGGTGGAATTCCTTGTGAGGGAACTTCATGATCTTGTCTTCCAGGGAAGGGCAGTAGCGGGCTGAAACTCCCTGGATGGTACCGTTGTATAGGGGGGACAGATGGATATGGCGGCGCACCAGTTCGTGAGTGAGCTGCCGGGTGCGGCCGATATGGCAGGCCACCTGCGGTAGCTGCAACTGGTCGGTGGCGATGGAAAAGGGGCGCGGTACGGGATCACCGCCTTGTTCCGTGAAACTGCTGAAATCGATGCTGTGGCGGTGCAGCCGTGCCGGCGTGCCGGTTTTCATGCGTCCGAGGTTAAAACCGAGCTGCTGCAGCTGATCGGCCAGGCGGATGGAGGAAAACTCGCCGGAGCGGCCGGCAGGGATCTGGCATCCACCGATGTGGATCAGGCCATGGAGAAATGTGCCGGTGGCCAGGATCACGGCGGGGGCGGCAAATACCACGCCCAGCTGGTCCACCACCCCTCGCACGCGGCCATCCTCAACCACCAGGGCTTCCACCAGGGCCTGTTTCACATCCAGGTTGTCCTGGAGTTCCAGCACATGCCTCATGGCCGTGCGGTATCGCACCTTGTCGTTCTGGGTGCGAGTGCCGCGAACGGCAGGGCCCTTCTTGGTATTAAGCCAGCGGAATTGAATGGCGGTCTGGTCGCAAATGCGCGCCATCTCTCCGCCCAGGGCATCGATTTCCTTGACCAGATGCCCCTTGCCCACGCCCCCTATGGATGGGGAACAGGGCATGTGGGCGATGCTGTCCAGGTGAATGGTCAGAGCGAGGGTGCGGCACCCCATGCGAGCGGCTACCAGAGCCGCTTCGCAGCCGGCATGGCCGATTCCGACCACAATGACGTCATAACTTTTTGCCATCTTTCCAAAACCTCAGAATTCCGCTATCTTCCAGAGCGTCACGGCGGTGCCTGGAGCCCGCCGGCAAATCTCAGTTCCCGGCATCAGCTGTGCCATTATAATAGCCCGATCCTATGAAAACCAGCCGGTATCGCGATTACAATTCATACCTGCGGGGCCTGTTCGGCTGCCGCGTGCAGAAGATCACCGTGGATGCCGCCTTCACCTGCCCTAACCGGGATGGGATTCGGGGGACTGGCGGCTGCATCTACTGCAACGCCCGTGGTTCGGGCACCGGTGCCGCTGGACGGGAACTCACCATAACCGCCCAGTTGGAGGCCGGCAAAGCCTTTCTGCAGAAGCGCTACAAAGCCCAGAAATTCCTGGCCTACTTCCAGGCCTTTTCCAATACCTACGCACCCTTGCAGCGGCTTCAGGGACTCTACCAGGAAGCGCTGGCAGTGCCGGATGTGGTGGGGCTCACCATCGGCACCCGCCCCGATTGTGTGGCCGACGAGGTGCTCGACTATTTGGCGGAACTGGCAAGAACTCATTCGATCTGGCTGGAGTACGGCCTGCAATCGGCCCACGATGCGACCTTGGCACTCATCAACCGTGGCCATGATGTGGCCTCCTTCACGGATGCAGTGGAACGCACTCGGAAGCGCGGCCTCCCGGTGTGTGTCCATGTTATCCTGGGGCTTCCGGGGGAATCCCGGGATGACATGTTGGCTACCGCTCGTTTTCTAGCTTCTCAGGACATTCAAGCGGTCAAAATCCATCTGCTCTATGTCATCCGCGGTACGGTTCTGGAACAGTGGTATCGTCAGGGCCGCTACCAGTGTCTCACGCGCGATCAGTACGTGTCTCTGGTGGCTGATTTCCTGAGTCTCCTGCCAGAATCAGTCATCATCCAGCGGCTCACCGGAGACCCGCACCCGGAGGAATTGGTCGCTCCCCAGTGGGCACTGGCAAAGCAACAGGTTCTGGCAGCCATCCACGCGTTTCTGGAGGAACACGAGCTGTTTCAGGGTAAAGACCTGTCCACAAATGAATGGAGAACTCTATGTCCACCCCAGTGCTGGCGCCCATGGTAGGGCGGATCATTCGTGTCACCCGATGTGTTGGTGACCCTGTGAAGCAAGGTGATGATTTGATGGTGATGGCATCGATGAAACTGGAAAGCCCCATAACCGCTCCCTGCGGCGGGGTCATCGAAGCTCTCCACGTCACCGACGGTTCACGCATCCAGGAGGGCGATCTTCTTGCTGTTGTAGCATGAAGCCGAAGCGTCAAACAACGACGGGCCGTCAACACCCCGGCAGGTTTCACCGCGGGGTGGGTGGAGGTGCTGGATGGCTGGAATTGTGATGTGGGGTTTCCCTGGCGGGGGGAGGGGGCCTTCAGACAAACAGCATTGGGCCCAAGGCCTTTGCTGGTGCCAGGCACCGACAGGAACTGGCGGCAAGAACATAGAAAAACGCGCGTGACGGCAGCCTTTGAGTGGCCATCACGCGCGTTGAGCGTCATTCAATCCCAGCTGTCGGCGGTCTTCGATCTTCTTGGCGTCGGCGGCGATGGTTCCCGGCGGCAACAATTCCACTTCCCCTTTGAGCCGCAAAACCTCCTGGACCATGTTCGCGACCTGTCGACGGAGTCCTTCCAACTCAACGTTTTGACTGGTGAGCTCGGCCCGAAAGGTCATTCGATCCTGGTTGGCTTCTCTTTCCACCACAAGCTGGCAATTGCCCAAGACCTGAAACTTCTTGACCACTTCCTCCACCTGGCTCGGGTGCACAAAGAGCCCTTTGACCTTGGTCAGTTGGTCGGCGCGGCCAACAATCTTCACCAGCCGGCACGATGTTCTGCCGCATGAACAGGGTTCCTCGGTGTAGAAGGATAGGTCCCCGGTGCCAAAGCGAATGAGCGGATAGGCGGGATCGAACACCGTTGCCACCACTTCACCGATTTTACCGGGAGGAAGCGGCATCCCGGTTGCCGGATCGACAATTTCCACGATGCAATCTTCCGGGAAGTGCATACCGTTCTTCTCGATGCACTCAAAACCCAGACAGCCTACGTCGGCTGTGCCGTAACTCTGGCGGATGAGCATGCCGAAACGGCCTTCCAGATCGGCGCGAAGCGTTTCCGGCAAGGGTTCGGCCGCGACAAACGCAACCGCCAGCTTGAGGTCGCGGCGCAGGTCCAGCCCCAGGCTTTCGGCGCGTTCAGCGATGGTGGCGAGGAAGCTGGGGGTGCCCAGATAGCCGGTCACCCCCAGTTCCTTCATGATCTGCACCTGCAACTCGGTGTTACCCACCCCGGTAGGCACCGAGATGCAGCCTAGCTGCCGGAGCGCCTCATCCAGCCAGAAGCCAACCGGCACCATACTGAAGTTGAAAGTGATCTGAGCAATGTCCCCACTGCGGAAGCCCCCCGCATAGAGGGCCTGTGGCCAGCGCTCATCGTGGCTCACGACGTCTTCCGGTTCATAGATCGGGCCAGGCGAAACATAGATGCGCCGCAACTGCCCCTTGCGTACTCCACTGAAGCCACCGAAGGGCAGGTCTTTACGCTGCGCTTCGATGAGTTCCGACTTCTTGATTACCGGGAGTTTGTCCAGGTCGGCAAGGGTTTTGATGTCGCCAGGTTCGAGGCCAGTCGCTTGCAGCCGATTGCGCACATACGGCGCATTCTCCCAAGCATGTGCCAGGGTTTTTCGCAGGCGGCGGTTCTGATAGTCCAGCCTCGCTTCCGCGGACATCGTCTCCAATTCAGGTTGGAAATACCCTGGTGTTCGCTCCAGGCTCATCTCGTTCTCCCATGTTTCACTCAGTACAACTGGCCGCTCCGTCCCGGCAAGTGAATGGCAGGGTAATCACCACATGCATCCGCCGCTACTTTCCGGCGGGCGGATAGCGTCCGCTGAAGGGGCTGATGGTGCTTGGGCCATCGACCCGGAAGCTGGCCGTTCCATTGCTCACGGTGATGGGGAAGGAAAAGTCCTGAACCCCAGTCCACCACTTTTCCAGTTGATCCCAGGGGCTGAGGCCTTTTTCCTTCAGTTTGAACCCGCCGGTGACACCAACACTCAAGAAGGATGTAGCCACGTCAAACATGGCATGCACCCGATACTGGTTGCTCTTGCCAGCCGGAATCCACATGGTTTCATAAGCGTTGACGGTATTCAACTCGAAGTCGTCGAAGGCGATGGTAAACTTCATACTCTCAAGTTGAACGGGATAAGGGTTGGGATTGTTGACATTGAAGATGAAAGCCAGGTCCATGGGTGCCCCCACGTCGCCTGGCAGCTTTCCCTTGGTGGGTTCGGTCTTTTTGCCGACAAACCAGTAACCCCAGTAATGGGCGAGTTCCACGTTTTCCAGGGTTACTGTCGGGGGTTTCATGGGTTCCGCCGCCGCTCCCTGGGTGGTCGCGCACGGGGTGATCAGGGCCAATCCGATAAGGCATACAGCCAGAGGCAGGATATGCTTCTTGATCGACATGGTCTTCTCCTTCTTGTGTTGCTGACGAAGATCATTGCATCGGTGGCATGGGCGCCGCCGCCGCTGGTCCAGTCGGGACCCGCACCGGCCGGTTTGCCGGACCAAACCCGTTAGGCATGGGGCGTTCTTTCAAGCGAGCCACCGTTTGCGGCGTTTGTAGTGTTTGACGTCGCGGAAGCTCTTGCGGCCGTCAAGGTCAGTGAGGCCGAGGTAAAAGTCCTTGATGTCGGGGTTCTCGCGCAACTTTTCGGAACTGTCGTCCATAACCACGCGGCCGTTTTCCAGCACGTACGCATAGGGAGCCACGCTCAGAGCGAGTTTGGCGTTTTGCTCCACCAACAGCATGGAGATACCTTCCTCCTGGTTGAGCCGGGTGATGATGTTAAAGATCTCGTGAATGAGCAGGGGCGCTAGCCCCATGGAGGGTTCATCCAGGAGAATGAGTTGCGGCCGCGTCATCATGGCTCGCCCGACAACGGTCATCTGCTGTTCACCACCACTGATGAAGCCGGCCATCACGTGGCGTTTTTCCTTGAGCCGAGGGAAGTATCGATAAACCCTGTCGATTCCCTCGCGAACCGACAACCCGTCTCGGCGCAGGTGTGCTCCCGCCTTGAGGTTCTGTTCCACGGTGAGGTGCTCAAATACCCGGCGACCCTCGATCACCTGGACAATTCCCAGGCGCGCAATCTTTTCAGTGGACAGGCGATCGATGCGCTGCCCCATGAATTCGACGGAGCCGTCGGTCACCTGCCCATTCTCATGTTTCAGCAGGCCGGAGATGGCCTTGAGGGTGGTGCTCTTGCCGGCGCCGTTGGCCCCCAGCAAAGCCACGATCCCACCCGGGGGACCTCGATGGAGACCCCTTTGAGGACCAGAATGACCTCGTGGTACTTCACTTCAATGTTGTTGATCTTGAGAATCGGGTCGTCTGCCTGCACCTCGGACCTCCCTACCAGCCCAGCCATTCGCCGGCCCATTTCTCCGGCCAGCGGCCTTTTATGTCAACCTGTTCCACCAGCTTGAATTTGCCCCCACTCCATTCGTAAATGGGGACCTTCCCGGCCGGCCGGTGATCGGTGGCAGTGAAGGTGACCGGGGCGGAGCCGACCCCCAGTTCGAAGTCCTTCATGGTTTCAAATCCCTTGGCCAAGATCGCTGGGCCACTCAGGTCGGAGCCGGCCTTGTCGGTCCGTTTCAAGGCTTCCGCCAGCAGCAATACGGCACCCCAGCCCTGGACCGTGCGGATCAGGCGTTTGTCCGATGGCATGCCGGGGTTCATTTTCTTGGCATACTCTGAGATGGTTTTCATCATCGGCACGTCTTCGCCGAAGAAGGCACACACCGTGGCCCCCATAACCCCCTCGGCGGCTTCAGCGGCGAGGCGAGGCAGGTTTTCGTCAAATCCCCAGTTGTTGACGATATGGTTGGCGCCCAAGCCAAGTGCGTAGGCATCACGAAGGGTGGTGGCCACCGACATGGTGGTGTTGCCGTGCCACACCAGATCAGGCTCGAATTGCTTCATGGCCAGCACCTGGCTCTTGGTGTCCAGAGCCAGCAGTGAAACGTCCTGGTCGGGTCCCACTTCAAAGCCGAGCAAAACTCGCCTGGTCCTTGATGGCCTTGATGGGAGCACTGCAGTACGGCGAAGCAAACATGTAGCTGCACACAAAGCGCGGTTTGCGCTTGCCGAAATCCTTGTGCTGCGGCCAGCGCTTGTCGAACCAGGCGGTGATGGCGGCGCGCGCATTGGTGGAATAATCGGTGGCGAAGAACAGGTTGTAGGGGGTCTTTTTGGGATCGGTCAAATGCGCTGAATAGGATGCGGATACGTATGGGATCTTGTCCTTGGTGATGGTTGGAGAAAGGGATTCGGTGTCGCCGGTGCCCCATCCCAAGATGGATTTAGCATCAAACCTCTTGAACAGGTTGTACTTAGTCAGGGCTTCGGGAATGCGATACCCGTAGTCGAATAGGTAGAGTTTGATCTTTTTTCCATTGATGCCTCCCTGGTCATTGACATAGGAGACCGCTTCAGCGATGCCCATGGCGTAGTCCTTGCCCACGTCGGAAGTGGCCCCGGTCAAGTCGTTGAGGGAGCCGATGACAATCTCGGCCGCGCTGATCGGTGCCTGTGCGCCCAATCCAAGGACCAGCGCCATCACCACCGTAGCCGTCAACACTGCTATCCTGATTTTCCTCATGTTCACACTCCCCTGAAATCGGTTGTGCAGGTGTTTACGTTTGTACCCTGGGAAAAGCTCGGCAAACGCCGCCGCTCCGATCACAGCATATGCCTGCGGTGGTGCCGACAATCCCCGTGGTCTACTAGCCCGTTCCTGACATTCAGTGGAGCTTCCACCTCCTCTCTGGTTCGATCCGGTTGCAGCTTGTCGATCAGTATGAAAAAGGCCACAGATTGAAGTAGTTTTTGATCTGCCACCACCTGTAGGCCAAGCCATTGGGTTCGTAGATGAGCGATCCGCAAATGGCCAGGCCGAAGGCCGCCTCCTTGATAAAGTTTATCTTCATCATGAATTCCGGATAAATGCCCGATAGAGACATCACCGCCAGGGTCAGTGCTTCCATCACCAACACCATAAACAGTGCTCCGAAAAAGGTGCCGTGAATTGAGCCTACGCCGCCGATGAGAATCACCCCTACCAGCCAGAGCGACCACGACCAGGGGAAGTGTTCCGGGCTGATAGCCGCCAGGTTGCTGACCCAGAAGGCCCCGGCTACACCGCCGATGAATCCCGCCACAAAAAAGGCCAGGAGCTTGTATTTCATGATGTTGATGCCCATGGTTTCGGCCGCAATGTCGTTGTCGCGGATTGCGATCCAGGCACGGCCGACCCTGGAACGGAGCAAATTGGCCAGGGCCAGGGTCATCAGCATGACCAGGACGACCATCAACACGAAAACCTTACGCTCGTTATCCAACACCCAGGGTCCGATCCGGATGGTGCCGGGCGGCAGTGAAAAAGCCTGACCGCGCCCGCCGATCTTGCTCACATAATGGGTGATGATGAAATCCACGGTGATGAACTGAGCCGCCATGGTAGTCAGGATCAGGTAGAACCCCTTGACCTTGGCTGACGGCAGGCCGAAAAAAACGCTCCAGAGTCCTGCCACCACGCCTGCAACCACTATGCTGATGGGATAGGCCAGTCCGCAATCGAGTAGCCATTGCGGCCACGGGACCTGCAGGATGAGCAGGGTGCTGGTGTAGCCGCCCACCGCCAGGAAAGCGGCATGCCCGAGGGTCACTTGCCCGCAGTAACCGATGAGCAGCTGTACGCCCAAGGCACCCAGCACAGTGTAGCCCACCATGTTAGCCACCCCCAGCCAATAGGTGTCGGCCCACAGGGGCATAATAACCAGGACCGTCAGCCCCAGCAGGAACATCTTGGCGCGCACGAAGCGGGTTTGCCACCAGGTGTGCTCCTGGCTGTAGCGTTCGTGATAAACTCCGCAGGGCAGATAGGACATAATGCAACCTCTTTATGCGCCGGGGCTTACCGGCACTCTGGGTTTCCTTCCGATCTTTTCGCCAGCTGCAATCCACCGGCAGAGCCACCTGCATGACGGGCCCGGGATGGTTACTAGACCCGTTCGATGCGTTCCCAACCCCATAAGCCATGAGGTTTGAAGAGCAGGAAGATGGTCATGAAAACAAAAGGAGCGACTTCCCGGATCCCTCCCGGGAAGTATTTCTCCAGATAAGTGCCGGAAAGGTTTTGCAGAACGCCGATGATAATGCCGCCGACGATGGCGCCGGGAACCGAGTTTAGACCTCCCAGGACGACCGCCGGGAGCACTAACAGCCCCAAATAACCCACCGAGATGTTGAGCCCATTGATGTTTCCCAGCAGGGTCCCGCCTACGCCGGCGGCCATGAAGGCAATGGACCAGGCGGCGGCATAGACAAAGCGCGCGCTGATTCCGAGTGACAGGGCTGCCAGTTCGTTGTCGGCGGTGGCTTGCATGGCCAGGCCCCAGCGGGTGTAATTAAAAAATGCCACAAAGACAGCCAGCAGGAGCATGGCCGCCATGAAGCTCCACAGATATACCCGGCCGATGATCAGAAAACCGATGTGGATGGGTTCCAAGGCAAATACCGGCGGCGTGAACACCCTGGTGTCGGTACCCCAGATAAACTCCACCATGCCGCGGAAGAAGAAGGCCAGACCGACGGTCATCATGATCACGGTGAGCACCGATTCGCCGATCAGCCGGTCGAGGAAAATGCGTTCGGTGAGCACTCCCAGGATGAGGCCGATGACCATTGACATGGCCAGCGACAACAGCAGAGGAATGCCTGCCGAATAGAAACTCAGCGAAACGTACGCACCGATCAGGGTCAGTTCCCCCATGGCCAGGTTCAATACCCCCGAGCACTTGTAGATCAGCACCCACCCCAGGGCGACTAGGGCATAGATTCCGCCCACCATGACCCCCGTGACTACGCTCATCAAAAACAATTCCATCCCGTTTCTCCTGGTGTTCGTTGCCGCAATACAAGCTGCGAAGGAATCGTCCCGGATCGTCTGCGTGCTTCGTTTCTCGCGCATCTTCTCGGCGTGCGCGGTACCATTAAGGCCAAGTCCGCTTGGGATTCAGCCAAGCAAGTCGCGGCGAAGGTTTACTCAGCCTTTGGTCGCAGTCATCGCGCGTATGGTGGTCCCTGAGGTGAATGCTCCTCTACCTCCTAATGGTGGAGGTCGCGGATCTTGAGGTCGGTGTTGATATGAACTTCCCGGCCGTCCTCGTAGGTGATGGTGGTGTCCATCTGGAGCAGATCCTGTTGGCTGTAAAGCGCGTTAACGATTGCCTGGTAGCGCTGCTCCACGAAGGCCCGGCGCAGTTTGCGGGTGCGTGTCAATTCGTCGTCGTCGGCATCGAATTCCTTGTAAAGATTGATAAATCGCCTAATCCTTGCGGTTTCCGGGAGGTCCTTGTTAGCCCAGGCAATCTGCTCGGCAACCAGTTGGTAGACCTGTTCCCGTTGCGCCAGTTCAATGTAGGCCGTGTAATTGATACCTTTTTCGTCGGCCCACCGGCCAACCACTGCGTAGTCGATGCAAACTACGGCAGTTACGAATTCGCGCTGGTCGCCGATGATCCAGGCGTCCCTAATATAAGGGCTGAATTTGAGCCGGGTTTCCAGGTATTGGGGAGAGAAAGGCCGGCCGTCACTGAGGGTCATCACGTCCTTGGATCGGTCGAAGACCACCAGGTGACCGTCTTCATCGATAAAGCCCCGATCACCGGAGTGCAGCCAGCCTTCCACCAGGGTTTTGGCAGTGGCTTCAGAGTCCTTGTAGTAGCCGACAAATACCGATGAACTCCGTGAGAGAATTTCGCCATCCTCGGCAATGCGGATTTCGGTGCCGGGGATCGGTTTGCCGACGGTGTCGAATTTGATGTCGCCGGTGCGATGCACCACCGAAATACCTGCGATTTCGGTCTGCCCATAGATCTGCTTGAGGTTCACCCCGAGAGCGTGAAAGAAGCGGAAATGGTCGGGTCCCATGGCCGCCCCGCCGGTATAGGCGTTGCGGATGCGGGAAAGACCCAGATGGTCGCGAAGCTTCCGATGGACACTCACGAAGGCGAGCCAGCGCAGGATTTGCCAATACCAGGGGACCGCTTGCTTGCCAAACTCCATGTCCGCTACCCGCTGGCCGATCCGCGTAGCCAGTTGAAAGATGTGGCGTTTGCAGAAACCGGCATCCAGGTGTTTGACCTGTACCGTCCGAGTCATCTGTTCATAGAGCCTGGGCGGAGCAAACATGACGTGGGGACCGATTTCGCGCAGATCAGATTGAGCGGTTTCGGGTTTTTCCGGGAAGTTGATGGTATAACCCAGCAACAGACCACAGGAAATCGACATCATTTGTTCGCCGATCCAGGCAAAGGGCAGGAACGAAACGAAATCATCGCTGGCTTGACACGGGTCCACCTCCATGAGGTGCTGTCCCATGGTCAGCATGTTGTGATGGGTGAGCAGCACACCCTTGGGCAACGACGTGGTGCCGGAGGTGTAGAACAACAGCGCTACTTCGTCGCCGTGGCCGGTTTCGACCAGTCGCTCGAAACGCTCCGGGTCCTGCCGTTCCAGCTCCCGGCCTCGTTCCATGATATCCTTGAGGCTGATCAAGACCGATTCGTGGTAGTGACGCATGCCCTTCGGGTCATCCCAGATGATCCCCTCGAGTTTCGGGCACTGACCCTGGATGGAGAGGCCCTTGTCCACTTCCTCCTGGCCTTCACAGACCAGAAAGCGGGCGTCGGAGTGGTCCACGATGTACCGGACTTCGTCGACCAGACAGTCTTGAAAGAGCCAAACCGCTACACCGCCTGCACAGAGCGTGGCCATTTCGGTCCAGAGCCCTTCCGGCCGGTTTTCTCCGATCATGGCCACCTTGTCGCCCTTTTGCAGACCGAGATCGAGCAGGCCAAGGGTGATGTGTTTGACCTCCTGGTAGTATTCTTGCCAGGTGATGGGTCGCCAGATGCCGAATTGTTTCTCGCGCATGGCGACCTTTTGGGAACCATACTGCCTGGCCCTTTGTACGAACAGTTTGGGGATGGTTAGTTCCCGGTCGAACTCGGTACTGCTTGGTTCACCAATGTGGTCCCGCTTTGTTCCCATGTTTAGGTCAATCTCTCCGCTGGAATGCTTGGGGAACTCGGTTCAGCGCCGTGTGGCGTAAAGGTCGTCGTGACCCAGGTAGGCGTCGACTACCGCCGGGGTGCTCTGCACTTCGGCCGGCGTCCCGTCAATGATGGGCATGCCAAAATTGAGCACAAACACCCGGTCGGAAATGTCCATCACCACTCCCATATCGTGTTCCACCAGAACACAAGTCACGCGCCAGTTTTCCGCTGCGTTGATGTCCAGGATAAAGCGCGCCATGTCCTCGACTTCCTCAAGGTTGAGGCCCGCCAGGGGTTCATCCAGGAGCAGCAAGCTCGGCTGCAGTGCCAGTGCCCGGCCCAGTTCCACTCGCTTCTGCAGGCCATAGGGCAGCATGCCCACGACCCGGTGACGAATGTGGGCGATTTCCAGCAGTTCGATGATTTCTTCTTCGATGAAGGTGCGGTGCTGGATCTCCTCGCGGGCGGTTTTCCCCAGATACAACGCCCCACTCAGGACCCCCGACTTGAGGTGCAGGTGACGCCCCAGCCGGATGTTGTCCAGTACGGTCATACCTTTGAAGAGTTCGATCTTCTGAAAGGTCCGGGCAATCCCCAACATAGCGCGCTCATGAGGTTTGACAGAATTGATGCGGCGCCCCTGAAAGAAAATATCGCCTTCCTGAGGACGGTAAAGACCGGAGATGCAGTTGAGCATCACCGTTTTGCCAGCCCCGTTGGGACCGATAATGGAATGGATCTCGCCGGTTTTGACCTCGATGCTGACCTCGACCAGGGCGCGAACACGGCCAAAATCCATGGAGATCTTTTTGAGCTGGAGCAGCACATCAGCATTTGGAACCCCTTCGGCCACCAGCATCATCAATTCTCCTTTGAGGCCTTCTGATTGAAGAGGCAAAACCGCAAATATCCAAACATCGCCAGCCAGGACCAACCAGCAGCCAACCGGCGAGGGTCGCTCTAACCAGCCGCACTGAGCGTCCAGCGCTTCCGCCGCATTGGTCAAGGCCTTTCCCGGCGTCCGCTTACGGCGCCTGGCCACGCAGTGATTCCCGTCTGCAAGACCAGCATCCCAGAAAGTTCACCGACACCCGTTGGTTACTGAGTATCGGTTGCGCAATCTACCCATGGCGGCCGGTAAAACCACTGGAACCATATGGTTCTACAAGAAAGGCGGAGAGATGTTGAGTAAGGGGGGCAGTGATTGTCTAACGGTTGGTGCATCGTTTTGGACGTCTGTGGGAACCAGGAATGACTCACGTGTCATATGAGGACCTTAGCGGTTGGCTTGTCGGCTGTTCAGAATTCCCCCTTTGTGACACCTACTGAATCCTATGGAAAACAACCCATTGTCAAGAAAAAACCAATGGCACCGAGTACTTGTTAGAAATTTCACCAGGCGAATCGGGTTTTGCTGCCCAGTTGACGTTTATGGATCAATAGGACATCGTGTGGGTCATCACATCACCATTGCAGTTACCCAGCAGTTGGTTCAAAGATGAGAACACGATCCACATCGAAGAGTAGCTTCGAAGATTTGGGGCTGATATGAGGAGGAAGTCTTGGTACCGACCTGGGAACAACTGCTGCAATCCATGATGGACCAACGGGGACGGTTGCTGGCCGGGGGTGGGGCGGAGGCGCACGCCCGCGAGCACGGCCGTGGCAAACTTACGGCGCGGGAACGCATCGATCTGTTCTTTGATTCCGGAAGCTTCGTGGAACTGGACCTTTACGCGCAGCACATCGGGCGCGACTACGGCCTGAATGGCAAGGAAATCCCGGGCGATGGAGTCATCATCGGGCATGGCAAGGTTCATGGCCGCGGGTGCCTGATCTACGCTCAGGATTTTACCGTCATGGGTGGAAGCTTCGGTGAACGCCATGGTAAGAAAATCGTCAAAATCGTGGACATGGCGCGGAGCTACGGCCTGCCGGTGGTGGGAATCAACGATTCCGGCGGAGCGCGCGTGAGCGAGCCGATGGGGGCGCTTTCCGCCTATGGGCAGTTGTTCTATCGGCATGTGCAGGCTTCCGGCGTGGTCCCGCAGATTGCCTTGATCATGGGACCGGTTGCGGGCGGTCAAGCCTACTCACCGGCACTTATGGATTTTGTCTTGATGGTGGAATCCACCAGCGCCATGTTTTTGGCCGGCCCGTCCCTGGTGGAAGCGGTGGTCCACGAAATTGCTGATGAACAGAGCCTGGGTGGACCGGCCGTACACAGTCGGATCACTGGACAATGTGACGGCACCCTGGCTGACGACCGCGCCTGCCTGGAACACGCGCGACGGTTGCTATCGTATCTCCCGCTCAACAACCGCGAACGGCCGCCCTATGAAGCCCCCGCGGATTCCCCGGAACGCCTCACGCCGGAACTCGTGGGAATCATCCCGACCGACCCCCGGCAGATCTACGACATGCACGGGGTAATCGAGGCGGTCTTTGACCGGGGTTCGTTCTTTGAACTCAAGGAGGAATTTGCGCAGAATCTGATCATCGGCTTTGCCCGCCTGGATGGCCATGTGGTGGGGGTGGTGGCCAGCGGTTTGCGCCGTTACCATGGGGCTTTGGATTCCCATGCCGCCGATAAGGGGTCACGTTTTGTGCGGTTCTGCGACGCCTTCAACATCCCCATCCTGACTTTCCAGGATGTGCCCGGCTTCCTGGTGGGGACTCGGTCGGAACATAGCGCCAGCATTCGCCATGGCGCCAAGCTGCTTTATGCCTACGCGGAAGCCACTGTCCCCAAGATCACCTGCATTGTACGTAAAGCCTATGCTGGTGGTTATCTGGCGTTGTGCAGCAAGGACTTGGGTGCGGACGTGGTCCTGGCTTTCCCCACCGCTGAAATCTCCCTGATGGGGCCGGAGGGGGCTATGAACATCCTGTCCCGCAAGGAAATCGCGGCTTCGGACCACCCGGCTGAAACGCGAGCCCGCCTGGAGCAGGAATATCGGGAAAAATACGTCAACCCCACTCATGCGGCCGCCCATCAGCATGTGGATGACATCATCGCTCCCGATAAGACCCGTATCCGATTGATTCGTGCGCTGCAAATGACCCTGGACAAGCAGCAGGATGTGCCCGCCAGGAAACACGGGGTTTCGCCGGCATGATGGGAGCGTGAGTCAAGCCGGGTGGTTTGCGGGGGGGGCCTCGGTGGGATCGTTGGCCTTGCTCATTGCAGCCAGGATCTGGTCGAGAATACCGTTGATGAAGGGGGCGGAATCCTGGCCGCTGAACCGTTTGCCCAGGTCAATGGCTTCGTTGATGGAGACCTTGGGGGGAACGTCTTCGCAGTGAAACATCTCATAGACTGGCGATCCGCAGAATGTTGCGATCCACTAAGGACATACGATCCAGGCGCCAGTGTTCCGATGCGGAATCGATCCGGAGGTCGATTTCGTTGCGGTGCAGGCAGACGCCCTCAACCAGCAGTTCCGCAAATGGGCGGGCCGCGGTCAACGCTTCCGGGCTCCAGGGTTTGGGGTCGTCATCGTGAGGCGGCGGCGTGTCGTCCTCCCCGGTTTCCGAATCAGGCCTCTTGTTCCCGGCGAAATGGTCAAAAAACAGAGATATCCCTTCTTCGGGCGAAACCCCGGTCATATCCAACTGATAAAGCACCTGCAGGGCCACTTCTCGTGACCGGCGCCGCTGTCCCATCTTGTTAGCCGTCCAATTGTTTGAGCAGATTGGCCATTTCGATGGCGGCCATGGCGGCATCCCAACCTTTGTTGCCGGCCTTGGAGCCGGCCCGCTCAATGGCCTGTTCCAGGGTATCGGTGGTCAAGACCCCAAAGGAAATGGGGATACCGGTTTCCAGGCTGACCGCGGCAACGCCCTTGGAAACCTCGTTGGCGACGAAATCGAAATGCGGGGTGGCGCCGCGAATGACCGCACCGAGGCAGATGACCGCGTCGTAACGGCCACTGGCCGCGGTTCTTTTCGCCGCCAGCGGGATTTCAAAGGCACCGGGCACTTTGATGATGTCGATAGTCGCCTCACTGGCGCCGCTACGCTTCAGGGCGTCCAGAGCCCCGCCCAGCAACCGGTCGCAAATGAAATCGTTGAAGCGACTCACCACAATGCCAAATCGCAGCTCCTGGGCCAGCAGTTTGCCTTCGTGGATTTTCATGGTCTCCATCCCCTCTTCGGTGACGTGTCTGTAAGCCGTCACATGTTAGCGCTCACGCACTGGTGCAGAATCGATTCTCTCGTATTCTTCACCACTATTCGGTGATGCAACTGAGCAAATGACCCATTTTGGCGCACTTGGTCTTGAGATATTCGATGTTGCAGTCGTTGGGCGGTATTTCGACCGGGACCCGGCGGGTGATGGTGATGCCGTACCCCTCTAGGCCCACGATCTTTTTGGGGTTGTTGGTCATCAGAGCCATTCGCTTCACCCCGAGATCCACCAGCATTTGCGCACCGATGCCGTAATCGCGGAGGTCCGCATCAAAACCGAGGGCTTCGTTGGCTTCCACTGTGTCGTAGCCCTGTTCCTGCAGGGCGTAAGCCTTGATTTTGTTGACCAGACCAATGCCGCGCCCTTCCTGGTTGCGCATATAGAGCAGCACGCCGCGCCCTTCCTTGGCGATCTGCTGCATCGCCGCCCGGAGCTGCCCGCCGCAGTCGCAGCGCAGCGACCCCAGCACGTCGCCGGTGAGGCATTCGGAATGGACCCGCACCACGATTTCTTCGTCCGGCTTGATGTCGCCGCGTACGATGGCGAGATGGGTGTGTTCGTCGATGTCGTTGGTGTAGGCGATGACCTGGAATTGGCCGCCGTAGATGGACGGGAGCTGGGCGATGGCGGCGCGGTGCACGAAGATCTCGTTCTTCATCCGGTAATTGATGAGATCGGCGATAGTGACGATCTTGATGCCGAATTGGGCGCTGAATTCCTCGAGATCCGGCATTCGCGCCATGGTGCCGTCGTCCTTCATGATTTCACAGATGACCCCGGCCGGTTTGAGCCCAGCGAGGCGCGCGAGGTCCACCGATCCTTCGGTCTGGCCGGTGCGGACCAGCACCCCGCCCTTGCGGGCTCGGATCGGGAAAATATGGCCCGGACTGACCACATCATCCGGTTTGGCGTTGTCGGCAATGGCGGTGAGAATAGTATGGGCGCGATCTGCGGCACTGATGCCGGTGGTGACGCCGAGCCGGGCTTCGATGGAGACCGTGAAGGCGGTTTCAAAACGAGCCCGATTGTCGCGCACCATCATGGGCAGGCGTAGCCGTTCCACCCAATCAGGGGCAAGGGAAAGGCAGATCAGACCGCGGCCATGTTTGGCCATGAAATTGACAGCATCGGGGGTGACCATTTCTGCTGCCATGCAGAGGTCCCCTTCGTTTTCCCGGTCTTCGTCATCCACAAGAATAACCATCTTCCCCTGGCGAATGTCTTCCAACGCTTCGAGGATCGTTGCCAATGGCATGGGGGTAACTCCTTCAATCAATAGATTCGGGGCCAAGCCAGCCCCGTTGGGAATTTTCTTTCCTGGTAAGGGTGCAGCAATATAGGGTTTCAATGTTACCCCGCCAAAAGCCGGGGGCCGGAACAGATTGAAAAGACTGGATTCCAGCCTTACACCCCCTCCTGAGCGCTCACTCTATAACACGCTGCAGCAGGTTTCTCAAGGAGGCGCACTCATGTCTGTTGGCCGGACCGGTCGGGACCAGCCTTTGAGCATGACGCCTTAAGCAGCTTAAATCTGCGCAGACCTCTCTCCACCGTGGCGGAGTTTTGAAAGACCCTGACCCAAACGCTCATAGGGTCTGGACACGTTGCAGAGCCGGGATCATTAGTCCATGAAGCCGTGTTTGCGGAGGAAATCGGCACTGATGGCGGATGGTGGCGACCCGGGTTGATCCGCACTGGGCGAGGCGGTCCAGGCCCGAACCATTTTTTCCACATACTTGCCGATGAGGTCGGTTTCCAGGTTCACTTCGGTGCCGATTTGCCAGTCGCCAATAGTGGTCATCTGACCCGTGTGGGGCACGATGTTGACGTCGAACTGCTGGGTCTCACAGCCGTTGACGGTAAGGCTGATGCCGTTGATGGCGATGGAACCTTTGGCGATCACATAGCGGTTTAAATCTTCAGGCATAGCGAACACCAGGCGCCAGGAACGGCCTTCGGCGTAACGGCTGCGAACAACCCCGATACCATCCACGTGGCCGGTAACAAGATGGCCGCCGAGACGGTCACCAAGCCGCATGGCCCGTTCCAGATTGAGGCGGCTACCCGGTGTCTTGCGCCCGAGGGTGGTCCGATTCAGGGTTTCCGCTGAAACATCCACAGTGAAAAGAGCCTTTTGAAAAGCCACCACGGTCAAACACGCGCCATCCACCGCGATGCTTTCCCCCAAAACCACTTTCTCCAGGGCGAAATCGGCACGGATGACCATCTTGGCATCGGGCCCGTGGCTGTCGATGCGCACCAGAGTGCCAGTCCCTTCAATCAAGCCGGTAAACATCGGCGGTTCCTTCTTATTTCAGCCATCTGTGCTGGTTGCGTACAGTCTCAGAGCTTGTTAGGGAAACAATTTATGCGGTATTTTGGATATTTCCCAAACAAGCTCTCAATAGAGCTCTTTGCGGAATCGCCCTGAAAGCAGGACATCCTCGCCGAAACGCCGCACTCGCAGGTCATAAACGGGCACAGCGTCGGCCATGCGTTGGCGCGGGCTGCCGCTCACCAGCGGCACCCCCTGGGGATCACCGAGGATTTTGGGGGCATAGAAGAAGTAGAACTCATCGCCCAGGTCTTGTTCCATGAAAGCACCTATAATCCGGGCGCCGCCTTCCACCAACACACTGTTGAAACCACATCGCCCCAGCTCACGAAGCAATGCCGCCAGATCGATTCCGGAGGGTCCTGCCGGCAGCGCCAGGACATTCACCCCTGCATCAGTTAGGGCCTGACGCCGCCGTGGCGACGCATCCTCCCGGCCGGCCGCCCACACGGGGCTTTGTGCCGCGGTTTTCACTAGTTGGCTGGTGAGTGGCAGCCGCAGGTGGCTGTCAAGGACCACGCGCACCGGCTGCCGGCAGCGTTTGCCCGCAACCCGAGCGGTCAGCAGCGGATCATCACCGAGTGCTGTGCCGATACCTACCAGAATCGCATCCAAGTCGCAGCGCAGACGATGGACATAGCGGCGTGAGCGTTCATTGCTGATCCAACGAGCATCGCCGGTGCGGGTAGCGATGCGGCCATCAAGGGTGGTGGCGGCCTTGATGGTCACCAGCGGTAGCCCCGTGGTCACATGTTTGATGAAAGCCTGGTTGAGACGTCGGCATTCGGTTTCGATCACACCGGCGGTGACTTCCACGCCCATAGTTCGCAGGTGCTGGGCGCCGCCCCCGGCCACTTGAAGGTTGGGGTCCGACATGCCGATCACCACGTGAGCGATCCCGGTGTCCAGGATCGCCTGGGTGCAGGGTGGGGTGCGGCCTTGATGGTTGCAGGGTTCCAGTGTGACATACAGGGTGGCGCCACGCGCCTGGTCGCCGGCATCCCGCAGGGCGTTGATTTCGGCATGAGGACCACCGACTCGTTTATGGTAGCCTCGACCGATCACTTCTCCTTGCCGCACCACCACGGCGCCCACCATCGGGTTGGGGCTGGTGAACCCGCGGCCTTTGGCCGCCAGCCGCAGGGCCTGCCGCATGAAGAAAACGTGAGGCGAATCAGCGGGCATGGTCAATGTCAAGATAGCGGCAGCACCGGTTGGTGCAGTGGGAACTGGGCACAGAATTCAGCCACTTCTTTCTGCAAAGCGGTCAAGGCTGGAGCATCGTCAACGGCCTGCAGAGCACGGTGCATAAATCCGGCGATCGTATCCATGTGGTCCGGATTCATGCCGCGGGTGGAAACCGCTGGGGTGCCGATGCGGATCCCGCTGGTGACGTTGGGGCTCTGCCGATCAAAGGGGATGGAATTCTTGTTGACGGTGATGCCGGCTTTATCCAGGGTTTGTTCGGCTACTTTGCCGGTCAGGCCTTTGGGGGTGAGGTCCACCAGCATGAGGTGAGTGTCGGTGCCGCCGGAAATCAGGCGATAACCCAGTTCAGTGAGGCGCTGAGCCAGCCGTTGGCTGTTGGCCAGCACTCGCTGTTGGTACTCCTTGAACGCCGGGTGCAGGGCTTCCTGGAACGCCACCGCTTTGGCGGCGATGACATGCATCAGGGGTCCCCCCTGAATTCCCGGGAAAATCTGGCTGTCCAGGATTTTGGTATGTTGGGCCTTGGACAAAATCAGGCCGCCGCGAGGTCCGCGAAGCGTCTTGTGGGTTGTGGAGGTGACAAAGTCGGCGTGATGGACCGGGTTGGGATGCAGGCCAGCAGCCACCAATCCGGCAATGTGAGCCATATCCACCACCAGGTGCGCGCCCACTTCCCGGGCGACATCCTGGAAACGAGCGAAATCGATGATGCGCGGGTAAGCACTGGCACCGGCCACGATCACCTTGGGACGATGCTCCCGAGCCAATTGCGCCAGCTGGTCATAGTCGATGGTTTCGGTATCTGGTTTGACGCCGTAGGAAACCACCTGATAAAGATGCCCGGTAAAACTGGCGGGGCTGCCGTGAGTGAGGTGCCCACCCTGGCGAAGATCCATCCCCAACATGACATCGCCCACTTTCATCAAGGCAAAGTAAACCGCCATGTTGGCCTGAGACCCCGAATGGGGTTGGACGTTGGCGTATTCCGCATCGAAAAGCCTCCGGGCGCGCTCCTGGGCCAACCTTTCGGCCACGTCCACGAAGTCACAACCGCCGTAGTATCGTCGTCCGGGATAGCCTTCCGCATACTTGTTGGTCAGGACGCTGCCTTGGACTTCCCGGACCGCTTCACTGGCGAAGTTCTCCGAAGCAATCAGTTCCAACTTGGACAGTTGTCGCTGTTCCTCCTGACGGATGGTGGCGGCAATTTCCGGATCGATCGACTCTAGGTAGGACATGGGAACATTTCCTCACGTTGAAAAATGGCTGTCTGAGAGATGTCACTCAACCACTCGTGCCTAGCGAAACCCATGATTCGCCTTGATGCCTTTGGTCGTCTCGGCAGTCGATCACGCGACCGCTGACATCACCGCGATACGGACTCAACTGCAGCCGAACAAAGCAATTTCCAAACGCTCCTCGATGTTCGCTATTTCGGCTGGGTCAACTGGTCAATGAGTTCCACCCGGCGCTGATGGCGGCCGCCTTCGAACGCTTCATGGAGCCAGGCACTGACAATTTCCAGGGCCAGCTGGTCGCCCAGAAGGCGCCCGCCGAGGCACAAGATGTTGCTGTCGTTGTGGCGGCGGCTCAGGCGCGCTGCGTAGGGTTCGGAAACCAAGGCGGCCCGCGCGCTCGGGATGCGGTTGGCGGTCATGCACATGCCAATGCCGCTGCCGCAAATAAGAATGCCCCGGTCCACATGCCCGGCCGCGACTGCCCGGGCAACGCGCACCGCGTATGGGGGATAATCCACGGATTCAGGGCCGTTTGTCCCGATGTCTTCCACTTCATGGCCTTGCTTTTTAAGGAACCCGACTACCACCTGCTTGAGGTCAAAGCCGCCGTGGTCACCGCCGATTATGATCTTCATCTCGGCCCCTGCCTATTCACATTTGCGGAACAAAACGGCGCCATTGGTGCCGCCAAAACCAAACGAATTGGACAAGGCCACGCGCACCACGCCGGGCCGCGCCTGATTGGGGATATAATCCAGGTCGCAGTCCGGATCGGGGTTTTCGTAATTGATTGTGGGGGGCATGACGCCACGGGCGATGGTGAGCGCCGTATAGGCTGCTTCCAGGCCGCCGGCCGCCCCCAGCAGATGGCCGGTCATGGATTTGGTGGAACTCACCGCCAGTTTGCGGGCATGGTCGCCAAAGACCGTCTTGATGGCCTGGGTTTCGTATTTGTCGTTGAGGTCGGTGGACGTTCCGTGAGCGTTGATGTAGTCCACCTGGTGAGCTTCGATGCCGGCATCCTGGAGCGCCATGCGCATGCATCCGGCCGCCCCTTCGCCATTGGGGGCCGGAGCGGTCATGTGATGAGCGTCGCCAGTCAGACCGAAGCCGATCACTTCGGCGTAGATCTTGGCACCACGCTGCAGAGCCCGCTGCAGTTCTTCGAGAATGATGATGGCCGCCCCTTCGCCGGGGACGAATCCGTCTCGTTCGAGATCAAACGGGCGCGAAGCCCTTTCCGGCTCGTCGTTGCGGGTGGACATGGCGCGCATGGCGTTGAAGCCGGCGATGCACACCGGGGTGATGGTGGCTTCGACACCGCCGGTGATCATGGCATCTGCCGTCCCGTCGCGGATCATGTGAAACGCCAGCCCCACGGCATGAGTACCGGCAGCACAGGCGGTTTGAATGGACAGGTTGGGGCCCTTGGCGTTGTGGTAGATCGAAATCAGCCCGGGGGCCATGTTGCCGATGAGCATGGGAATGAAAAACGGGCTGATCTTCCTGGGACCCTGCTCCAGCAAAATCTTGTGGTAATACTCAATGGTGGTCAAACCTCCAAGCCCGCAGCCGGTGATGACCCCAGCCCGTGAAGACAGTTCCGGGCCGAACTCCAGTTGGGCATCGTCCATAGCCAGGCGAGCGGCCGCCAAGCCGTACTGAAGAAAAGGGTCCATCTTGCGCAGTTCCTTCTTGGAAATGAAGTCCTCGCCGTTGAAGTTCTTGACTTCACCGGCAATGCGTGTGGCATAGCCACTGGTATCAAACCGTGTGATAGGGCCTATCCCCGACGCACCTCGGATGAGATTGCTCCAGTTGTCTTCAGTGCCGATTCCCAAAGGACTCACCAGCCCGATTCCGGTGATGACCACACGCCGCCGCTCACACGTTTCCATACAATGCTCCATTTTCAGACATAGGGTGGAGCCCAACGACTCCTTGATATTCCGCACAATCCTGCCGTTTGCTGGATCCAGGCCACGGCAGCATCAATCAGCCCATGAACATCCCGCCGTTGACATGAATCACCTGCCCGGTGATGTAACCGGCCTCATCAGAAACCAGGAACTTCACGGCTGCTGCCACTTCCTCCGGGGTCCCCACGCGTGCCGCCGGGATTTGCGTGAGTAACGCCTCGCGAGCTTTGTCCGGCATGGATGGGTCATTTCGGTTTCGATGTATCCCGGTGCCACCGCGTTGACGGTGATGTTGCGGGAAACCAGCTCCCGCGCCAGTGAACGGGTGAAGCCGATGATTCCAGCCTTGGCGGCGGCATAATTGCACTGCCCGGCGTTGCCGATAACGCCCACCACCGAAGTGACGTTGACGATGCGGCCGAAACGCTGCCGCATCATGGGTTTGACTACCGCCTGGGAGCAGAGGAACATACCCTTGAGGTTGGTGTCCATGACGGCGTCCCACTCCGTGGGTTTCATCAGAGCCACCAGGTTGTCTCGAGTGATCCCGGCGTTGTTGACCAGTACATCGACCCGCTGGTGTCGCGCGACGATTTCCTTGAAGGCGTCTTTCACTTCCTGGGCATCGGCGACATTGAAACGACACAGGTGTGCCTTCGCGCCTCGAGCTTCCACGGCTCTGGCGGTTTCTTCGGCCGCTTCCTGGCTGGACTGATAGTTGACGATGATTTCATGCCCGGGCGCCGCCAAAGCCACCGCGATGGCCCGCCCAATCCCGCGGCTGGCGCCGGTGACCACCACCACCCGCTTTTGCTCCTGCATCCATCGGCCATTTCCCTCCAAGTATTCAGCGGCCCTCTGATCTGGAGCTTAGGTCGAGCCCATGCTTGTGCTAAGTCTCCACGCGCTCACTCCCCCCGTTCCGCCTTGATCTTGCGAATCAATGCCGGGATGAATTCAAACAGGTCGGCAACGACACCATAGGTGGCCACATCGAAGATCGGGGCATGGGGGTCCTTGTTGACCGCCACGATGAGTTTCGAACCCTGCATGCCCACCACGTGCTGGATGGCGCCGGCAAGGCCAACGGCCATATACAAGGTGGGAGCCACGGTTTGGCCGGTTTGGCCCACCTGGTCGGGACGGTTCCATCCAGCCTTCGTCCACCGCGCCGCGAGACGCACCCACGGCGCCGTTGATAAGGCGTGCCAGTTCGGCGAGTAGTTCGAAGTTGTCGGCATTTCGCAGGCCGCGACCACCGGAGACGATGACTTCGGCATCCGCCAGTTTGGCGGTGGATTCCTTCTCAGGGATGACTTCCAGGACTTGCACCCGGGTCTGGAAGCAGGCCGCCGGGAGTTCCACCTTTTCAATACGTCCCTGTCGGGAGTCGTCGCGTTGGGGTTTCATCACCTTGGGGCGGACCGTGGCCATCTGCGGCCGGCGATGGGGCAGACGATGGTGGCCATGACGTTGCCGCCGAAGGCGGGCCGAGTTTGCAGGAGCAGCCCTTCGGTCGCTGATGTCCAGTTCGGTGCAGTCGGCGGTCAGCCCGGTGCGTGACAAAGCGGCCACGCGCGGTATGAACGAACGTCCCATACTGGTGGCACCGGCCAGGAGTATTTCCGGCCGTTTTTGACCAATCAATCGGTGAAGGACGGCGGCATAGGCTTCGTCAGTGAAATGGGCCAGCTCGGGACGGTCCACCACATAGACCACATCGGCGCCGTGGGCGATGAGTTCGTTGACGTGGCCGTCCAGTTGGTGCCCAAGGAGCACCGCGGCGAGTTCCTCGCCACGTTTGTCGGCCAGCTTGCGGCCGGCGCCGAGGAGTTCATGAGCGACTCGGTGAACCTGGCCCTGGCGCCATTCGGCAAACACCCATACTCCCCGGTAGGAAGCCAGGTCGTCGCTGGGTCCGGTACCCACTTCAGGAAGTGAGATGGCGCCGAATTCACAGGTATCCACGCACATGCCGCAGAGCGTGCAGTCGTCGGAAATCTCCGCGGCGGTTTCGGTAACGGTAATGGCCCCCACCGGACAGACGTCCTGACAGACGCCACACACGGTGCATTTTTGAGGATCGACGAGGGCTTTCATAGTCCGGGCACCTTGGCTTCCTTGAGGTAACGGTAGAGCTGTTCCGCCTGTTCGTCGACGCTACCTTCCAGCATGATGCGGTCGCCGCGCCGCGGCGGGCTAAACACCCGAACCACCTGGGTGAAGGAACCGGTCAGCCCCACCTGGTTGGGGTCCAGGTTCAAATCGGTCAGGCCCCAAACCGGTATGTCAGCTTTCTTGGCGCGCATCTTGTGGCGCAGGGACGGCACCCGCGGCTCTCCAACTTCCTTGAGCACCGTGATCAGGGCCGGAAGCGGCAGTTGCCAGATTTCTGTGCCTTCCTCGGTACGGCGGGTGACCTTGAGATGACCGTCACCCCCGAATTCGATGCACTTGACGAAGGAGGCATAGGGAATGTCCAACTGGGTGGCCAGTTCCGGACCGACCTGGGCAGTGTCACCGTCGATGGCTTGTTTGCCGCAGATGATGAGGTCCACCCCAGCCAGTTTGCGGATGGCGGCGCCAAGGGTCATCGAGGTGGCCCAGGTATCGGCGCCGGCAAAGGCTCGGTCGCTGAGCAGCAAGGCATCATCCACACCGAGCGAGAGGGTTTCCCGCAACGCTTCGACGGCTTGCGGCGGACCCATGGTGACGGTGGTGACCCGGGCGCCGGTTTGGTCTTTGAGGCGCAAAGCGGCTTCAACCGCAAACATGTCGAAGGGATTGATGATGGAATCCACCCCCTGACGCACCAGAGTGTGCGTGTTGGGATCGATACGCACGTTCTTGGCATCGGGAACTTGTTTGATACAAACCACAATGTGCATGGATTGGTTTTTCCCCTTTTTGTGTTCAGATAGGCCTAACAACAGGCGCCTGCCGATAGGAATCTGATGGAGCAGAGGGGCAGACAGCTTCTAGAAAAAGCTCTCCTTCAAGCCGGCCATATTCCTTATTGAGTTCCTGGCCGATGATGTTGCGCTGGATTTCGTTGGTCCCTTCGTAGATCTGCAGGATCTTGGCGTCGCGCATCATCTTTTCTACCGGGTAATCCTGCATGTAGCCATAGCCGCCAAGCACCTGCACGGCTTCGGTGGTCACTTCCATAGCCACATCGGCGGGAAACAACTTGCACATGGCGGAGATTTTGCTGGCATCATGAGGTTCGGTGTCGAGGTAGCGGGCGCCTGCATAGACCAGGGCGCGAGCCGCTTCGGTCTTGGTCGCCATATCTGCCAGCTTGTGCTGGATGGCTTGAAAACTGATGATGGGTTTGCCGAACTGGAAGCGTTTGCGGGCGTATTCCACGGCGATATCCAGGGCCCCCTGCGCCAGGCCCACGCCCAGAGCACCAATGCCGGGACGCGATTTGTCGAAGGTCTTCATGGCGATGATAAAACCCGTGCCGTCACGGCCGATCATCCGGTCCTTGGGAATACGGCAGTCTTGAAAAACCAGCTCCCGAGTGGCCGACGCGCGAATGCCCAGTTTCTTCTCCTTCTTGCCGAAGGAAAACCCCGGGTCACCCTTTTCCACGATGAAAAAGCTGGCGCCCCGCGCCCCTTTGGAACGATCGGTGATGGCCAGCACGGTATAGATTTCCGCCTCACCACCGTTGGTGATCCATTGTTTGGTGCCGTTCAGGATGTAATGGTCGCCGTCGCGCACAGCGGTGGTTTGAATGCCGGAAACATCGCTGCCGGCACCCGATTCGGTGACGCCAAAGGCAGCCAGGCGCTTGCCGCTGGCGATGTCGGGGAGATAGGCCTGCTTTTGTTCCTCACTGCCATGGAGCAGAATTGGATAGGCGCCCAGGCCGCTGGCGGCAAAGGTGGTGGCCACGCCGATACAGGCCGCCGCCAGTTGCTCCACCGCCAGGCAGTTCTCCAGAATCCCTCCCCCCATGCCGCCATAGGCTTCAGGAATGTAGAGGCCATAGAGATCGGATTGGGCCAGAACCTTAACAATTTCCCAGGGGAATTCTTCGTTCTCATCCAGCTCTGCGCGAATTGGCCGCACTCTTTCCCTGGCGATTTGGGCAGCCAGTTCCTTGATCATCTGTTGTTCTTCGGTCAAAAGATAGTCCACTGCGGTCATCCTCCATGGTGCCTGGTCATTGGGTTGCAGGCAAACGATACAAGCAGGGTGGAAGGCGCAAAACAAAGCGGGGCTGCGACGGCAGGACAAGGTGACATGCTTATGAATGCTTCTTGTGGACCCCCCATCGACTTTTCCAGTGGTCCAATACCCAACGGGCCGAGTAGAGTTTCAGTTCCGAGAGGATGGGTGTCGATTCCAGGTAGTCCGCTACGCGAGCAATGCTGTCGGATTCGAGCGCTTTCACCGCAACGTGAATGGCATTGGCAATAGCTGGTTCGCGAGAACAGCCGTGGGCCACAACCACAGTCCTACGCGCCCCAAGCAAGGGGGCGCCACCTACATCCTGATAATTAAACAGGCTCTCCAACTGCTGGACATACTGTCGCAGGCTGGTTTGTTCTCCGGCCGATAAACCGGTCGGCGGCAGGTGCTTTTCCATGAACTGCCGCCAGATTCCTGCCCAGCATTCATGAATGCTTTAGCACAATATTGCCGACAAAGCCATCACAGACCATTGCGTCAGTCTGGCCGGAGAAAAGCTCCTGGGGTTCAAGGTTGCCGACAAAATTGAGGCGGCTGCGTTCGAGCAAGGCGTAGGCCCGATGGTCAGTAACCGCTTCGGCATGAGCGCCCACGTCGGCAAGTAGCACGCTGCCCTGGGTAGGCAAAGATACGCCACAACGACTCCCGGGGCATGGTCGCCGCCCATGGCATCGACCGCAATTTTCATGGCTGAATGCCTTTAGTCCTGCAGCTCTAGCTTTCTTCCGCGGTAATCACTTCGCGGCCATGATAGAAACCACAAGCAGGGCATACGCGGTGCGGCATGCGCAGTTCGGTACACTGAGGACAATGCGACAAAGAAACTACGGTCAGGCTCTTATGGGCCCGTCGCTTGTCGCGGCGGGCTTGGGATGTTTTTCGTTTGGGCACTCCCATGGTAGATCACTCCTTTCGATTCAATCGAAACCTCAGCGCCCGAAGACTCAGGGGCTGGTTTTGTCCGGCAATTGCTGGCGAATAGCCTGCAATAAGGTAAACGGTGATTCTTTCTGGGAACCGGCACAGCGGCAGGTCTCCAGATTGAGGTTGACGCCGCAGCGTGGGCAAATGCCTTGGCAATGTTCGGAACAAAGGGCCTTGATGGGCAGGGCCAAAAAGATCTGTTCCGCTACCAATAAGTCGATATCGATTTCTTCGCCATCGAAGAAAAGCTGATCCGGGTCGTCCTGGTCCGGTTCCAGGTCCTCATCCTCCTGCCCCTGGGACCTCTTCTCGCGAAGCAGAAACACATCCACCGACTGGTTCCAACAACCAGGGGAAACTCTCCAGACAACGGTGGCAACCCATCTCGAAGGTAGCCCGAATGCTGCCCAATACGCGAAGGTGGTCTGGATGTTTGTGGATCTCCAGATCGACGCTCAACGGTCGGTCGAAACGGATGGCAAGGGGGTCATCGAGTGGCAGAAATTGCCGGAAACGCTCTTCGCCCCATTGAAAATGAAGAAACCGCCCAGTTTCTGGGATTTCATCGACATGAATACGCATGACGTCCCCTTACCCCTAATCCGTAAATGGATAAGTATAAAGATTCAACGAAGGCTGTCAAGGAGTTTTGGCAAGAGTTTAGGGGATCATCCTTGAGTTTGCAGCACTGTTGTGTTAAGACACTAACCCGTCAGAATCATTCATATCAAGGAGCATTTTGCGTTATGCAGTCAGTGATTACCCGATTTCCTCCCAGTCCGACCGGTGCCCTTCATATCGGTGGTGCCCGTACCGCCCTGTTCAACTGGTTGTTTGCCCGCCATCATCACGGCAAATTCATCCTGCGCATCGAAGATACCGATCTGGCCCGTTCCACCGAGGAATCAGTGAAGGCCATCCTGGACTCGATGGAATGGTTGGGGCTGGAATGGGATGAAGGGCCCCATTTTCAGACGCAGCGTTTCGATGTCTACCGAGAGTACTTGCAGAAGTTGCTGAACACGGGTCATGCCTATTACTGCGACTGTACCCCGGACGACCTGGAGAAACGGCGCCAGCAGGCCCTGGCCGAAGGCCGCAAGCCCAAATACGATGGGCGCTGCCGCGCCCGCGATCTGGGACCGGGACCCAACCGTGTGGTGCGCTTCCGCTGTCCGGATGTGGGCACAACGGTCCTGGATGATCTTGTCAAGGGGCCGATTTTTTTCAACAACGCTGAGCTTGACGACCTCGTGCTGCAGCGCAGCGATGGGGTCCCCACCTATAATTTCGCGGTGGTGATCGATGATGTCACCATGAACATCAGTCATGTCATCCGGGGCGACGATCACGTCAACAACACCCCCCGGCAGGTGTTGATCTACCAGGCGTTGGGCACGCCCCTGCCGCTCTTCGGCCATGTGCCGATGATCCTGGGACCGGATCGCACGCGGCTTTCCAAACGTCATGGGGCCACTTCGGTGATGGCTTACAGGGATATGGGGTATTTGCCCGAAGCCCTGGTGAACTACCTGGTGCGCCTCGGATGGTCCCATGGGGATCAGGAGATCTTCAGCCGTGAAGAACTCATCAACAAATTCAGCCTGGAAAATGTCGGCAAAGCCGCCGGGGTCTTCAACGCCGAAAAACTCCTCTGGTTGAACGCTCACTACATCAAGGAAAAACGTCCTGAGGAGCTGGTGCCCCTGCTGGCACCGCTGCTTTCGGCTCATGGCTATCCGCCGCGTTCGGCTGACTACCTGGCAAAAGCTATTGCTACGCTGCAGAGTCGCTCGCAGACCCTGGCTGACATGGCCCGATCCATGGGGATCTACCTGGTTGAGCAGGTCGCTTACGATCCCCAGGCGACCAAGAAATTCCTCACAGCGGAGATGAAACAACCCTTCGCCGAATTGCTGGCCGCCCTCGAACGGTTGGACGGCTTCGCGGAGAAGATGCTGGATGCGGCCTTCCACGAGGTGGCAGACAAGCTCGGTTTGAAACTGGGCAAGCTGGCTCAGCCGGTGCGGGTGGCGCTTACTGGAGTGACGGTAAGTCCGGGTCTGTTCGAACTCATCGACGTGTTGGGCAAGGAAACCGTTTTGGGCCGTCTGCGGGGGGCTCTGGAGCTCATTGATCGGGATGCGACATGAGTCTGGTTGCTGATGTATCCCGAGGGTGCTCCTGCAGTACCGCATTTCTTCAAACCTGCCGATAGTTTGTACGACCACCCCATTATGGCTTCCTGTCAAGGGATGCTGGGGGATGGGTTCCAATCATGACATGTGAGGGGACATCTTCGATCGGTTGCGGCTCCCACAGGTTCGATTGAAGCACCGGCAACCGTTATGACGCTGAAGGTGCAAAGGACTGCGATGGACCTGGCGCCCTTGAACAATAAACCGTTGGCTTGGTTGCGCACCCTGCCGCTGCGCTACCGGATGAGCGTCCCTTTCCTGTTTTTGGCTTTCTTCGGTACGTTCTCGCTGGTCTGGCTGGCGATCAGCAGCCAGGATGACCTCATCAGACAACATGAAGAAGGTCAGTTGCTAGGGTACTACCGCGCTTTCGAACACGGTCTTGATCTGCAGGGCCGTTGGGCCCTGAGCCTGGCCACCATCGTTGCCAACGATCCCGATGTTGCCCAGCGATTGGCTTTGCGCGACCGCTTAGGGTTGCTCCAGCATTCCTACCCCGTCTACCATGAAATGAAGGAAAAATACGGGATCAGCCAATTTCTCTTCGAAGTCCCCCCCGACCGGGCCTTTCTGCGTCTTCACCGCCTCTACGAATTTGGCGACGCCTTGGGAGCTTATCGTCAGGCCAGCGTCGATGCCATGGCGCAGGGCAAGGGTCTCTACGGCTTGGAGGGAGGGCTTACCGGCTACGGCATTCGCGGCACAGCGCCAGTGTTCTATGATGGTGTGGTGGTGGGTGCGGTGGAAATCGGTTTTTCCTTCTGGACCATCTTTCTGCAACAGCTCAAGAACCAATTCCAACTGGAAGCTTCCATCCTGATTCCAGGTTCTCAGCCAGGAAGCTTTGAAGCCCTTGCGGCCACTGTGCCTGGCCCGATCATCCGTTCCGACGTTCCATACCAACGGGTTTTTCGCCGAGGTGTGACCGAATTGCTTCTTGGAGAATCTTCCGCCAAAGACTTGGCTGTCCTGATCGGTCCCATCCGTGACTATCAGGGAGCCATTATCGGTTTGGTGGAACTCAGTGTCGACCGTACAACAATCCTTCGGGTGATTGATCATTACAGGAAAATCATGCTTGGGGTCGGGATCGTGGGCATGTTGCTCTCGGTGGGAGCTATCTATTTGGTCAGCCACTACTTTACCAAGCCCATTGCCCGGATGGTAGCCTTTGCCCGTGAAATTGCTTCCGGTGAGCGTCTGCAGAAGCTGGACATGCGCCCATCGGCAGAAATGGGGGTGCTGGCCGATGCCCTCAACGACATGTTGGAGGCTCTCGAGGAATCGCGCCAAAAAATCCGGGACTATACTCACAACCTGGAGCAAATGATTCATCTGCGGACGCGTGCTTTGAGGGAATCCGAGGAAAAGTATCGGACCTTGGTGGAGAACGTCCCCCTGGTGGTCTATCGCCTGTTGGGCGATGGTCGTTTCATTTTTGTCAACCACATCATTGAAGATCTGCTGGGCATCCCGGTGAGTGATGTGTTGCAGGACCCCACTTTCTGGCGGGAAAAGGTTGCGGAGGATGATCGGGAGCGCATCTGGCCGCTTATGGACAGATGTCTGAACCAGGGGCGGGAGTTTAAATCCGAATACCGCATCCGCCACGCCAGCGGCAAACTGTTATACGTGCTGGATCACGCGATGCCGGTGCTGGATGAAAACGGCCGGGTGGAAACGGTGGATGGTTTTCTAGAGGACATGAGCGACCGTCACCAGCTCCAGGAGCAGATCATCCAGACGGAAGAATTACGTACCCTGAGCGAAGTGTCGGCGCGACTGGCGCACGAGATCCGCAATCCCCTGGTGTCGGCCGGGGGGTTTGCACGCCGGTTGTTGCAGTCGCTGGATGAAGATGACCGGCAGCGTGACAAGGTCAAGATCATTGTCGCTGAAGTGGCTCGACTTGAGCGGATACTGGAACGCACCGTCGCTTATCTCAGGCCTTTCGAAATGCTTCCCGAGCGTGCTTCACTGAACGATCTAATTCGAGATGCTCTATTGTTTCAGGACCAGTTTCTACGCGACCATGGGATCAAGGTGGAAACCCAACTGGATCGGGCGCTGCCACAGATTCCCCTGGATCAGATCCTGTTCAAGCGGGTCCTGGAAAGCCTGACTCGAGGGATTGTGGCCTATGCCAGATCAGGCGCGGTGTTGCAGATTCAGACCTATCGAGATGAAGGGGCGGTCTGCCTGGAGGTCCTGGTGGATGTCGTCAAGGTTGACGATGACGACATTGACCATTTCTTTTATCCCTTCATCAGCCAAAACGAGGAAACCGAAACGCTCGACCTTCCCCTTGCCAAGATGGTTATCCACAAGCACGGTGGTCTCATTCGTCTGCAACGTCAGGGTTCTCACCAACTCCTCATGAACATCAGCCTGCCCATTTCCTGAACCAAACCAGCACCGATGCTTGCCTGCAATTCCGCATAAGACGACTGGACGATTTCGCTCGGAGGCTGGTCTTAGAGTCTTTACCCCGCAAACTCAGACCCATTGTCAGAACCCATGCTTCAAGAGGTTGTCGAAGTAGGCGATGGCCTTAACCAGGCCTTCCTGCAAGGGGATGGTGGGTTCCCAGCCCAGTTTTTCCTTGGCCAGGGAAATATCCGGGCGCCGCTGGCGGGGATCGTCAATGGGCAACGGCTTATGGATAATGGTTGATTTGGAACCGGTCAGCTCGATCACCTTGTTGGCTAATTCGAGGATGGTGAATTCGCCCGGATTTCCCAGGTTGACCGGCCCGGTGAAATCATCGGGGGTATTCATGAGGCGGATGAAGCCTTCGACGAGATCATCCACGTAGCAAAACGAGCGGGTCTGCGAACCATCGCCATAGATCGTTATGGGTTCGCTCTTGAGCGCCTGGAGGATGAAATTGGATACCACCCGTCCGTCATTGGGGTGCATGCGCGGGCCATAGGTGTTGAAGATCCGGGCCACCTTGATGCGCAGCCGATGCTGACGGTGATAGTCGAAGAACAACGTTTCTGCGCAGCGCTTGCCTTCATCGTAGCAGGACCGTGGTCCGATACAGTTGACGTTGCCGCGGTAGCTTTCCGTCTGGGGATGTTCGGTGGGGTCTCCATATACTTCAGAAGTGGACGCCTGGAGGATCTTGGCGTTTACCCGCTTGGCCAGCCCCAGCACGTTGATGGAACCGTGCACGTTGACCTTAGTGGTTTGCACCGGATCATTCTGATAGTGGATAGGAGAAGCCGGGCAGGCCAGGTTGTAGACTTCATCCACTTCCACGTAGAGTGGGAAAGTGATGTCGTGGCGCTGCAACTCGAAGTAGGGATTGCCGATCAGATGGACGATGTTGCGTTTGCTGCCGGTGTAGAGATTGTCCACGCAAAGCACATCGTTGCCCTCATTCACGAGTCGTTCACAAAGGTGCGAGCCCAAAAAACCCGCGCCACCAGTGACCAGAATTCGTTTGCGGAAATGCATATTTCCCTCGGTTCAGTGTATATACCAACGGAGTGGGTTGTCTGATAGGGACCATGAGGTCCTGCCAAGTTTCCGAGCCATGTTTGCATCGGCGACGGTAACTGAGACTATCATATTTCAGGAGCTCTCTAAAGATGATTTTTGTTGCCGGGGCAAGGTGTTTCGGCACATTGTCAAGGTCTTGAGATATGGATTCGAGCTGCCGGGTCATAGGGGCAATTCTGGTTACATAAGAACGGTCCACAGCTCCCTCTCCCTTTACTCGGAAGACTTCTCAGCCTGGCCACCAGCCAGTTGGATTTCTTCGATCACCTTCCCCACCAGATCTTTCACCCGAGCCATCACCGTGGGGGTGAGTTCTGTTCCCCAGGGGGTAATGTCCTCGGGCTCAATGCCGACCACCACCGTAGTCGGGCGTTGCTCCAGCATCTCAGCGTACGCCAGGGTTTCCAGAAGTCCGGTCTGATGCAGGGAGTTCTTGAAGGATACGCACAGCTTCAATTCCTCAGCCGGCAGGCGGTACAGAGTCCCGGGTGGCTGTTCATTGCGGACCGCATCCACCACGATCAGGTGATCGGCGGCGGTGATGTCATCCAGGAGTCGGATGCCGAGGGTGCCGCCATCCATGAGCCGGACATTCGGACTAAAAGAGTACTTCGCCTGGAGCTGTTCGATCACTCGAACCCCCACCCCTTCATCTTTGAGCAAGATATTTCCCACGCCCAATACCAGAATGCGTTGTGGTGCCATGCTGTAGGTTATCCTCGAAAGATGCTCCTGCCAGGTCTTGTGTCGTGCGTCTGGAAAAACGCAAAAGGAGCGTGCCGTTGCGGCTGCTTCGGCACGCTCCTTAGTCAATGGTTTGTCCAGGGGCCGTTCTAGACCACCTTGAACTCGTACACCTCGTTGGTCTTCGGGTCGATCACATGAACGCCGCAGGCGATGCACGGGTCGAAGGAATGGACCGTGCGAAGGATCTCCACCGGCCGTTTGGGATCAGCCACCGGGGTACCCATGAGGGCTTCTTCCACCGGGCCGGGCTTGTCTTTGGCACAACGCGGACCCAGGTTCCAGGTGGAGGGTACCACCAGCTGGTAGTTGGCGATCTTCTGGTCTTTGATTTCGATCCAGTGACCCAGCGCCCCGCGCGGAACATCATTGAGACCCACGCCGGAAGCGGCCGCAGGCATCTGGTAAGGCGTGTAGACCTTGGTGTCGCCCTTCTTGAGGTTTTCCACCAACTGCATGATCCAGCCTTCCATGGCGTCGGCAATGATCACGGTTTCCAAACCGCGGGCGGCGGTCCGGCCAAGGGTGGAGAACAACGCCTCGACGCCGACGCCCAGGGTCTTGAGCAGCCCATCGACGGCTTTCTTGGTGGGTTCGTGGCCCTTGCCGTAGGCCACCAACAGGCGTGCCAGCGGACCGACTTCCATGGGTTCTTCCATGTAGCGCGGGGCCTTCATCCAACTGTAATGCTTGTTGACATCCAGGCTGTCGAAGGCGGGTTTGGTTTCTCCCTTGGCGGGGTTGAGCGCCTGATCGCCGGCGTACCAGCTGTGTTTGACGTGTTCCATGATCTGTGCCAGGTCCACCGGTTTGACCTCGGTGACCTTGCGCTTGAAGATGGCGCCGCGCGGGAACATCAGGCTCTCGGGTTCCTTGTCGCTTTGCGGGAATTCGCCGTAAGCCAGGAAATTGGTGGTACCACCGATGGCCGCCCAATCCTTGTAGAAACCAGCCACGGCCACCAAGTCGGGGATGTAGACGTTGTTGACGAAGTCCTTGGTTTCTTTAAACAAGTAGAGGAATTCGGAAATCCGGTCGACATTGAGTTCCGGGGCGCAGGTGACGCCACCCACCACCAGGCTTTGCAGGTGGGGATTCTTGGCGCCGAAGACGGCGTGCATGCGGGCGCGTGCGGGCCTGCTGGCGGAGTGCGGCCAGATAATGGGCCGAAGCCAGGAGGTTGACTTCCGGCGGCAGCTTGTAGGCCGGATGGCCCCAGTAGCCGTTGGTAAAAGGTACCCAACTGGCCGCTGTCGACGAATTTCTGCAGCCGTTGCTGGACCGCCTTGAAATCAGAAGCACCGGTGTTGCCTGCGTTCGGACAAGTTTGCTCGGCGATTTCGGCAGTCTTCTTGGGATCGGCCTTGAGGGCGCTAACGATGTCCACCCAGTCAAGGGCGTGCAGATGGTAGAAATGCACGATGTGGTCGTGGAGAAACTGAGCGCCCATGAGCAGGTTACGGATCAGCCGGGCGTTGTCGGGGATCTTCACCTTGACCGCATCGTCCACGCAGCGTACCGAGGCGAGCGCGTGGACGTAGGTACACACACCGCAGGCCCGCTGGGTGAACAACCAGGCATCGCGCGGATCGCGGTCCTTGAGGATCATTTCCAGGCCGCGGAACATCGTGGAGCTGCTCCACGCATTGCTGACCTTGCCATCGGTCACTTCTACTTCAATTCGCAAGTGACCTTCGATTCTGGTGATCGGATCGATAACTACACGCTCTCCCATATGCATAGCCTCCTGTGGCTAAAGTTCCATTCAAAAAGTGTTGGACTCAAAACCCCTGGCGGACCCGTCACAGGTCATTTCGGAACCAAGGATTTGCCAGTCTAAGCCGGTTTGTAAAACGGGCTCATCTTGTCCCAGAAATTGGGTTCGCTGCAGCCAATGCAAGGATGCCCCGCCTGGACCGGCCAACTGGTGCCGTCATTGAATTTGACCAACGGGCAGTTGTTGTAGGTATCCGGACCCTTGCAGCCCAGTTCGTAGAGACACCAGCCCTTGGCGGCTTCCGGGGCATCGAAGGACTTGACAAATTCACCGGCTTCAAAGTGGCCCCGGCGCGGGCATTGGTCATGGACCAGTTGGCCGTAGGCGAACAACGGCCGGCCCTTGTCGTCCAAATCGGGGAGTTTACCGAACAGGAGATAGTTCACCACGGTTGCCACAAAGTTGATGGGATTGGGGGGGCAGCCGGGTATGTTGACGACGGTCTTGATCCCGATGGCTTCACTCAAGCCCTTAGCCCCAGTGGGGTTAGGCTTGGCTGCGGCGACCCCACCATAAGAGGCGCAGGTGCCGATGCAGATGTTGGCCAGAGCTTTCGGGCAGATGTCCTTGGCGATTTCCAGGAAGGTCTTGCCGCCCACAGTCCCGTAGATGCCGTTGTCAGCGGTAAGAATGGCACCGTCGACCACACAGATAAACTTGCCGGCATTGTCCTTGACGCATTTCTGCAGCGCCTCTTCTACCGAATGGCCGGCAGCAGCCATGAGGGCTTCGTGATAGTCCAGGGAAAGGGTGTCCAGCAGCAGTTCGTCGATCCACGGGTAGGTGCTGCGCAGCAGCGCCTCGGTGCAGCCCGTGCATTCGGCGAAAGACAGCCAGACTACCGGCGGGCGTTTGGGCGAAGCCAGCGCTTGAGCAATCTTGGGAGCGAAGGAAGGCGACAAACCCAAGGTGGCAGAAATGATGCCACAGAATTTCATAAAATCGCGCCGCGACAGGCCCTTTGATTCCAGGCGTTTCTCAAGATCATTCTCCTGCCCCATACAATTCCTCCTCAGCTAGTTTTTTGGGTGATTTGGTGGAATGGACGTGACACACCAGGAACACAAACCATACCGAACCGGGATCTTAGGGATAATGTGAATGCTAAAGAACATGAGGTGACAATTGAGGAATCTACAGGCGCGTATGCACGGTATCGATTTTCCCGGCTAATACTGCAATCATTGCTTGTGCCGCATCCGAAATCCATTGCCGCAGAAGCAACTGGCATCGCCGAGCGACCCACAAGGCGCCTTCACCCGTATCAGCAAGGTAGGTCTGCTTGTCAAGGCATTAGTGGGAGGCTCGGTCTGGATTAGCGGGTCTGTGCCAGGTTCGGCGGTGGTTGTCTCCAGAGGATGTACCGACGGTGGTGACATTCCGGGGCTTGCCCCACTGGACTTGTGATGAGTACTTGCGATATGCTGGGTATGTTGAGGCTGGCAACGGCCCGCCGGATGTTCGGTGGACGCCTGCCTGAGCGCCGATTGGGGCAGGGTTTGGTCCGCACTCACCGCGGCTGGAATGGTTGTGCGATCATGTGTGTCTGCCACTGGGAAAATGCCCATACTGATTGAAGGAAGAACAGGCTCATGGAATTTGAAGGCTCGGAACGCTACTATCTGAATCCGGAATTGGGTGAAATAGTCAATATTTCCATTGCTATGGAAAAACCCTTGCTGCTAATGGGTGAGGCCGGTACTGGCAAGACCCAGTTGGCTTTTGAAATCTCCCGCACGCTCGGGCTCACCATGGAAGAAGCTCGCTGCAAGTCCACCTTTAAGGGTGAAGAGCTGTGCTATGTCTACGACACCGTGTTGCGGCTCAATGATTCCCGTTTCGGCAGCGGTGAAACCGGCCGTGATGTCGACAGCATCTGGGACTACTTGCGCTTCGGGCCCATCGGGCGGGCCTTTCTGGCAGAGGATCGCCGCGTTTTGCTCCTGGATGAGATCGATAAAACTGATGCTGACACCCAGGACAACCTGTTGGATGTTCTCGAGGACGGCTCCTTTATTATCCGCGAGATCAACCACAAGGTGGCGGCCAAACAACGGCCGATCATCGTCATCACCAGCAATGCCAAGCGCGAGCTTTCCGACCCGTTTCTGCGGCGCTGCTTCTGCCACTACATTCCTTTCCCTAACATGGATGAAATGAAGCTGATCGTGGGGCTGCACTATCCGGATTTCCCGGAACCTGTCTTGAACGCGTCCCTCACGACGTTCTATCGGCTGCGGGAACAGTCCTTCGAGAAACCGCCGGCAACCGCCGAATTACTCGACTGGGTGGGCGCCATGCGCGCCAGCGGCGCCAAGGCCCCCGGCGCCGGGAAAGACATTCGTCACATCGGCACCCTGCTCAAACGTTCCCAGGACTTGCTCAAATTCAGAGGTGTGCAGAAGGCCGGGCGTTTTTAGCAGGCCGTGTTTTTCCAACACTGCCGATTTTGGGAGGGACATCCCTGCATGCTACCGTTTATCCTGCAGCTCCGCCAGTCTGGCGTTCCCATCAGCGTGCGCTACGTCCTCGAATTCTATCGGGCCTTACTGCGCGGCCTAGCACCGGACGTGGATCGGCTATTTCTGCTGGCGCGCCTGGTGTTCGTCAAACGGGTGGAGCACTACGACCTGTTCGAACAGGTGTTTGCGGCCTATTTTCTGGGGCAGGGCAAGTTCCCTGAAAACCCCGACTGGGACGAGCTTCTGGGTGGGAAACCCTTTCAGGAGTGGTTACAGGACCAGATCGCCGCCGGCAACCTGCCGCCGGATGCCCTCCGCCGGTTTTCCAATGATGAGTTGTTGGCGCGTTTCTGGGAAACCCTCCTGGCCCAGCGCGGCGAACATCATGGCGGCAACACCTGGGTTGGCACCCGCGGGCGCTCGCCATTTGGTCACGGCGGTCGTTATGGCGGCGGTGTCCGGGTGCATGGCGACAGCCTCTACGGCACCGCTCAGAAGGTGGTTGCTCGGCGCAACTATGTAAATTACAGCGACACCGCCACGTTCGGTCGGGAAAACCTGCGGCAGGTGCTGGCATCTCTTAAGAACCTTCAGGCGGTGGGACCGGAAAACGAGCTCAATGTCGATGAAACCATCGCCCGGACTGCGAAAAACGGCGGCGAGATCGAACTGGTGTTTGCCCGCGAGCTGCGCGATCGCCTTAAGCTGGTGGTCTTGCTGGATAACGGTGGGTATTCGATGATGCCTTACGTGGAGCTGGTGCGGACGGTTTTTGGAAAAATGCAGGCGCAGTTCCGGGAGTTGAAGTACTATTATTTTCACAATTGCATCTATGGAACGGTGTTCCTCGATCCGGCACGCACCCGGCCGTTGCCCTGGGAACGACTCACCGGCGGTGGCCAGGACCGGCGCCTGATCATCATCGGCGATGCCAACATGGCGCCGTCGGAACTCATGGCGGCCAATGGCGGTATCAGCATCTACACCACCGAACGCAAACCGGGGCGGGAATGGCTCCGGGAGCTCAAAGCGGCCTTTCCGGTAAGCGTGTGGCTGAATCCTATCCCCAAGGAATCGCTGGGCGCTGCAAAGCACGACCATCGACCAGATCGGCCGCATCTTTCCTATGGAAGACCTGACCCTGGCCGGCATTAAGAACACGGTGGAATACCTCAATGTGGAGGGACAGGCGTTTCGTACGGCTTGATCGCGGTTAACTCCACCAAGGGCTGGTCCAGGAACAAGCAGCATCGGACGGCCCTCGGCCGCTCAGGCTAGCGGCGGTTGCAGATACGGCGCGATGAACAGCGCGGCAGTCGCTCCCTATAGCCAGCGCCCATCGGGAAACCCTCTTTGGCAAAGGGAGCTACCCCGGCATGCTGACTCCCGACCTGCCAACGGATCACGGGCAGGCATAAGCCCACTCCTACAACAAGACCAGGGAATGAACCCTTTCCGGATGACAACCAGCCAAAGCATGACCGGATGCTGTCGAGGCTGAAACCAATCCCGCCAGTGGTTGTCGCGATGGGATGGCAACTCATTTATGGATCTTTAACGGCAATCCCGGCCCATTCCAGGCAGGCCCCGGCTAGCGGGGTCCGCGGGACCAAACAAACCCATGGCATTCATCGATCATGAAGTGCGCCGTTTGGTGGGGAAGGCCATTCACCATTATGGCCTGATCGCCGATGGCGATCGCCTTGTGGTGGCGGTTTCCGGCGGCAAGGACAGCCTGCTCCTGTTGTGGCTGCTACGGGAACGGCTGGCGCGCGTTCCTATCCGCTATGAACTGACCGCGGTGCATGTCGATCTAGGGTTCGATCCGGAACCGGCAGCCCGGTTGGAATCCTTCCTTCAGCGCGAAGGGTTTGGGTACCGCATCATCACCACGGACTATGGGGTGCGAGCCCACAGCCCGGAGAATCGTGAGAATCCCTGTTTCTTGTGCGCTCGACTGCGCCGCACTGCTCTTTTCCAGACGGCCAAGGACCTGGGTTGCGGCAAGATCGCCTTCGGCCACAATCAGGATGATTTCATCGAGACTTTTTTCATCAACATTTGCTACTCGGGGCGAGTGGCCGCCATGGTGCCGTGCCAACCGTTTTTCGCCGGGGAAATGGTGGTGATCCGGCCGTTGGCGCTGGTTCCTGCAGTCAAGGTGGAACGGCTATGCGTAGCGTTTGGGCCTGCCGGTAGTCCAAAACCCGTGCCCATCAGCTCAGCACAACAAGCGCCAGCAATTGCGGACCCTGCTTGAAAGCCTTTACCGCGGCAACCGCAAGGTGCGGGGCAATATCTTTCATGCCATGAGCCATATCAATAGCGAATACCTGCCGCCGCCGCTAAAGGTGCCGACCAAACAGCGAAAGAAGGTGATGGATGCCGATGAATGCCAAGACCATGTTCCTGATTGACGGTAGTTCCTACTGTTATCGGGCTTTCTACGCCCTGGGGCGCTTTACCAACGCCCGCGGTATGCCGACCCAGGCGGTCTACGGTTTTGCCCAGATGCTCCTTAAGGTGCTCAAGGACAAGCAACCGGATTACATCTGTGTGGTGTTCGATTCCCCCGGCCCGACCTTTCGTCACGAACGCTACGCCGACTACAAGGCCACGCGCCAGAAGATGCCGGAAGACCTGGCGGTGCAGCTCCCTTACATCAAGGACCTGGTGCGTTTTATGGGGCTTGCCCAGATTGCCATGGACGGGTTGGAAGCCGACGATTTGATTGCCACGATGGTGGACCGCTATCGCGGGCGGGGCCTGGAAATCGTGGTGGCTTCCGGTGACAAGGACCTGCACCAGTTGATCGAGGACCCGCTGGTGAAGCAATGGGACCCGCAAAAAGACCGAATGATTACTTCAAAGGGGGTGGCAGAACGCTTCGGGATCAGACCGGATCAGATGGTCGATCTGCTGGCGCTGATGGGCGACAGCTCCGACCATGTGCCCGGCATCCCTGGAGTGGGCGAAAAGACAGCCCTGAAGCTGATGCAGCAATGGGGAACCCTGGATGCCGTTTTCGAACATGTCGAAGAGATCACGCCGGCATCGCTTCGCGACAAAGTCCGTCAAAACCGGGAACTGGCTATGCTCTCGCGTGAGCTGGTGACGCTTCGCCGCGAGGCGCCCCTGACCATCGATCTCGCTGAACTCAAGCCCGGAACACCCGAAACTCAGGAATTGGCAGGACTCTATCAGGAACTGGATCTCAAAAGCCTGTTGGCTTCCCTGCGGGAGCAATCGGGGCTGGAGCAGATAGCGGGACCTGATGTCGAGAACCAGGTGACGCGTGCGGATCGGGTCATCACCAGCGTCAAGGAGCTTGCCGAAATAGTTGCGGTTCTGCAGCGCCAGGAACGTATCTCCATCGATCTCGAAACCACCTCCACTGACCCCATGCAAGCCCAGATTGTGGGCATTGCCTTGAGTTGGCAGGACCATCAGGGCTGTTATGTCCCGGTCGGTCACCGGGGCCGCGGCAGTGAGGGGCAACTGCTGCGGGAGAGCGTCCTCCAGACGCTTACGCCGGTACTTACAGGGGATTGCCCTGCAAAGGTGGGGCAAAACATCAAGTACGAATGGGTAGTGTTGCAGCAGTACGGGATAGAACTTCGCGGAGTGGCCTTCGATACCATGGTGGCCAGCTACCTTCTGGATCCGGGGAAACACTCGCACAGCCTTGAAAATATAGCCGCCGAGCACCTGGGCGAAAGCATGATCAGCTACACTGACGTTACCGGAAAGGGTAAGAATCAGATCAACTTTGCGGAAGTGGAAGTATCGACGGCGGCCGAATACGCGTGCGAGGATGCCGAAGTGACCTGGCGCCTGGCCCCGCTCCTTCAGCTGCAAACTGGAGGGCCAAGGGTTGTTGGAGCTTTTTCGCACCCTGGAGTTGCCTCTGGTGACCGTGTTGGCGCGCATGGAACAGCGCGGCTTTAGAGTGGATGACGAAAAACTGCGGGTGCTGGCCGGCGACCTGGGAAAACTGCTTGATCAGAAGTCAACGGAGATCTTTCGCCTGGCCGGGGAGTCCTTCAACATCCAGTCGCCTAAACAGCTGGCCACCATCTTGTTTGACAAGCTGGGGTTGCCGGTAGTCAAGAAGACCAAGACCGGTCCATCCACCGACATCAGCGTGCTGGAGACTCTCGCCGGCGAACACCCCATCGTTGAACAGTTGCTGGCCTACCGCACTCTGGCTAAGCTGCTCGGGACCTACGTGGAAGCGCTGCCGCGCCTGGTTCATCCGCACACCGGCCGCATCCATACCTCCTTTAATCAGACCGTAACCGCCACTGGGCGGCTCAGCAGTTCAGACCCCAATCTCCAGAACATCCCCATCCGCACCGAGGAAGGCAAACAGATCCGGGCGGCCTTTGTGGCTGCCCCTGGACAACTCCTGTTGGCGGCCGATTATTCGCAGATCGAGCTGCGCATTTTGGCGCATTTCAGCGAAGATCAACACTTGGTGGCGGCGTTTCAGGAAGACGAAGATATCCATCGCCGGACTGCCGCTGAAATGCTGGGGATTTCGCCCCAGGAAGTGACCCCGGAAATGCGTCGCCAGGCCAAAGCCATCAACTTCGGGATCATCTACGGTATGGGCCCCTTCGGTCTGGCGCGTGCCCTGGGAATCAGCAACACGGCAGCCAAGGCCGCCATCGAGCGTTATTTTGCCCATTATCATGGGGTGCGGCGCTTCATCGATCGAGTGATCGAGGAAGTGCGGGAGTGCGGCTATTGTCAGACGTTGGCTGGGCGGCGGCGGCCCATCACTGAATTGCAGAGCCGCAATCGTACCATCCGCCAGCAGGGGGAACGCCTGGCAATCAATACCAAAATCCAGGGGACCGCGGCGGACATCATCAAAAAGGCCATGATCGACATCGACCGAGAGCTGGCCGACCGGGGGCTGAAAAGCGCCATGCTGCTTCAGGTCCACGACGAACTGGTTTTCGAAGTGCCGCCGGACGAACTGAACAGAACCAGGGATTTGGTCCGGGAACGGATGGAACTGGTCTGGCCGCTCCGGGTGCCGCTGCGAGTGGATATGGGTTGGGGAGTCAATTGGCTGGAGGCTCATGGCTAGGCAGCCGGAGCCCCTGGAGTGACGAAGTGCGTGCGCAGTGCGGCGGAGAGGCGGTCATTGCTCAGAAACGACTCAAGCCACCGGGATTCGGTGGCTTGAGATGGTCTGCAATCCAATCATAAAATATTGGAGTCAGGTTGTGCAGGGTGTAAGCCAGGCTTATCTGGCCCACACTTCCAACCTGGCTGGTCTTGCTGGTTAACCGCGTAACGGGCGGGTTTCTCCGTGAACCGGCAGCGGCAGGGGGCCTGCCCCCTAGGACTTAGATTTTTCCAGTTCCGCCTGAAGCCGTTCGGCTTCCTGCTTATAGCGCTCCGCTTCTTCTCTGTATTTAGCCAATTCGTCCTTAGCCGGAGAAGCGACATCTTCCTCATCCTTCTTCTTCGGGAAAGGAAGCTTGTCTTTGGCTTCATCATAGCCGAGATAAGCGGCCAGCGCTCCACCAAGGATAAGCATCAAGGGGATGGCTCCCTTGAGAAGGGTGCAAGAAAGAGGGTAAGAACACCAACATCCCAATGATTCCCAAAAAAGCAGCCGCAATTCCACCGAGAAATACCGTCATAACCTTTTCCTCCTTTTGCTCAACGTCTGAACCAGGCGCCAGGGAAACCTCGTCGGCGGCACAACTATCGAGGTCGCCTGACGATCACTCAATCAGCACTGATGTGATCGAATTGTCCTGAGGGAACCGTGTTACCACGACCTTATGGTGAATACGATAAAAAAATCACATGTTGCTTATCACGCCACCAGGGCGAATGCAAGTGAAAAGTCGGGGACGCAGGGTCGAGGGGCATGGCGGCAATAGTCCCGAATATAGCGGACTGGCGGGCGGTAATGAAGCCTGCTTTGAGAAAAGGGGCGAAGGACACCCGCATCCGCATCCGGGATCGTCATGAGCAGGCGGGAACGTGGAAGAATCGCCAGCAGGTCACAATCATGAAGTGGGATAAGTCGGAGGAAACGCTCCATGGGTAATGCTCGCAGGACCCCATGGTTATTCGTTGAGAAATGAGGCCGGATCTGGTAATCTAAAGTTTTGATTTTATCAAGGAAGGCTGCCGGCGGGTCATTCTGAATGCAGTTAGGTGCAATCAGCTGCTGGGCAGGTTTAGGTGATACCGCGGAAATTGTGGTAGACAATCGATTGGAGCAGGGTTTCTCATGAAAACTGACCGTATTTACATGGATCATATCGCTGGAACTCCCATTGCCCCGCAGGTTCTGGCAGCCATGCTGCCCTTTTTGCGCGATGAGTTTGGGAACCCGGCCAGCATTCACCATCATGGCGAAAAGCCTCAGGACGCACTGTTTTGGGCCCGCGAACAGGTGGCACGCATGATTGGTGCAGAAACTGAGGAGATCATCTTCACTTCCTGCGGGACCGAATCCAACAACCTGGCCATCAAAGGAATTGCGCTGAACCGGCTGGAGCAGGGCCGTCATCTGGTGATTTCGTCCATCGAGCATTATTCGGTGTTCTATGCGGCCAAGGCACTGGAAAAGCTAGGCTTTGAGATCAGTGTCGTGCCAGTTGACAGTTCCGGAGTGGTTGATCCCCAGGAAGTGATCAAGGCCATTCGCCCCGACACCATTCTGGTTTCCATTATGTACGCCAACAACGAGGTGGGCTCCGTGCAGCCGTTGGCAGAGATCGCCGCGATCACACGCGAGCGCGGTCTTGCCTTCCACACCGATGCTGTTGCAGCGGTGGGGCGCATTCCGGTGAATGTACAGGAACTCGGAGTGGATCTGCTAAGCCTGGCGGCCAATCAGTTCTATGGTCCCAAAGGGGCGGCGGCCCTGTACTGCCGCAAGGGCACCCAGCTATGGGCGTTGTTTCACGGGGGCGGGCAGGAGGACGGGCGCCGCACTGGTTCTGAGAACGTCGCCGGCATAATGGGTCTGGGTAAAGCAGCCGAACTGACTCAGGCGGTACTGCCGGAGCGGATGGCTCACAGCCGCCGACTCGAGGCCTTGCTGCGCGAAGAGATACAGCGCCGGATAGACCAAATCACCTTCAATGGCCATCCCGAGCAGTGCCTGCCGGGTCTTGTCAATGTGTCGCTGCGCTATGTGGAAGGCGAAGCACTGTTACTCCACATGGACCTGCGCGGGGTGAGTGTCGCCGGGGCATCGGCGTGCATGTCCATCACTGCCAAGGCTTCACATGTGCTGGAAGCCATGGGGGCGTTGCAAGACGGCGCCATGGGGACGCTCCTGTTTACCCTTGGTGATGACAACACCGAGGAAGAAGTGGTTCGGGCTGTGGACACGCTTGAACAGGTGGCTGCCATGCTTCGGGCCATGTCCCCGCTTTACCAGCGAGGCTGACATCGGCACTGCTCACTTTAGTCTTCTGGTTTGAGCGATTTCGTTCGCTGCCCCTCGTCATACCGGCAAACCTCCTTGACCACGGGAAGTCCCAACGGTGTATGCGAGAGCTCGCATCGTGATGCCGGAGCATTTGTGAATCCAGGAAACACTTGTGAACAAACCAATTTCCGCTTCCGCTCTGTCGGGTCCCTCCCCGCGTCGCGGCTGATTTCGCAGGGTGGGAGGACATGAGGTAGTTCTGTAATGATGTGGGATTCATTGTTGGACGGCATCGAAAAACCCGGTCGATATCTGGGAAATGAACACAACGCCTGCTGTAAGGACTTTGGCCAGGCCCGGGTGCGCTTTGCCCTGGCCTTTCCCGATGTGTACGAGGTCGGTCTGAGTCATCTCGGGATAAAAATCCTGTATCACCGCCTCAACCGTTTGCCAGGGGTCTTGGCGGACCGGGCTTACGCGCCCTGGCCGGACTTCGAAGCACGCTTGCGGGAACGCAAGGAACCCTTACGTGCGTTGGAAACTCAAAGGCCGCTGGGGGATTTTGATTTTGTAGGCTTCAGCCTCCAGTATGAGCTGAGCTACACCAATATCCTGACCATGCTGGATCTGGCTGGCATTCCTTTGCGCGCCGCCGACCGGGATGGGCGGCATCCGTGGATCATTGCCGGCGGGCCATGCGCCTTCAACCCGGAGCCTCTGGCAGAAGTCTTTGACCTGGTGGTGCTGGGGGAAGCAGAACAAGTCCTTGAAGAGCTGGTGACGCTGTTCAGACAGTGGCAGGAAGGCGGCCAACCACGTCAAGAATTTCTGCAACAGGCCCGAGCCCTTCCCGGCATCTATATCCCCAGCTTTTTTGACGTTTCCTATCACCCCGAGGGCCCGATTCGGGCCATTCAACCTCGCTATGCCGATTACCGCTTGGTCGAAAAACGGTTGTTGATGGACCTCGATGCGTCCTCACCGATCCCCGACCAACCGCTGGTCCCCCTCTTGGGGATCGTCCACGACCGCCTCAGCGTTGAGATCGCTCGAGGGTGTACCCGCGGATGCCGGTTTTGTCAGGCGGGATACATTTACCGGCCGGTGCGGGAGCGCCATCCACAGGCAGTGCTGGACCAGGCCCAACTGGCTCTGGCAGCCAGTGGGTTCGAAGAAATGTCGTTATTGTCGTTAAGCAGCGGCGATTACTGCCAGATCCAACACCTTCTGGCTGCGGTCATGGAGCGTTTTGCCCAGCAGAAGGTGGCGATTTCCTTTCCATCACTGCGGGTGGGGACTCTGACCCGGGAGCTGATGGAACTGGTGCGGACGGTCCGCAAGACCGGTTTTACCCTGGCGCCGGAAGCGGGTAGTGAGCGATTGCGACGGGTGATCAACAAAGGGATCTGCCGTGAAGATCTGCTGGTGGCGGCCGAGCAAGCCTTTGGGCTGGGCTGGCTGGTGCTCAAGCTTTACTTCATGATGGGGCTTCCAACCGAAACTCGTGCCGACCTCCACGAACTGGTGGAGCTGTCTTTGGAAGTCTGGCGGCTGGCAGCGCGGCAGAAGCGCAAAGCATCGGTCAATGTGGCGGTATCGACCTTCGTGCCCAAGCCGCAAACCCCGTTCCAATGGGCCGGTCAGATCCCCCTGGATATGATCCAGGACAACGTGGCCTATCTCGACGAGAAGCTACGGCGTCGGGGGCTGCGGTTCAAATGGCACGATCCGCATCAGAGCCGGCTGGAAGCGGTCTTTGCACGTGGCGATCGGCGACTGTTTGCCGTGCTGCTCCGTGCCTGGGAGCTGGGCGCGCGTTTTGACGGCTGGACCGAGCGGTTCCAGCGGACGCTCTGGCAGCAGGCTTTTGATGAAACCGGACTGAACCTGGAATTCTATGCTAACCGGGAATGTGCCCTGGGTGATCTGCTTCCCTGGGACCATCTGTCGGCCCGCGTAAGTAAAGACCATCTGGTCGCCGAGTGGCAGCGGGCGCTGGCTGAGGAGCATACCGGGGATTGTCGCTGGAGCGCCTGTTCGCACTGCGGGGTCTGCGATCACCAACTACATTTTGCCACAACTGCATCGACAATCGGCCTCTCTGGTGGGTCTGGAGATGACTCAATTGACCTTCACCCCCAAAAGATAATGCCAGAGGCAAGTTCAATCCCGACAGATTCAAGCACTAGCGCTAATGAGGTGGGCTCAGTTTCCGGTGCTTTTGGCGGGGAGAGCCTTCTTCAGAAAGGCTTGCCGGAAGATGGTCTCTTCCCGCCGGCGGTTGTCTCGGGTGATAATGCTTTCGTGTACCGGTTGCAATATGCTAGAAAAGGAGACATCCGCTTCTTTGGACAATTGGAAGTGAGCCGGGCATTTGCCCGGGCCGTCCGCCGCGCCCATCTCCCGGTTGCCTTCAGTGAAGGCTTCCATCCCCATCCCAAAATGTCCTTCGGGGAAGCGTTGCCGCTAGGGATGGAAAGCGAGGTGGAGGATGTATGGCTGGTTTTGACCGCCAACATGGATCCTCAGGAGGTGCTCGAACGCCTCAACAGCGGATTCCCCCGTGGGCTGGAGGTGCGCCGGGCGTGCCAGGTGGCCAGACGGGAAAGGCCCCCGGCTTTGGTTCTGGTTACCTATTGCGTCGAGCTTCCGAGTCCCCTTTTGATTGGTTGCCTGATGCAGAACTGGCAAAGAATGTTGGATAGCCGGATGGTCAAAAAGACCAAGCGGCATTCCCAGGAAGTGTTGCTGGGGCAGGTGCTCGTGGAGGTTCGTCAGGTCGGTGCGCAGAGTGTGGAACTGGATCTGCTGGAAGGTAGCGCGGTTCGTCTGAGGCCATTGGCTATTGTCCAGCATATTGTGAACGGTGGCGAGGGGAGCCTTGCCACTGGGCGTGTCTGCAAAACGGCCGTTCGTCCCGTTGAGGAAAACAACGATGTCCGCAGAACTGATCATCAATGCCAAACTGTATGAAACCCGTGTGGCACTTGTGGAAAACGGCCAGGTCGCCGAGCTTTACGTGGAACGAAGTTCCGACCGGGGGATCGCTGGCAACATCTTTAAAGGGATGGTGGTCCGGGTTCTACCGGGAATGCAGGCAGCCTTTGTGGATATTGGTCTGGAAAAGGCGGCATTCCTCTATGTGACCGATGTCCATCGGCCGTTGGTGGATCTTGAACAAATGTTTCAGAATTCTGTGGGGTCTGAGGACGACGGGAAGGCCGTGGAAGCGGTTGAGGAAGCGACTGACCCAGGCATCAAAGACGTGCTGCCGATCGCGCGAGGTTACAGTGAGGAGCGCATCGAGGAGCGGCTGCAGGAAGGTCAGGAACTGCTGGTGCAGGTGGCCAAGGAGCCGATCGGCACCAAGGGGGCGCGTATCACCACCCATGTGACCCTGCCTGGCCGCAACCTGGTGCTGATGCCTATGGTGGAACACATTGGGGTGTCGCGGCGCATCGAAGACGAAAAGGAACGCCGGCGTCTGCGCGATCTGGTCTGTGCCATCAAGCCGCCGGCGTGCGGTTTCATTGTGCGTACCGCCGCGGACGGGGCCGAGGTCGAGAAACTCCAGGCCGAAATGGATTTTCTCCTCAAGCTCTGGCAGACCGTCCAACGGCGTTCCGAGAATTCGGCGGTGCCGTCGCTCACTTATCAGGACCTGGACATCACCCTCCGGGCCGTGCGTGATCTGTTCACCAAAGAAGTGGACCGCTTGGTCATCGATTCTCCCACGGAATACCAGAAGGTCCTCAATTTTACCGAAACCTTCCTGCCATCGCTCCATAATGCCGTAGAGCTCTATGATGGCGAAGAACCCATCTTCGATGCCTATGGTATTGAGATGGAGGTGCAGCGGGCTCTGGGCCGCAAGGTCTGGCTGAAATCGGGCGGCTATATCGTCATCGAAACCACCGAGGCGCTCACCGCCATCGATGTCAATACCGGCCGTTATGTGGGCAAGCGCAACCTCGAAGAGACTATCCTCAAGACCAACCTCGAAGCGGTCAAGGAAATTGCCTGCCAGCTCCGGCTGCGCAACATCGGTGGGATCATCATCATTGATTTTATCGACATGGAAAAGGAGGGTAACCGCGACAAGGTGTTCAATGCCCTCAGCGAGGCCATGCAGCGTGACAAGAGCAAGAGTAACATCCTGCGGATGTCGGAATTGGGGCTGATCGAAATGACTCGGAAACGCACTAAGGAAAGTATTGGCCGGGTGCTGTGCGAACCATGTTTCTACTGTGAGGGTGAGGGGTTTCTCAAATCCAAGCAGACCATCTGCTACGAAATTCTTCGTGATTTGGAACGCGATCGGCGTGAATTCTACGGCCATAACATCATGGTCATGGCCCATCCGGAAGTGGTGGCACGCTTCTGCGATGAAGAGCGGGCGGCGCTGGAAATGATGGAAGATCAGCTACAGGCGCGGGTGACTCTAAAGGGTGAAATGAGTTTTCACATGGAACAGTTTGAAATCACTCCGCTGTGAGTTACTGCCTGTTCGGAAAGTGTCCAATGCTTATGTCATCAGAATGCAGGGGCGGTTTTTGGGTCCGCCCGCAACCGTGTCGGTCATAACAATTCCCGGGCGTGGTGCATCTCGCCAACGGTGAAGCCGCCGCAACGATGGTGGCGGTTTCTTTAAGCAACCAACCCGGTGACGTTCGGGCAGGAAGGTGTTTCTGGGGAGATTCATGGATGCGATGGGACAATTCTAAGAACTGGTACCAGGAGGCCTGCAAGTGGATTCCGGGCGGCGTCAACAGCCCGGTGCGGTCGGGCCGCGCGGTGGGTTCATCGCCCATTTTTGTTAAGCAGGGATATGGCTGCTGGATTGTGGATGAGGACGGCAACCGCTATGTGGATTATGTCTGCTCCTGGGGGCCGCTGATCGCTGGTCATGCCCATCCCAAAGTGTTGGAAGCCATCTCCCAGGCGGCTATGCGCGGTACTTCCTACGGCATCCCGACTCGCCTGGAAGTCGCCATGGCGCAGAAAGTGGTGCAGATGGTGCCGTCCATGGACCTGGTGCGGATGGTGAATTCAGGGACTGAAGCCACCATGAGTGCCATTCGCTTGGCCCGCGGCTTCACTGGGCGCAGCAAATTCATCAAATTCGACGGCTGTTACCACGGCCACAGTGATTGTCTCCTGGTGCAGTCGGGGAGCGGTCTGGCTACCTTCGGCATCCCTGGCAGCCCTGGTGTGCCGCCTGAGGTGGTGCAGCATACTCTTTCCCTGCCTTACAACGATCTCGACCAGGTACGGCAGACCATGGCGCGCCAAGGCGAGCAGGTGGCCGCTATTATCGTTGAACCGGTGGCGGGAAACATGGGGGTGGTACCCCCGGCACCGGGTTTCTTAGCCGGGTTACGACAGGTCTGCGATGAGTACGGTGCGGTACTCATTTTTGATGAAGTCATCACCGGTTTTCGACTGGCCCGCGGCGGTGCCCAGGAACTCTACGGGGTGCTGCCGGATCTGACCTGCTTGGGCAAGATCATTGGCGGCGGACTGCCGGTGGGTGCCTACGGCGGCAAACGGGTCATCATGGAACGGGTGGCGCCCATTGGCGACATCTATCAGGCCGGCACGCTGTCGGGCAATCCGCTAGCCATGAGCGCCGGTCTAGCCACTCTGGAACTACTGGAAGAGCCGGGGGTCTACCGGGAGCTTGAGGAAAAGGCCCGCTACCTGGTGGCTGGACTCACGGATGCGGCCGCCCAGGCCCAGGTTCCGGTGGTGACCAATCGAGTGGGTTCCATGTCCTGTTCGTTTTTCACCAATGCCCCAGTGGTGGATTTCGTCGGCGCGCAGGCCAGCCGACACCCGGCAGTATGCGGTGTTTTTCCAGGAGATGCTGCGCCGCGGGGTATATCTTGCGCCATCGCAATTCGAAGCGTATTTCGTTGGCTTAGCCCATGATCAGGCGGCCCTGGATCACACCATCGAAGCCGCTGCTGAGGCCTTCAAAGCGGTTCGGGCCGGGTCATAGGGTGCCAGAAGCGGATTGCACGGAGAAACGGTATCCCATGTCACTGTGATTCAGAATGGCATCCGTGTGTTGTCCCCAAAGACTCTAGCGTGAAAGTTCGTACGCGCACGGGGTAGCAACTGCGGTTAGGGCGGCACAGATCAAAAAGGCATTGACTTGCCCAAATGCCTGTGCTAGGTGCTGTGATAATTTACACGAAGTCGGGTTGCCGACATGAAAAATGAGACCAAGAAGCAGATTCGTTTGGTGGGCTTGGCCAGCACAATTGGGATGTCGGTGGTTTTTTCCATCTTCATCGGGTTGGCCATCGGATACTGGTTGGATTCCAAGTTTGGTACATTGCCATTGTTTAGCCTGGTTTTTCTGGTGATGGGAGTGATCGCGGGGTTTCGCAACTACTATCGCTTCATGAAGAAGCAGGAGAAGGATGGTTAGAACGGCCCGGAAACTGAGTTGCGGGAGATTCTTCAGGATGACAGGCTGCTGCGCCGGATCGAAATCACTAACCTGGTATTGACGGTGGTGGTTCCTCTTGGCACGGCAGTGTTGTTTTCGTGGTCCCTGGCTGGTGGTGTGTTGCTTGGTGCCGTCGTCATGGCCGCCAGCTTTCATGCCCTCAAATGGCAGCTCCACAAGGCCTTTGGCGTTCCGGGCACAGTCCCGGGCAAGGGGGCGCTGTTCGGCAAATACTATCTGCGGTTTGCGATCACGGTCTTTGTGGTGTTTACCGTGATCTACTATCAGTGGGTTCATCCTATTGCGTTTTTGGTCGGTTTGTCGCTGGTTATGGTGAGTATCATCGGTGTAGGCATGCAGCAATTGGTAGTGTTGTTACGAAGGGGGGACAGGTAGCTTATGGAGCACCCAATTCTTTTCCTGAGCCTGTTGTTTGAAAAACTGGGAGTGCCCGTGGTAAATAGTGCTGAGGAAGTTCATTCCACGGCGCAGTTTTTTCTTCTGCCCTATGTCACCTACACTTGGGTGATCATGATCCTGCTGGTGCTGTTGGCCAAATTGGCGGCAAGTCGGCTGGAAATGGTTCCCGGCGGTGGACAGAGCTTTTTTGAAGTGCTGGTCGGTGGCATTGAAGACTTCATGGTCAGTGTGACTGGCGAAGAAGGGCGATTCTTGTTTCCCCTGATTGCCACTCTGGGTTTGTTCATCCTGGCCAGCAACTACATGGGGATGATCCCCGGATTCTTCTCGCCTACTGCCAACATCAACACCACGGCTGCTTGTGCCCTGATCGTGGTGGTTTTCACCCACGTCATCGGTGTGAAGTTCCACGGGGTCAAATATGTCAAGCATTTCATGGGCCCGATCGCCTGGTTGACACCGCTTATCATGCCCATTGAACTCATTGGTCACGGTGCTCGCGTGCTCAGCCTGTCTATCCGTTTGTTTGGCAATATCTTCGGTGAAGAACTGGTGTTGGCCATTTTGTTCTTCCTGGCAGGGCTGTATCTGGCGCCGCTGCCCATCATGTTCCTGGGTCTTTTCACTGGTTTTGTGCAGGCTTTTATCTTCTGCCTGCTGTCCATGATGTACTTTGCCGGTGCCATGGAACATGCTCACTGAAGATTCAGCATTGGCGGTATCGGTCGGAAGAAGGCCGCGATTTATAAATCACTCAACATTTCTCAAGGAGGACTAGTTCATGAAGAAAGTTGGATTATTGACGACGTTGCTGGTGTTGGCTCTTGCGACGGTAGCTCTGGCAGCCGAAGCGGGTCCGGGTGCGGGCGAAAAAGTGGCCGGTTTGAGCTTCTTCATCTATTCAGCAGTGGCCGCTGGTTTTGGTATTGCCATCGCTGCTTTCGGTACCGGTTTGGGCCAGGGTATGGCGGTTAAGGCTTCTGTGGAAGGCGTAGCCCGCAATCCTGAAGCTTCTGGTAAGATCACCGTGACCATGATGATCGGTCTGGCCATGATCGAGTCCCTTTGTATTTACGCTCTGGTTATCTGCCTGATCCTCATCTACGCTAACCCGGTTTCCAAGCTGATCCAGACTTACATTGGTCTGGCGAAATAATGAACCGGTAAGCGAGGCTATCAGTTGTTGCATGGACAGGGGTCAGGTTACACCTGACCCCCTGTTCGAGCCTGTTGGCTGGTCGACAGCTGATGCCGGGTCCTTCTAGGGTTCATTTTTTTTGATGTGAAATGTGAACATTATCACATAGTTGACTCTGGCCGGCGGCGCCTCAGAGGATAGAGCGACCGGCGGACACTCCGGCGGCGCCATTGGAGCATTCGATGGATCGGGGGAGTTGTTAATGAAATTTGCCAAGATCCCAATGGCCACCATCAATAGGCTTTCCATCTACATGCGGACGCTGCAGGAGCTCCTGGAGCAGGATCAGGAAGTTATTTCATCGGAACGCCTGGCCAAACAATGTGCCGTGAATCCAGCGCAAATCCGGAAAGACTTGGCGTATTTCGGTGAGTTTGGCATGCGTGGAGTGGGCTATCGGATCGGGGACCTGGTCAATGAGATCAAGGAGATCCTCGGGCTGAATCGCACCTGGAACCTGGCCATGATTGGCATAGGCAATCTGGGATCGGCCCTCATCCGCCACAGCAATTTCCTCAAGCATGGCTACATCTTTGCTGCGGCTTTTGACATGGACCCGCAGAAGGTCGGTCGTAAGCTGCCCAATGGGTTGGTGATCAACCATGTGGATGAGATGGACGAGATCATCAAGGACCGTGACATCAGCATCGGGGCCATCACCACGCCGGCCAGCGCAGCGCAGAGCGTGGCCAATCAGCTGATCCTGGCGGGGATCAACGGTATTCTTAATTTTGCCCCGGTTCAGATCCAGGTTCCCGACTGTTGTCACGTGGAAAACGTGGATTTCACCATCAAGCTGGACTGTATCGCCTACCATCTGTCGTCTGGAAGTTAACCAGCCCGTTTCTTGGCGGTACTTGCTGACCAATGAGCACCCCAGAGACTTCAGTGTAGCCATTATGGATGTGCTGTCAGCATCCATCGCCCGTGCTCATTAGGGCATTCCAGTTCCAATAGCGCCAAACCGCAAATCTTCTTCTCTGACCAGAATCCCACCCTATGTGCTGTTGGTTGTCGAGTGGATGGCGCATGTTGGCGCCATTAAAGGCGGTATTCCCGTCCTTGTGTCCTTCATAGTATGAGTGGTCGCAGGAACTGGCCAGTGATTGAATTCGGTGAATGAGCAACCTCTTGCGGAGTCCCGCAAGCCACCAGTGAACCCCCGTCGTTACCCCCTCCGGGTCCCAGGTCGATGACATAATCGGCCACCCTGATGATCTCCAGATGATGCTCGATGACAATGATGGTGTTGCCGCGCTCACTCAGGCGCTGAAGAACGTGCAATAGGAGGTGGATATCGGCGAGGTGGAGACCGGTTGTGGGTTCATCGAGGACATAAAGTGTGGTGCCGGTTTCACGGCGGCCCAACTCGCGAGCTAACTTGATGCGCTGTGCTTCACCGCCGGAAATCTGTGTGGCGGGCTGTCCCAGACGCATATAACCCAGCCCGACTTCCTGCATGACGGCCAGGCGCCGGTGGATCTCCGGCAGGTTTTCGAAGAAAGCCGAAGCCTGCTGGATGGTCAGGTTCAAAATGTCGGCGATAGACTTGCCCTTGAAGTGAACTTCCAGGGTTTCGCGGCGAAAACGAGTGCCGTGGCAAACCGGGCAGGTAACAGTCACCGGAGGAAGAAAGTGCATGTCCAGGCGTTGGACGCCATCACCCTTGCAAGTCTCACAGCGGCCGCCCTTCACATTGAAGGAAAAGCGGCTCGCTCGGTAGCCTCGAGCTCGTGCTTCTGGAACCTGCGCGTAGAGCTGGCGGATTATGGCGAAGGCTCCGGTGTAGGTGGCCGGGTTGGACCGTGGCGATCGTTCAAGAGCGCTTTGATCGATGTGCACCACACGCGCCAGAGAGTCGGCCCCATCAATGCCGGTATGGGGCAAGGGGGTTAGGGCGGCACGATGGAGCCGTTGGGCAAGGGCTGCGTACAAGGTTTGCAGCACCAAACTGCTCTTTCCTGAGCCTGAAACTCCGGTTACGCAGGTAATGCACCCCACAGGAAAGGCTGCGGTGACATCCTTGAGGTTATGACCTCGGGCGCCAGCCACCCGCAGCCATGCATGATCAGAGAGGGTGCGCGCCTTGGAGACTGGTAACCGGAGCTGCCCCGTGAGATACTGGCCGGTAAGCGACGTTGGGTGCTGAAGGAGCCCTGGAGCCGGGCCAGCATAGATCACTTCACCCCCCTTTTCCCCAGCCCCCAGCCCCATATCGACGACAAAGTCCGCCTGACGGATGGTGTCAGCGTCGTGTTCGACCACCAAGACAGTGTTCCCCGCATCACGCAGGCGCCTCAAGATTTCCATCAAGCGAGCGTGGTCACGGGGATGCAGACCGGTACTCGGTTCGTCCAGAACATACAGTACCCCGGAAAGGTGGCTGCTGATCTGGTGAGTCAGACGGATGCGTTGGGCTTCGCCGCCGGAAAGAGTATTGGTGGGTCGATCCAAGCTTACATAGGGGAGGCCAAGTTCAATGAGGGTTTGCAGTCGTCGCGCGATTTCGTCGAGAACCCGTACCCCAATCTCCCGTTGCGATGTCGGCAATTGGAGGTTAGCCAGCCAAGCATGCAGATCTGCCACCGGCAGCGCAGACAGGCTATCAATGGTCAAACCGCCTACGGTCACCGCCTGCGCCTGACGGTTGAGGCGCCCCCCGCCGCAGCCCGGGCAAAGGCCACCGGCTGAAGATAACCAGCCCAGTTGGGTCATCGGTTGATCAGCAGAGGTGGCGCCGTTGCCGGGAATTGTGTCATAGGCCGAAGCGTCATCGGCTATCACGCCCATGCCTTTGCACTGAGGACATGCACCCGTCGGGTGATTGAAAGAGAATAGACTCAGCGTTGGCGCTGCAGCGTCCCTTCCACAATGCAGGCAACAGAACTTCTCGGTGAAACGCTGTTCCTCCCCTCCTTCGCGAAGCACGGTCACCCGACCATTAGAGTGATGCGCTGCAATTTCAAGCGATTCGGCCAGGCGCTGAGTGCTTTCCCGATTCAGGATCAGGCGATCCACCACGACATCCACCTGATAGGACGGTTGCCGGGGCAGACTGGGTATCTCTTCGAGGGAGGAAATCTGGCCGTCAATCCGGACCCGCACGAAGCCGTCGCGTCTGATGCTTTTGAGCAATCGCGGCAGGCTGGTGGTGTTCACTACTCCCAGCGGGGCCAGCACCCAAAGGCGACTGCCGTCAGGCCAGACTAACATCCTATCGACCATTTGCTGGACAGTGTGTGCCTGGATAATCTGGCCACAGTTGGAACAATGGACCGTTCCCAGGCGGGTGTAAAGGACACGCAAAAAGTCATAAATCTCCGTGATGGTACCCACGGTGGAGCGAGAATTCCTGGGGAGCGGTTTTTGTTCAATGGCGATAGCCGGGCGCAATCCTTCGATGCTGTCGACGAGGGGCCGGTCAAGCTGCTGAAGAAACTGCCGCGCCTGGGTAGAAAGAGATTCCAAATAGCGCCACTGGCCTTCCGCAAAAAGCGTGTCGAAGGCCAGTGAAGATTTCCCGGAGCCGCTAACACCGGTGATAACGATCAATTGCTCGTGGGGAAGGGCCACCGTGATATTCTTGAGGTTGTGCTGGCGCGCGCCCTTGATGAGTATCTGTTTCATGGATCAACCACCCGTTGCTCGGCGCACATTTCCGCGAACTACACCTTGGTCACCCGGCATTATCTCACGAAGATTCCGATAATGCCACTGGGCAGGAGAGTATACACGTGAGTGTGATATTGTTTCGAATCCTGGAACGATTGTGGTGAGATGCCACTTTGCCGATTGCTAAGCCCTGACCGAAGGAAAGCCTGATTCGACGTCCTCTACGGTTTTGCTCTCGGGCATTTATTACCCAGAGATTGGACATCTCTTAACAGTAAGGAATATTCCATCCATTTTGACAGCTTGTGATCTTGGGTGGCCCAGGCAACGAGTTGCCTGGGTCCGAAGGAAAAGAGGCGCGGCCATGTTTTGCTCGCTATACTGAACCTCTTGCCCTGCGGGCACGGCCAGCAAGTTGGCCATGTCACCCATGGGATTGGCCACGCATTTGCGAACACTTGTGCTTAGTTGACGCCAATGGGCTTCCGCCGGAATGACGAAAGCAGGATTTTCGGATACTTAATTGTGTAGAGCTGTACCAAAGGGGTTTATCGCGCCAAGCATCGACGCTCAGGAATCCCTCTCGCCAGGAATGGCAGACACAGCCTGTGTGTGGCTTCGGTGACCGAGCGACAACACGACTGGTCATCTCACTAGTTGTGGGGATTTGGCCGGATGGAACCCGAGGAAAGCTGTCAGAATATGCCACCAGTGCGTTTCAATGGCCCGCATGATTCAGGAGCAGTTGATCCGAGGCGTCGATTCTGTATGTGAAATTGGTGGAGGCGGCGGGAGTTGAACCCATCGCCTAAATCCTTGAGACATCTTTGATGTGCAGCGATATTCAACGATGTCCAACACTTATAACAACATAGTCTCACTTTCTGTCCGGTCGAAGTTCGCAAAAAATCGGTGAAAGTCGTTCGAATTTGTCTCGTTTGGGGAAAGTTTAGGGAAAGGTGGTCAGGGGGATTTTGGATGCTTGAAGGGATCTTTCTGCAAGATTCAACCGCATGTGGAGCATCCCCCTGACCTTTTAGCGGATCAGCGTGTCTGGTTTGGATGCTCTCTTGAGAAAAGGAATGGAAGAGATTGTGAAATGAGGTAACATAAAAAAAGAGGGAATGTCCCTTTAGAGAGTTGTGTTGATCTTCTGATTGAAAAATCGGTGCTCAGCGAGATGAGATGATGGACGAAGAAAAACTGTTGGATCGCATCACGGTGAACCCCAGAATATTTGGCGGTAAACCAATCGTCAGAGGGCGACGGCTTGCGGTAGAGCACGTGCTCGGTATGCTTGCTGTGGGCGACAGCATGGAAACCATCCTCGAAGGCTACCCGTGGTTGGAGCCAGAGGATGTTCAAGCCTGTCTTGTGTATGCACGTAGGCTCGTTGGACATGAACGGGTTGAACCCCTCCTGATGGAGACTGGCACGTGAGAGTCCTTTTGGATACTTGCGTGTGGGGTGGTGCCATAGGGGATATTCAATCTGCGGGTCATGACGTTTTGTGGGCAGGAGAATGTGATGAAGACCCTGGCGACGAGGAAATCCTTGCCAGAGCACATGATGAAGGTCGAGTCCTGATAACGCTGGATAAAGACTTTGGTGAGCTTGCTGTGGTGAGAAAAATGCCCCATTCAGGAATCATACGATTGGTCAACTTCCCCGCAAGGCAGCAGGGAGGTGTCGCACTGCAAATCCTCACTCATTATGCGGAGGAGTTGCTTGCTGGAGCAATTGTCACGGTAGACTCCAGAAAGATCAGGGTGCGACCACCTTATGAGAAGGAAGGATGAATCTGATTCTCTTTCTATCATGAAAGGTGGCAACCGTTCCTGCCTTGTCATTTTCGTGTTAAACCGAATTACTCTCTGCGTTGCTCCCTCTCTCCATTTGATTCTGGCTGTCACCATTTTCGGAGGAGCCAAGCTTGGCCTGCTTCGAATGCTGCCCAACATGTGAAAGCCACAAAATCTCATTCACAATGGGGCACCATCACTTCCTTGAAAGTGGACTGGATAACGTCCACTTGATCAATGTGGACATCTGGTCGTGCAGCGATTGCGAGGAAAGGATTGTGTTGATCCCTCGCTCAACAGAACTCATGAAATCCATATGTGAAAGCATCTTGCTCAAGCCGATGACCCTCTCCGGTGCAGAGATCAGATTTCTTCGAAAGAATTTGGCTCTGAAGATCACTGAGTTTGCTCAGTTGCTGGGAATGGATCGGGTCACGGTTTCTCGGTGGGAAAACGGGCACGAAACCCCATCGAGGTCTGCTGATCGATTGGTGCGACTGACTTACGCTGTGGAGGCGAACATCTCTGAAGATTCAAGAGAGCAGTTGCGAAGGAATCTGAGAAAAGAGGAGATCGATTCCAGGGTAGATTACTTTGTATCCCTCCCGTTGGCTTCATGATGATCAGCTTGCAAGGAGGGCCGGTTCCCCCTGTGCCACTCGGTCCGCCACTGTCGGAATGCCAAGAATGCGTTGACCTCCATTCTTCTTTGGAATGGCCACCGCTTTCACCGGCGGGGGAAAGTAGCTCCCCGACGACATCCGGTTCCAGACCTTATAGAGATTGCCCTTCAGGTCCCTCTCAAAGTCCTCGATCGTCTCCCTGTCCACCCCGGCAGCACCTGCGTTGGCTTTGACGGCCTTGAAGGCCTCCACCACCAGCTGCTTTGAGATGACAAACGGTTTTGTTGCACCCAACAGTCTCCTCCTGCTTAGCAGTTGGACTCCAAATACAACCGCTTGACCCAACCCCTTTGCTCCAACCGCATTACCGGCCTTCATCGCTCATACGGGTTGGTCCGCCCCAGTGCCCCGCATCGGTACTCTCGCCTCGTGGTTTATGCCACTTGTGCTTCTCCCTTGACATCAGAGCAACTGGTTCCCGCAGTTCCGCACGAAAGCCTGGATCAGGTTCACGCCTCCTATACGCCGGCTGCCGTCTGCCCAGTTGCCAGGTATCCGACAGACTCGTCCCGGGAGATAGAAAAGCCCCCGGTTTTGACAAGCTATTCTATGGCTTACGACGCTTCAACGGAGGTTCACTTGCGTTCGTCTCTCTGATCCCTACCTGCTCGGGGTATGTCCCCGACGCTTTGACTCCAACGCTCACTACCGACGGCTTTTGACCGCAGCAGCTTGGAGTGGTTTGAAGCCCGCTCCTGGAAGCCGACTCCGAAGGGCCTACCTTCATCTTCCGTGCAGCTTATGCACAGTAGGTCAGCTCATCTTGAGCCTCCTTTCCGTGCGCCTGCGGCGCA
>CAWHGA010000046.1:0-19646 GCA_963828705.1 uncultured delta proteobacterium
TGGCGCACGTCCACAGAATAAGGTATCCGAAATACTGCCCGTCCTACTCGTCATTCCCGCGAAGGCGGAAATCCAGATGGATCGGGCAGCTTCTGGCCCCCCGCCTTCGCGGGGGTGACGGAACGAGTTATTGGTCACTTCATTTTGTGGACGTGTCTTTAGCCTTACCAATCCATTCGTGAGCTAAACTGCCCGGTCTTCTCACCCACAGAGGCGCAATGCAGTCCCATGAGGTTCCAGCCTGTTGCAACCAGCATCATACGCAGCGTGCATGCACAAGATCTCATGCATTCCCCGGGTGAGCAAACGCCACCAGTTGTAGATGATCTCCTCTTCAGTGGTTGCCGCGCACACTGCAGAAGCCCCCGGGACCCCGAGCGACGCACTCCAATCCTGTGTGTCCTTCATTTCAAACTCTTCCTTCCCTTCTGTGACGTACAATATCAACCCTCGTTTCATAAGATGCCTCCTTCTATCATTCGAGATACCTCGGGGTAGTTGGGTGCCGAGGCAGTGAAAGGGTTAATCAACAAGTTGAGGACACAAAAAGCGCTGGTGCGTGTCTGCGCTTGGCCAAAAAAAAATCCCTAGAGCTAAAAGCCCTAAGGATTGCACCCTGGTTCACTTGATCCCTAAGCTGGATTACCCGGTATTTCCACGTACGGGCTCACCAAACGGCATCAGGCAGGTCTTCTGACTCACGGATCATCCTACTCTCCGAGCCTTCCCGTCTCACTTTGGCGAAACAGTGGCTTTATCGGATTTCGTCCCCGTTCACAGCGGCGGGACCGCTCCCGGATCTCACGGGATTCCCTATTAAACTACAAGTACCTGATGACTATAAATTGTAAATCAGAACTAACACGCTGTGTTCCGCTCTGTCAACAAGATACCTCCCGCTTCCAGAGGAAGGTTTTTGTGACAAGCCTTTTGTATATTTCTTGTGATGATGATCAGAGTCAAATGCCCCGTACGTCATCCAGCCGTTTGTCACTCCGGAAGCTCGGTCCCCTGGTTCATGATCGCCACATAGCGGTGTAGCTGAAGATCCGGTTGCGTTTCTGGGCGGTAAGTTCCCGGACAATGCCAAGGCGTTCCAGATGCCCAAGGCACTTGTTGACGGTCGCCGGGGTGATGCCGGTCTTCTCGACCAGCCAGCCTGACGTCGCGATGGGATGTTCCATGAGCGCCCGGTGGACCTGCAACGTGGATGCCGCCGCCCGCCCGAGTCCGCTGATCTGGTCGCGGTCCTCGATGGAGAGCTTGAGAAGCTGCTGGGCTGTATCCACCGCCTGGGTGGCGGTGACAATGACCGCTTCGGCAAAGAAATCGAGCCAGGCCTCCCAGTCCCCGGTCATCCGCACGTTGTTCAGGAGTTCGTAATAGTACTGGCGATGCGTCTTGAAATAGAGGCTGAGATAGAGCATCGGCTCGCGCAACACCTTCTGCTCGCACAACAGCAGGGTGATCAGGAGTCGTCCCAAACGCCCGTTACCATCGAGAAACGGATGGATGGTTTCGAACTGCACATGGGCGAGTGCGGCTTTGAGCAACACCGGCGTCGGTTCCGGCTGGTCGTGGAGAAACAGCTCCAGCTTGCCCATGCATTCCGGCACCCGCTCGGGAGGCGGCGGAACAAATGCGGCATTGCCGGGCCGGGTACCGCCGATCCAGTTCTGGCTGCGCCTGAATTCCCCTGGTGTCTGGTGGCTACCACGTCCTTTTGCCAGCAAGATGCCGTGGATCTCCTTGAGCAGCCGCAGTGACAGCGGAAAGCCGTCCGCGAGACGATTGAGCCCATAATACAGGGCAGCGACGTAGTTGCTCACCTCCTGCACATCGTCCAGAGGAACGCCTGGTTCCTGGTCCAACTCGAACAGGAGCAGGTCCGATAGCGACGACTGGGTGCCCTCGATCATGGAGGAGAGGACCGCCTCTTTCCGCACATACATATAAAGGAAGAGCGAAGTGTCGGGCAGCAGCGTGGAGACGCTGTCCAGACGTCCCAGGGCCAATAGGGCCTGGTCGAACTTCCCTCGCAACTCTGGCGTCCATTCGATGGGCGGCTGCGGCGGCAACGGGGCCGGCACAAAGGCTCGCACCTTCTCTCCCACAGTCGATACTGTCAAATAGTGCCCTTGTAGTTTCCGTTTCATCGATGTGGCCTCGATCCTAAATTACTCGCCCATGTTATTTTAGCATATCATGATATCGTAAAATAAAAGAATGACGAGCAAGAATCAAGGCGAAACGCGAAAACCTTGTCGGCAGGCCCGCGCAAACGACGTCGGTGGTACGGGCAAGATGAATGAAACACAGGTGGTCGGGAGAACTGCTGTCGCTTCAAGCTCACCTGCTCCAGCTGAGCACCTCGGTCGTGGGTGAGCAGGGATAGCCTCTCGCGCCTCGCCCCCATCTTCCAGATACCGTGGCGGATGGGAATAGAAGCAGGTTGATTACTCCGGAAAGCTCAGGACCGTACTGCGGCAAAAAGCACTACGCCGAAGCAAGGGAAATGAAAGCGTCAGCCTGGTAATGGGGAGGCAAGCGGCAGGAGATGGCGGCATATGAGGCGGTCAGGCAGAAGTCCCACACAGAAGTCCCACACGAAATAGAAACAGGTTACGACTTGTCGCCATAACCTATTGATATTGCTGGTGCCCCCGGGGTGACTCGAACACCCGGCACCGAGATTAGGAATCTCGTGCTCTATCCGCCTGAGCTACGGGGGCAAACCAACGGCAGCAAACTCAGCTGGTGCATAGCACAACGGCGGAATAGGTGTCAACGATCACCCCTGGAAAAGCCGTGGCCCGAGACGCCAATCAAAGACCGACCCTCTGCACCTGCCGGCCGATCCCTGTACTTGGATTTGACTGAAGAGCATAAAACCCGTATGGTTTCGGTCTAAAGTTCACAATCTGAGGATCTCCGGTATGGCTGCAGATGACCACAAGGAAACGCTTGGTCCTTTACTCCGACGCGTATTGGCGAAACATCCAGCGTTCAGCGCCAATCCTTTGGGCGACTGGGATGAACTGGTCGGGGAGTTGATTGCCCGCCACTGCCAGCCCAAATCCCTGAAGAATGCGGTACTTGCGAATTGTCGTCGTGGATTCTCACTGGAAACACCATCTGCACCTGCATCAGGAAGCCTTACTGGCCAAGATCAATCAAGGACGATCAGTGCCACTGGTGGAAAAATTGGTCTTCACCGTGGGCGAGATGCCCGCTAGTCCTGCCGTGCTCAACCCCAATCACAAGCTTATCGATAAGATTCGGCCCAAATCTCAGCGAGGTCGAAAGAAAAAGGCCCAACTCCGAGAGCTCACCGCCGAAGAGAAGAAACTACTGCAAGCGTTAGCCGACCCCGAATTGCGTCGGGTGTGCACCCGGCTACTGCGGCGTGTCAGCGACGGTCCGCCTCCCAGTGATTTTCCATCCGGAAACTCTTGATACACGGCAGCATAATTGGGTGGGTCGTATCGCAAGGTGATGGAGCGACCGCGGAATCCAGTCCCGCCGCCGCGCGGTCCGGGCCTATCCAGCGACAATCCCCTGCCCAGCGTTAGTGCTTCCTCGCAGTAATCATCATCGACCATACATGCCGGTGATGGTGGCCGACGCCAGGATCTTGCCTTCCAACGCTTTTTGGAATGCGGCCAGGGAGGTGTTGGTCGGCAGCTCGAGCTTGTCCACACTGAGGGCGTAGAGGGTCACCACGTAGGGATGATCGCCAGTGCCGGGCGGCGGCTGCGGTCCGCCGTAGCCGCTGTCACCGAAGGAATTGCGCAATTCTGCGGCCCCCGTCGGCATGGCTTTCCTGGATGCGCCTTCAGCCAACCCGTTGGTCTGAGAGGGCAGGTTGATCACCAGCCAGTGTACCCAATTCCTCGCCACTGGGTGAGGGTCCACAATGGACAGGGCAAAGGATTTGGTCCCCGCCGGGGCATTTTGCCAGGCGAGGGGAAGGGACAGGTTCTTTCCGCCGGCCCCGGGCATGACATATTGAATGCCGATCTTGCCGCCATCCTTGAATGCCGCCGATGTGAGCTGCATGACATCACCTCCGAAACCGTGAGTGGTGGTTAGAAAAGACAAGACCAAGACCGACAGGGCTACCACCAGACGTCTGTTCAGTGCCGGCCCGCCTCCATTCCCAATGCGTGTGCAAGAATCGTTACCGCCGATGCAAGAATCGTAACCCCAGGGGTGTTTGTCCCTCAACCATAACCTCTCAGGTGGTGGATCATCAACCTTTGATGCGATGGCACAGTCCTTGCTCTGCCGGCAGTACGGCTTGATGTGCAGGGTCCAACTTCAAGGCTCGGCCATCACCCCAAACGGTTCTTGTGACTCCCGAGGTTCCCACCTTGGAGGGTCTTGGCTCAGCAAATAGCATTCGGAAGAAAGAGGCTACCATGACCAGACCAGGATTGAACAGAGTTCAGATAATTCCCGATGGGGTATCCGTTGGTGACGAGGAAAGTGAGAGTCGATCCGGCGAAACCCCGCTAAAGAGTCGTGGCGAAGAGGCCATTATTCTGCGGCCGATATTCACTAAGACTTCGACCACGGCTAAGGATTGGCAGCAGCCGACTGATCTCAGCGGCGCTCCAGCCTCGACGCTTCCAACCTGCAGTCCTCACAACCCGAGCTATTCAACCTGAACAACCCGACCACCACGGGTATCGCCCAGTTCTTCCTGCAGCCACCCAAGACCATCCCGGTAGTGGATGGCGTGCGCACCCGTGTTGCCGGCAAGTTTCTCTATGTGGGTAACGACAAGTTCTATGCGCGCGGCGTCACTTACGGCCCGTTCCGCCCCAACGAACAAGGTTGCGAGTATCACAACCCCACAATGGTTGAGCGTGATTTTTCGCTGATGGCGGCCAACGGCATCAACGCCGTGCGCACTTACACCATCCCGCCCCGGTGGCTGTTAGACATCGCGCAGAAACACCATCTGCGGGTGATGGTGGGGCTGCCCTGGGAAGAGCACATCACCTTTCTGGACAACAAGAAAATCCCTGAAGACATCGTCAATCGAGTTCGGGCTGGCGTTCGTGCTTGTGCCAATCATCCGGCGGTGCTCAGTTTCACCATCGGCAACGAAATCCCGGCGCCCATCGTGCGCTGGTATGGACGGGAACGCATCGAACGCTTTCTGGAAAAGCTCTACCAGGCCGTTAAGCTGGAAGATCCGCAAGCTCTGGTCACCTATGTGAACTACCCGACCACCGAATATCTGCAGCTTCCCTTTGTGGATTTCGTATCTTTCAACGTCTATCTGGAAACTCAGGAGAAGCTGGACGGCTACCTGGCACGCCTGCAGAATATCGCCGGCGATCGTCCGCTGATGATGGCGGAAGTGGGTCTGGACAGCATCCGCAACGGTGACGACAAACAGGCCAGCACCCTGGAATGGCAGATTCGCACCACCTTTGCGGCGGGCTGCGCGGGCGTATTTGTGTTCGCCTGGACTGACGAATGGTTCCGCGGCGGCTTCGATATCGACGACTGGGGATTTGGGCTCACCGATCGGGAGCGCCGTCCCAAGGCTTCGCTCCAAACCATTCGCAAGGCTTTCGCCGAAGTACCCTTTGCTCCCGATCTTCCCTGGCCGACCATTTCGGTGGTGGTGTGTACCTACAACGGTAGTCGCACTATCCGGGGCTGTATGGAAGGTCTGCAGAAGCTGGAATACCCCAACTTCGAAGTGATCGTGGTCAATGACGGGTCCACTGACGGTGCCGGCGACATCGCTGCCGAATACGGCTTCAAGGTGATCAGCACGGAAAACCGCGGCCTGAGCAGCGCTCGCAACACCGGCATGCAGGCCGCAAAGGGCGAAATCATCGCCTACATCGACGATGACGCGCGTCCCGATCCGCACTGGCTGACCTATCTGGCCGCCACCTTCCTCAACAGCCAGCATGCCGCAGTGGGCGGCCCCAACCTGGCCCCTGCCGGGAGACGGCTCCATCGCCGAATGTGTCGCCAATTCTCCCGGCGGCCCCATCCATGTGCTGCTCACCGACCGCGATGCGGAGCACATTCCGGGCTGCAACATGGCCTTTCGCAAGGCGGCCCTGGAAGCCATCGGCGGTTTCGACACGCAGTTTCGGATTGCTGGCGATGATGTCGATGTCTGCTGGCGCCTGCAGCAGCGCGGCTGGACTTTGGGGTTCAGCCCGGCGGCCATGGTCTGGCACCATCGACGCAATTCCGTCAAGGCCTACTGGAAGCAGCAGCTCAACTACGGCAAGGCGGAAGCCTTTCTGGAACGCAAATGGCCCGAAAAATACAACGCCGCGGGTCACGCCACTTGGGCTGGGCGGCTGTACTTCAAGGGTTTCGAACAGTTCATGAGTTGGTATCGTGGCCGTGTCTACCAGGGCACCTGGGGTAGCGCCCTGTTCCAATCCATCTATCAGCCAGCCTCCGGGGTCTTGTCGGCACTTCCCATGATGCCGGAATGGTACGTGGTGGTGGCAGCGCTGGCGGCTTTGTCACTGCTGGGAATCCAGTGGTCGCCGTTGCTGCTGGCCGTGCCGCTGTTCCTGGCGGCGTTGCTGGCACCGGCTCTGCATGCGGTAGCGAGCGCTGTGCGGGTGAATTTCCTGGATGCTCCGGCGACTCGTTTCGGAACCTTGAAAATGCGTGCCCTGACCGCCGGACTCCACATGTTGCAACCCCTGGCGCGGCTCCTTGGGCGCACCCGTTTGGGTCTCACTCCTTGGCGACGCTGCGTGATTTCCGGGATGAGCTTGCCGATTCCGTGGCCACGGACCTTGAGTGTGTGGAGCGAGCAGTGGCAGGACCCGCTGGCTTGGATGCAGTCGCTGGAAGAAAGCCTCAAAGGCTTGCGAACTCGAGTGCTGCGCGGCGGTGACTATGACCGCTGGGACCTGGAACTGCGCGGCGGCTTGATGGGTGCCACCCGACTGCTGATGGCCATCGAAGAACACGGGGGCGGCAAGCAATTGGTGCGGTTCCGCGCGTGGCCGCGGTTGGCACCGGTGGGACTGGGGCTGACCCTGCTGTTCGCCGCTCTGGCGGCGGCCGCGGCCCTGGACCAGGCATGGATCACCTGCATCCTGCTGGACACCTTCGCGCTCCTGTTGCTGCTCACCATGTTCCGCGAATGTGCCGTGACCATGGGGGCGGTGCTTCGCGTGATCGAACCGGTGCGCATGGACAAGAAGTGACGGCAATCGCCGCGGTTGGTGAATTCGGAACCGCAGCTTCGATAGTACCACCGTTCGACCATCCCTTCCTCGATCATCGTGCGGGAAGGGATGGGGACGGAATCACCCAAAGATTGGCTCAGACTGTGGAATAATCGAAAGGACACGAAGATTGCTTTGTGTCCTTTGTCATTTTATAGTGAAGAGGCGTGAACACGGCGATGGTTACTGCGCCTCCGACAGGAAGTTGAGGTTTGATTATGAGTGACAATGGCAAACAGGCGCCGGCACAGGTTTCACTGGGAACGCTGGGCTTGTCCAAACGATTGCTCCGTCTGTGCGCTCCCGGCGAAAGTCCGCGGATTCTTTTGGGTCTTGTCCTGATGATGACCACTGCCGCAGCCAACCTGCTGCAACCCTGGCCGCTCAAACTGGTACTGGACAGCGTGGTGGGCGACCATCCCCTGCCGAACGTTCTGGTCGGGGTTTTCAAGGTGATCGCTCCGTTGTTCCCCTTTTCGGACAACCCCAAATCAGCCCTGCTCTTTTTTCTGTGCCTGGGGGTCTTGGCCATCCAACTGCTGCTGGGGATACTCACTATCCTGAGCACCCAGGTGCTGGTTTCGGTGGGCTTGCGCATGGTCTTCAAGCTGCGCTGCGCCCTGTTTGACCACATCCAGCGGTTGTCGCTCGCATTCCATGACTCGACCACCGTCGGCGATTCGCTCTACCGCGTCACCTGGGACACCTACTGCGCCCAATCGCTTTTCAACGGTGGACTCATCCCAGCCATCACGGCATCTCTGACCCTGGTCGGGATCGCCGCCGTGATGTTTTCCAAAGACCACGTGATGACCCTGGTAGCGATGACCATCGCCATTCCCCTGGTGTTTCTGGTTCGCACGCTTGGATCGGCCCATGACCGAACGGTCGCTGCGCGTTCACGAACGGGAAAGCGACATCAGCACGCGGGTGCAGGAAACCCTGGGAGGGATTCGTGCGGTGCAGGCGTTTGGGCAGGAAGACTTTGAAAGCCAGCGTTTTCGTCGCCATGCCGATGCCAGCCTCAAGGCCAACCTGCGATTGACCCTGCTGCAGACCGGTTCACAGTCCATCGTAGGGCTGCTGCTGGCCTCGGGCACGGCGGCGGTGGTCTGGATTGCCGCCTCCCGAGTCCTCGAAGGGCGACTTACGGCCGGTGATGTGGTGCTGCTGGTATCCTACGTGGCCATGCTGTACAAACCCTTGGAAACTCTGGCCTACATGGCGGCCACCGTGCAGGGTTCGGCAGCCGGTGCCCGGCGGGTGTTCACCGTGCTTGGATGCGGCTCCCGATGTGGTCACTTTGCCGGATGCGGTTCAAATGCCGGGGCGAGCAAGCGGCCATATCGTTTTGGACCATGTGACCTTTGGTTATCGCGACGATCAACCCATTTTACAGAACATCTCGCTCGATGTCGCCACCGGTGAGACCGTGGCGTTGGTGGGCGCTTCGGGGGCCGGCAAGACCACCCTGGTGAGTCTCCTGCTGCGCTTTTACGATCCATCGGCGGGACATATCCTGTTGGACGGGCATGACCTGCGATCGCTCACTTTGGAGTCACTGCGCCAAAATGTTGCGATCGTCCTCCAGGAACCCATCCTGTTCGGTGCCAGCATCCGGGAGAACATCGCCTATGGACGCCCTAAAGCCACCATCGAACAGATCAGGGACGCGGCCAAGGCAGCCGGGGCGCACGATTTCATTGCGGCGCTTCCCGAAGGCTATGAGACCCAGATCGGCGAACGCGGTGCGACTCTTTCCGGCGGCCAACGCCAGCGGCTTTCCATCGCTCGAGCATTTCTCAAGGATGCGCCAGTGCTCATGTTGGATGAACCCACCAGTGCTCTCGATGCGGAAACTGAAGAGTACCTGCTGGGGACCCTGGAAAAACTGATGAAAGGGCGAACCACCCTGATCATTGCCCACCGTCTTTCCACCATTCGCAATGCCGATCGTATCGTGGTGCTCAAGGATGGGGCGGTGAGCGAAGTGGGCACTCATGAGGAACTGCTGGCGCGTGGGGCGGTTTACGCTCGCCTCCACAGCATTCAGTTCGGGCAGGCGCAGGCGGTGGTGGCGGGGGCAGCTCAATGACCGAACCGGCAGCAAACCAACCCGGCTATTGGACTGAAGGGAACGTCCCGGCCAATGTCCGCCTCGGAGTGGGGACGGTGGTCACCGGCGGCAACGCCTTCAAGCGGTTCCACAGCCGCCTGGAGCCGGGCCTGGTGATTGGTGACCATTGCACCATGGACGGCGTCCATTTCGCTCAGGGCTGGGACGCGCGCATTGTCGTCGGTGACTACTGCTACTTCACCAACGCCCTGCTGCTTTGCGAACTCGAGATTCGCATCGGCAGCTACGTGGTCATGGGCTGGAACGCCACCATCGCCGACACCGATTTTCACCCGGTGGCGCCGGCGGAACGGATTGCCGACGCCATTGCCTGTTCATCTCTGAGGGAGGGGCGAGCACGGCCCGAGATCCTTCGTCAGCCGGTGATAATCGAAGATGACGTCTGGATCGGCCCCAATGCTACGATTCTCAAGGGCGTGCGGGTGGGGGCCGGGGCCATGGTGGAAGCCGGCGCCCTGGTGACCCATGATGTACCGCCGCGCGCACGGGTGTTGGGCAATCCGGCGCGCATCGTGGACACCTTATGACCGATCAGGATGCATCGCGCACCCTACCCTGGGACTGGTATCCCGGAAGCATTCCGGCAAATGCCGTGGTTGATGACAGCGCCTATATCGAAACCAGCTTCAGCTTCTTTCAGTACCGCAGCCAGGCTTCGGTGGGTTTGCGCCTTGGCAAGGGAACCTGCCTCTATGCAGGGACCATGTTTGACGTGGGCCCGACGGCCGGGTCAGCATCGGTGATTATGTGTTGCTTAACGGTGCCATGATCATCTGTGATGCCGCGGTGGAAATCGGCGACTACGCTCTGATTTCCTGGAATGTGGTGTTCATGGACAACTACCGCTTGCCCTGGAACGTCGACCGAACGCCGCAGCGAACTGGAGCGGGTGCCTCGGCGCAACCCGCGCCGGATCGAATCCCGGACCGAAGCCAAACCCGTCCGGGTTGCATGCCAACGTGTGGATTGGTTTTAACACCTGCATTCTCCCCGGTGTGACCATTGGTGAAGGGGCCATCGTCGGGGCGCGTTCCCTGGTGCTGGAAGATGTCGCCCCCTACACGGTGGTCGGCGGCAATCCGGCCCGCTTCATTCGGCGACTGGATCTGGATAAGCCTCTGTTGCAATCACCTGTGGCGCTGGGTCGAAAAACCTTATCGAACTGGAGATCACAGAGAATTACCAACATGACAAGCAATCAACCGAACAAAGGCAAGATCATCGTTTTCGGCATCCTCTTCTGGTATCCCCTGGCGGGTGTGACCTATCAGTTTCTGCATTACCTGATCGGTCTGCGCCGCCTGGGCTACGATCCCTACTACATCGAGGACTCGGGACGCTAGGTTTACGATCCCCGGATCATCGATCTCACACCGGATGCCAGCGGCAATATCGCAGCGGTGGTGCCCATCCTGGAGGCTCACGGTTTCGCCGACCGCTGGGCGTTTCGCGGCAACTACCCGGGTGGCCGCTGCTACGGCATGAGCGGAAGAAGAAATCCTGCAGCTCTACCGGGAAGCCGATGCCTTCCTCAACGTCACCGGCGCGCAGGAAATCCGCGAGGAACATCTGGCTTGCCGCCGCCGCATCTACGTGGAATCGGACCCGTTCGCCGCCCAGGTGGGGGTGATCCAGGGCAATGCCGCAACCATCGCGGCTTTGGCCGCACACGACACCCACTTCAGTTTCGGCGAAAACCTCGGGGCCGCCGACTGCGGGGTGGCCATCGAACGCTTCCGATGGCTGCCCACGCGCCAGCCGGTGGTGATGGACCTGTGGGACAGTCCCAATGTCCGTCCTGGGGATGCCTACACCACCATCACCACCTGGCACAACAAGGGCAAGACCATCGATTACCAGGGTGATCGCTACTACTGGACCAAGGACCGTGAGTTCAAGACAGTTCCTGGATCTGCCGCAACGCCAGCGGGCCAGCTTCGAGCTGGCCACGATGGTGGATGCCGATGTCCTGGCACTGCTGCAACGGCACGGCTGGCGGCAGGTGGATTCGGCCGCTATTTCCGCGGACGTGGACCAATACCGGGACTACATCCAGCAGTCCCGGGGCGAATTCACTGTGGCCCGCGACCAGTATGTGCGACCCAATACCGGCTGGTTCAGCGACCGCAGCGTCTGTTACCTGGCTGCCGGCCGGCCGGTAATCACTCAGGAAACCGGCTTCAGCAAGTACCTGCCCACCGGCAAGGGGCTCTTCGGGTTCCGCACCATGGACGACATCCTGGCTGCCGTGGATGCCATCGAAAGCGATTATGCGGCGAATTGCCGTGCGGCACGCGAGATCGCCGCCGAGTATTTCGCGGCAGAAAAGGTGATCGGCAGCCTGATGGAACGGGCCGGACTTTAGTAAAGCGTGAAAAGGTATGGAGGCAACGGGAATAGAACATGACGTCATCGCTTCGCATCATCGTCACCGGCCTGGTGGGTTTGTACCCGGTGGGCGGCGTGGCCTGGGACTATCTGCAGTATGTGATTGGGCTGGCGCGTCTCGGCCACGACGTGTATTATCACGAAGACACCTGGAGCTGGCCCTATCACCCCGTAGAATGCCAGGCGACGGCCGACGGCAGTTACTCCGCTCGATTTCTCGCCGATTTCTTCCAGCGCTATGCCCCTGATCTGAGTTCCCACTGGCATTATCTGCATCTGCACGAAACCAGCTACGGTATGGATCGGTCTGCCTTTGATGAAGTGGCTCGCACCGCCGATGTGTTCCTCAATGTCAGCGGCGCGGTAATGATCCCGGATCAACTCTCGCCCCATTGCATCAAGGTGTTTCTCGATACCGATCCCGGCTATAACCAGATCATGCTGAGCGAGCGCTTTGCCTGGTCTGAAAATGTCGATCGCTGGTGTGATACGGTAGCGGCCCATGACCGGCACTTCACCTATGCTGAAAACATCCACGGTGACGATTGCCTCATTCCCAAACTGGAATTCCGCTGGCAGACCACGCGCATGCCGCTGGTGACTGAACTCTGGGGGCCATTGGCTGAGCCTCCGGCTCCGGCCACAGCTCCCTGGACCACAGTGATGACTTGGAATGCCTTCAAGGGGCGGTTGTTCTACCGGGGGATGGAATACAAGAGCAAAGGCAGCGAATTCGAGAAGATCATGGACCTGCCGAAGCACCTGACGGCACCGCTCAAGGTGGCCGTGGGCGGCATTAAGGCGCCGCTTGATCAGTTGGCTGACAATGGCTGGCAGGTGGTGGATGGACCCGAAACCAGTTTGACCCCACAACAGTATCAGGGGTTCATTGTTCAGTCACGCGGTGAGATATCGCCGGCCAAACACGTGTACGTAGCTTTGCGAAGTGGATGGTTCAGTTGCCGTTCGGTTTGCTATCTGGGTGCAGGGCGGCCGGTTGTGGTGCAAGACACCGGGTTTTCCCGTATCCTCCCGGTCGGCCAGGGCATTCTGGCGTTTTCCACCGGGGACGAAGCCCGCGCGGCCATTGAAGCCGTGGAAAGCAACTACCGTTTACACAACCGGGCAGCTCTGGAGCTTGCCGACGAACTGTTTTCCGCTCGCAAAGTCCTACCCCGGATGATTGAGGACATCATCGCTGACAATGGCTAGACTCTTGTCAAAACAGCTGGAAAACCCTGGTTCGCGACCGGGTAAAGCCCTCGATGCCAACCGACGGTTACGCATTGTCGTGCTGGGCTATTTCGTGCGCGGTCCGCTGGGCGGGATGGTATGGAGCAATCTGCAATATCTCATGGGCCTTTCTCACCTCGGCCATGATGTCTTTTTCCTGGAAGACAGCGACGACTATCCTTCCTGTTACGATCCGCAAAGAGACATATGCGATACCGACCCCAGCTACGGTCTGCACTTTGCCACCGCTGTCTTTGAGCGCGTTGGTTTAGGGGATCGCTGGGCCTTTCACGATGCCCACACCTCGCGCTGGTTTGGGCCTTGCGCCGGGCGCATCCAGGAAATTTGCAGCACGGCGGACCTGCTCCTCAATCTGTGCGGGATGAACCCCATGCGGTCCTGGTGGGCCGAGATCCCGGTGCGGGTGTTTCTGGATGAAGACCCGACCTTTACCCAGATCCGTCACCTGACGGATCCGGCCGCACGCCAGCTGGCCCAGCAGCACAACGTATTCCTGACCTTTGGCACCAACATCGGCTCCCCTGGTTCGCGAATCCCGGATGACGGTTTCCCGTGGAAACCCACCCGGCAACCGGTTGTGCTTGATGGTTTGGAAGTCACTCCGGGACCGGTGGATGGCAAATTCACCACGGTGATGATCTGGGAAAGCTATCCGGCCCGGGAGTTCGGGGGAGTGCGCTACGGGATGAAGGCGGATTCCTTTCAGCCCTACCTGGATTTGCCGAGGAAAGCGGGACCGATTTTCCAATTGGGCGCGGGAGGGCCTTCGGTCCCCAAGGCCAAGCTCCGGTCCCATGGCTGGGAGTGGCTGGACCCGCGGTCACCCACTCGGGATCCCTGGACTTATCTGGACTTCATTCGCCGGTCCAAGGCGGAATTCAGCGTGGCCAAACACGGTTATGTCATCAGCCACAGCGGTTGGTTCAGCGAGCGCAGCCTGTGTTACATGGCCTGTGGCCGCCCGGTACTGATTCAAGATACCGGTTTCAGCGATTGGTTGCCGGTGAGAAGTGGCGTGATCACCTTCAACAGCCCCGATGAAGTGCTTGCCGGAATCGAAGCCATCGAAGGTCATTATGAATTCCATTGCAGGGCAGCGCGAGCTCTTGCCGAGGAATACTTTCAGGCGCCCAAGGTCTTGGAAGAGCTGCTGAAGGAAGTGGGTGTGTAGGTCATTGCTTGGGGAGCAGTGGATGGATTACAATGATTCCAACGGATTGGGCTGCGCTGCCTGACCCGCGCGGGGAGGAACGTGAGGCGGTGTTCGGACTGGCTATCCACAACCAGGTTGAAAGAAAAACCATGATGAGAAGAGGTCCTACGATCTGCCTGCTCACGACAGTGGTGGCGGTCTTGGTGCTAATGGCGCCGCCGGCTTGGACCAAAGGAATGGTCACCTACTCCTTCGATGATGGTTTGAGCAGTGTTTACCTTGAGGCTTACCCGATTCTGCAGAAGTACCGCCAGAAAGCTACCATCGGGATTGTCCTCAACCGCGTTACCTCTGGAAACGATGACTACCTGGATGTGGCCCAGGTGATGGAAATGCAGAAAAAGGGCTGGGAAGTGGCTTCGCATGGACTTACCCACAAGCGGCCCACCGAGATCCCACAGTACATCTATGAAGAACCCATCAGCGGTTGGGAGGAGGATGAGCGGCATCGGGGCGTCTATGAGGCCAGGTACTCGTACGAACTGATCGCTGAGCTTTGGGAAAGCGGGCAGCCTTTGAAACTGGTGGCGGACCTCAAGGAAGTCTACAGAACGGTTGGGAGCTACTATTTTGATTCGCTTGTCGGGGCGGTGCACATTCACCCCTATGCTGAAGGACATCCTAAGAAGCTCGATATTCGCTCGGTGTCCTACCAGAGGGAGATGTCGGAATCACGCAAGGGTCTGGATAAACTGGGTTTCAAGGTGACCACCTATGTCACGCCATACAATTACTGGACCCCAGAAATGCGCGAGATCAGCAAATACTACTATGAACAGGTGGCCAACGGCGGGGAAAGTGCCAACTTCAAGGGCAAGACCGACCGACATTGGCTCAAACGCTACTTCATTCGCACCCTGGGACCCGTGGAACACGTGATCAGATTGCTGCAGAAAAACGTGATCGATAAGGATGGGTGGGTCATCCTATGTTTCCACGGGATTGAAGACGACACCGGCTGGCAGCCGTGGTCGGCGGACAATTTGGAACAGCTCGCCGGCTGGATCCAACAGGAAGATATCAAGGTGGTGACCATCGCCGAAGGCATCGAGATCATGGACAGCGGCTTTCTGAAGTCGTTGCTTAAATGAAAGGCGGTTGCATGCCTCGTCCCTTGAAGATTGTGGTTGCGGGATACGCCGTGGGATTTCCCATGGGGGGACAGATCTGGATGATGCTTCATTACTTGCTGGGGTTGACCCGGATGGGGCATGAGGTGCTGTTTCTGGAAGACACTTCGGACTGGTCTTACCCGTTTGATCCCGTGCATGGTTACAGCAGAATCGATTCAAGCTTCGGTCGAGGGGTTTTGGATGAGGTGTTTGACCGGTTTGGTCTGAAGGGGCGTTGGGCTTACAACAGCGTGTTTGAGAACAAGCTCTACGGCATCAGCCAAAATGAGTTGGATCATTTCTGCGAAGAGGCGGACCTGCTCCTGAATATTTCCGGCGTCAACCCCCTGCGTGAGAACTACATGCGTTGTCGGATCAAGGCCGTCATCGACACCGATCCGGTATTCACTCAGTTTAAGATCGACCGGGACTCAGCTACCAAAGACTACTACCAGGCCCACGACGTTTGTTTTACCTACGGCTGCAACCTGGTGGGTGGAGAAACCACCATCCCGCTTTCCGGCATCGATTGGAAACCCACGCTCCCGCCCATTGTATTGGGGGAATGGATGCCACTGGCTTCGCCAGGGCGAGGCTACACCACCATCGGTACCTGGGACGCCAAGGGTCGTGATGTGGTGATCGACGGTAACGTCTTGTCATGGCGCAAGAGCCTCAAATATGAAGCCATCATCGACATGCCGAAGCGGTTGCCGGGTGTGGAAATGGAATTGACCTTTAGCGGCATGGGCGAAGACGGGCCACGCTTTGCCCAACATGGCTGGGTGGTCCGTGATGCCTTGATGCTCTCGCAGAATTCCTGGGACTATCGGGATTACATCCGCAACTCTCGCGGCGAATTCACCGTGGCCAAAGATCAGAACGTGAAGCTCAAGAGCGGCTGGTTCTCCGACCGCAGTGCCTGCTATCTGGCTTCCGGAAGACCGGTGATCACCGAAAACACCGGTTTCGGGAGCTTCCTTCCCACTGGCGAAGGGCTTTTGGCCTTCGAAACCATGGATGAAGCCATCGGCCATATCGAAAACATCGAATCCGACCTGGATAGACATCGCCGCGCCGCCCGCCACATCGCCGAGGAATACTTCGACGCCGGCAAGGTGCTCGGAGAAATGCTGCGTGCTCTGGATCTGCTCTGACACGATTGGCCCGATTCTGCTTCAACGTCCATACGCAATTGAAGAAATGCACTTCCATCGAAGCAGGTAAGCACCGATAGCCCATTCACTGCCGGCACCTTCCAGGTTATTCCCCCGTGGACCCTGTCGGCAACCAAGAATCCAGATCTCTACGCTTTCCAGATAAAAGACTGATCACCACATGGCCTAAACAGCCAATCTTATGAACTTCGGCGTGGTTCCCTCGTAACCCTTCAACTCCGCCAGACCTCTCCTTTCGAGATCGTTCAGACGAAGCGACACCGTATAGACCGGAAGCCCGGTGCTTCCGGCCATTTCACGAACCGATTGCGGTCCTTCCTTGAGGGATTCCAGAATCAATGCCTTCTGGTATTCGTCCACGGCGGCTTGTTTCATCACTTGCCGGTATTTCTCTTCGTCGATCTTTTCGTTGTATACGTTGCCGCGCTCGGTGAGATGTCGATCCATTCCCGTGAGCCAGCGCATCCTGAGGCCTGTGAGAACGGTCTCGAGGGCTCCAAGCTGGAGCCTGAACCGATCGGCATCAGTTGAAATGCCTTGGAGATTTAACCGGATGGCGGCCAGATTCGTCGAGCAAGTCCCAGAACCTGGAAATTTAGGAGGGCATTCAGGTGTAAAAGCTTGAAGGCAAAAAAATCATCATATCTCTATGGCTTATTGCTCTTGCTTCAGCCAGTTTGAGCCATTCCCTTGGCATCGGAACACTCCCGGCATACGGGTTCTCTTGGGGTCTCATTCCCTCTGCTTTTGCTCAAGGGAGAAGGGTCCAAGGGTTTTCAATGTGTCCACAAACATTTTGATGGCAGATACAAGCTCAGGGGCCTCGGCCGATGAGCCCCAGTGAGTTTGAAGCCTCTGTGCGTCTATCCCGCAGAAGGCCAGAAGCTGCTTGAGGAACTGTACTCGTTTGTTCGACGAGTAATTGCCGTAGAGATAGTGGCTGTCGCCGAAGCGACAGCCGCTCACAAACACGCCGTCCACACCCCCCTGCAACGCGCGCAAGATAAAGTGCGGTGACACACTCGCCGAGCACATGACGCGCACGATCCGAATATTGGGCGGATACTGCATGCGACTGACCCCAGCCAGATCGGCAGCGGCGTATGCTCACCAAGTGCAGAAAAAGCACAGGATATTCGGTTCGAAACCGCTCATGGCGCATCCCTCCCCAGCACAACAGTTGAGCTCAAGATCGATGCGTCCCAAGGTATTGGGCGGGGTGCTCATTGGGAGCTGCATCGAAGAATTTGCGCACCACCTCAAGGGTTGAGAACAGAGCGGTTTCCTCTCGAAGCTCCAGCACCCACCAGTCACACGGGAGACAACTCAAGAGCTGAAGGCGATCCAGGACGTCATCGAGTCTCTCCGGCGCTGAGTGCCCGCCATGGCTTTCTTCATGGTAGACATGCGCGTTGCATACACGCTCGTGGTGTGGCGAAACAAAATCCTCAAAGTCGTAGTGCTGGCTCAGTACCGAAGGGCTCACCCGAGCATGGCCGATATCGAGGGTCACTCCGGCGTTGGATTTCCGCACCAACTTCTCAAACAGCTCAGGGCGGCTCGACCAACCGGAAGCGAGATTCTCAAGACAAACACGGATGCCGAAATCTTCGGCAAAGCTCACCAGGTTGGCCAGCGAACCCACGCTGCGGTCCCAGGAAAGCTCATCATAGGAATCGCGCCCCAGTCCCAGATGGACAGTCATAAACTTGCCATCGAGTTTGGAAACCAGGCGGCAGGCCTTGCGGAAGATTCCCCTCGCTTCATGGGCCTTTTGCGCATCGGCATCGCCAAGATCGACGCCGTTAAAGGCACAGTGGTAGCGAACTTCTAGTGGCTGAAGCCGGGAAATCCTTCGATGCAGTCTTGATTCGTCGATCTCAGTTGCCGGCAGGTCTTCGAGCTTGAAGGTCCAGTCCACACCGGAAAAGCCGTGATCCAGGGCGGTCTGCCTCAGTTTTTCCACATCCGATATGAAATTACACATCGCGAGCTTGGGTTGTGGCATGAAATAAAGTCCGCTTCTATGTCTGAACTATTTGTCTTAGGGCCTCGAACCAAATTGCCCATATTGACCCTCTATGTATATGGATGCATTCAGTTATTCAAATCGCTAATACCGATGAATTCAGCCCGATCCATAGGGAAGATCGTGTGCCTGTCTTGCAGGGTTCACCGCTGCATCGGCTGTGGGTTCTTGCTCGCGCAGGCAGTGGGCATTAGGGCAACCGTTGAGCAGTCACTGCATTGCCGATGATTTTCCTTTAACTCTCTCTTTGAATAGTCGCTTGGCTTCAGGAGTGTGTTTCCTGACCAGTGCCGACCGATCGATGCCTCGCGATTGACAGTCCTCTTCGTAGGCCGGGTGAGCAGGAGTAGGTTCCGGGGCTTCGAGCAGGGCCGCATAGTCATAGGTTCCCGAATCCATCACCACCTCGATGATGGGTTTGTCCACACGGGGAATAGTATCCAGCCATCCCAGCCGGCGCATGCATTCGAATCTCGCCTGGTCTACGATAAAGAAGTAGGCATTCAGGAGAGTCGACAGCCGGTCAAAGGCCTGGGTCTCGAAATCATGGCCGTTTCCAAGACGATGAGAGCGCATGAGTAGGTCGTAGAAGGCGTGCTTGCTTTCCGGGCCTTCTTCGCAAAAGAACAGGACGATCTCATCCGGAAGATCGGACCACCTTGTGTGTTCATCAAAGTCCGTAATCGACCGGAAAATCCGTCTCCATTCCCGGAATCCCCGTTCGGCGGCCTTCCTGTTCTTGTGCGATTCCAAGCAGACGATCTCAGCCATCATGCCCCCTCCGAAGCCCCTCTCAGGTGTCCTGTTCTCCGATCACGGACCACCGCACACTGACCGATTGCCACAGCAGGCAGCACGTTGACGGGCGACCAGTTAGCACTCTTCACTGCCCAACGGCAGCGTCCGAGACGGGCTGACAGGCACATGAGCTTACCTTGTCGGGCCTTAGCCCCGGCCCGAGCTTCCTGATCCGTTCGGTGAAGTCGCGGCAGCACTGTGCAAACTGAGGCCCCATGCCCGCCGAGTTGAAAACCATTTCGACGCGGTCCGGATCCATGCCGATCTTGCCCAACAATTCCTTGACATAGGCCACGCGCTTCTTG
>CAWHGA010000047.1:0-104329 GCA_963828705.1 uncultured delta proteobacterium
TTTGATGACACGGTGTGAACATCTGTGGAGATCTCTGCGGTATCGAACCATGAAGGACAGGTCTTTGCAAGAGGCTCAGTGGTTTAGAGGCAAGTGGTCACCCAATGATCCCATGATCAATCCCGGCACAGCCTCGATAGAAAGGGGCTGTGCCGTCTGATCCGGGATTCGTGGGGAATGATCCGCTGTGCTGTCGGCGTGCCGAGGTTGATCATCACGCTGATGTGGTGCCTTCTTAGGGCAGCGGTCCGCAGCCGAACCGGTCAGGCAGGAAGCGCTTGGAACCTAACCTTGATGAACTCGCAAAAAAGTCAAACATCAGATGGTTTCGTAAAAAGCGCCAAGCTCAAGGCGCGCAAATCCTGAGGAATGAGAAGTGCTTGTGGGTACGCCGCAATGACGAAGGATGCAGTGCAACGCGGATATTGGACTTTTTACGAAACCATCAACCTTGTTCGCTGGCATAACGGGCCAGGGTGAACAGGAGATCAGCCGCCCGGTTGAGGTAGGCGTGGACTTCGGGATGATTCAGCAGGCCGGCTTCTCGCATGGCCACAGCTCGGCGTTCGGCTCGCCGGACCATGGTCCTGGCCAGGTCAATGGCGGCGCTCGCCAGGTTGTCACCCGGCAAAATAAAATGCCGCGGCATCGTTACCTCCTCCTGGAGGCGTTCGATCCACTCCTCCATTCGGCCAATCATATCGGCGTCGACACTGTAACCGGGATCAGGCCCCTCACTGGCCAGTTCGGCTCCCAGTATCATCAGGTCCTGCTGCACAGTTGTGATCATCTGGCGAATGGTTTCATTGTGGGTGGCCGCCCTGGCAATGCCCAGGGCGGAACTGGCTTCATCCAGAGTGCCGTAAGTCTCGGGACGCAAACTCGCCTTGGAAACCCGTTCTCCGGTAAGCAGACTGGTTTCCCCAGCATCGCCTTTCTTCGAGAACTTGAAAACGCTCACCTTCTACCTCCGTTTCTATCGTGAACAGTCCATTGGTACTCAACATGAAAAAGCGGCATCGCTGTTGTGAGAAGGCTCAAAGCAGACCTTGGTCCCACCCGGTCGGGCTGAGACCATCCCCAGGAACAAGCAGCTTGGGGCGGCAACACTCAATTCCGCTCCATATGGTTCACTGCCATCTCGAAACGGCGCCAGCACGGACCAGGTGCCAGGGTCAAAATGATGGCTTCAAAACCGTTGCCGGCCGTAGTGTTGGCAAAGGCGCGGCGCCAGGCGCGCACCGCCATCTGCAAAAGCTTAAAGGCGGAGACGTTGCCTTCCAGCAAATCGAACCGATCCAGGCAAACACTTCGAACCCCCAGTCGCAGCGCCTGGCGGAACATCTCCTGAAGCGCCTGTTCAAGGATTTTCGGGCGCAGCGGTGGCAGATCTTCAAAGTCGAGCACCACCATGCGCATCAAATGCTTGGCTTGGACCGCGATCGGGCGACACAGGGCCACTTCACCCAATGGGCGCGGCAGGGAGTGTTGTGCTGCCAACAGCACCTGAAACCAGGATTCCACCGTCGGCATCATTTCTGTGTAGGGATCCACCACCAGGTAGGCATCTTCCGGATAGGCAATAAGATCGACGGGCAGGTGCTGAGCTTCCTGCTGGCTCAGGCGGATCAATCCTGCCGGTTGGTGACGTTGAGCCATAATGGCTGTCCACTTCTCAGAATGCCGAGCCAACCTCTGCGGTCAGCCATACGAAGGATCGTAACGGGCGCCAACCCCCTTTTCCGCCGGCTTCGCTCTTCTCATCATCGGTTCGCCCCAACCCTGGATTGGGCCTTCAGAAGGACCAGTCCGGCAGCAAAGTTCGGGTAGGGGACGGTCGAGTGCCAGGGTTATCGGCGCTTTCTTACCATTAGTCACCAAATCCAATCGCTTTGTCAAGTAGGCCGCAGCGCTGAATCCGTGAACAAAACCCTTCACCGCCGTTTCCAGAGCTCTCGCCAGTCGTTCTGCTTGGTCATAAGCGACCGGATTGGCAGTAACTTGCCCCGATTTGATGCCGGTGCCCACAATCACGGCATCCACCCAGGTGGCAAAAAGTTCCGCGTTGCTTTCGTTGACCCCGCTCCCGACAATGATGGCAGCATCGGGAAGCGCCCTCCGCAGTTGGGCCACCTGGTCAACCTGAGCAGCCGCACCGGTGGCCTTGCCGGTTACGATGATGGCGTCAGCCAGGCCCCGATACAAAATGTCGCTGGCGCTCTCCACGATGTCCGAGACCTGGCCCAGCGGTTCGCCGTGTTTGACCCAAACGTCGGCGAAGATCCCTTCGAAAAGAATGGTCACGGCATCGGGATAGGGAAGTTTTGGCCCTGCGACGCTAGAAACTATATTCTGTCCCCAGGAAAACAGAGTAATTCATGAGACTGCCGAATTCGGTGTCCTTGTCTCCCAGGTAAAGGTTCCCGATCATGTAGATCTTGGCGTGTTTTCCAAATTCATACTCGAGAATACCGACAGATCGGCTCGATGTGTCATCTATGTCGTAGATCCAGCGCAGAACCACATTGAAAGAGTCCCTGATATGGCCTTCAGCAACCTGCACCATGAGGTAGTTCCTTCTTATGAGGATATCGTCTGGCGAAGATTTACCATAAGGAGGAAAGCACCTCTCAATGGATTCGGTACAGCCGGCTTCATTATAGTAGTATTCAAGCGATATGGTGGGTCCCAACTCGAGGGTGTAGGATTGGCCGACGAGAATCTGCACTGCGTCCCAATCGTGCACATTGCCTTCGGCATAGAGCAGCAGTGCATCGGTGACTGATATACCACCAAAGAATCCGAGGCGGAAATCATCCGACTCGCTGTATGCTGGGATAAGGCTGAAATACTTCTTGTTGCCGGTGTAGTCCAGCTTGGCGGCATAGGTACGGTAGAATTCACGGGAAAAGTGTCTTTCCCCGCTGCCGACGTTGGCAATGAAGGATGCAGAAAGGTTCTGTCCGGGCATCCAAACCGTGCGTGCGTAATCAAGCCCCGGCACTTCTAACATGGGGTTGTTCTTCCCGTTTTCCCGGTTGAATGGGTTGGATGGGGAAGTGAGAAAGGATGGTCCCCACTGCAGGTTTTCTCTCCCATAGGATACGAAAAGGTCCTCTTTGATCATGTACCTTGCCCACCATTCGTTGACAAAAAGATCGTAGTCGGCATCCCAATCGCCTTTCTTAATCCCGTCTTCCCACCCTTTCCCATATGCTCGCAGTCGCGGCTTAACATTTAGTTCGAGGCTTCGGAACTTGAGGTTGAGATCGGGTCTCAGATCGATCTCAGTCTGATAACTGTTGATCTCCAACACATTGTTGGGATTAAGTCGGGAGTTCTCAGGTTGCTGAACCAAGCCAAACCCAAGAACTTTGAATCGCCAGTCGAAACCATTCACCAGTTCCTTCTGGATCCCATCCCAGTCGACGTCTGAGAGCGAGTCCGACCTAAGGGTGGGGCTCTCTTCCCCCGTGTCAGCCCAAAGGCTGGTCGGATATGCAAGCAAAAAGAGCCAAAGGAACAGCAGAAGAAAGCGGACAGGACATCATCGTTGCCTCCTTTGGGAAATAATTCAGGGGTAATGACTCTCTCAGGCGAGAGTAATGATAAATGTAAAGAAAAAGCGCTTGCCCATCTTCACTTCACCATAAGATTCAAGTTGTACACATGGTCAGGTATGTCTTTTATATTTGTTTTTACGAAAGAGAGAGTAGTTTGGTTTGTTGTCATCAATATGTCACGAATAATTAATTTTGAAATAAATGGTCGGGTATTCCCATCTATCATAACGCTATGTGAGTATTCCATGGTCGCTGTTTTGATCATTTTTCCAGACAACGTAAAGTATTCAGCCTTCACACCAACAAGCCTTTCTTGAGACACCCAGTACCGTATCTGGTCGTAGGTGGTCTTATTGCTTTTGGCCTTGAGATCGTACACATAGCACATTTCGTTGTTCACCACTTCGGGCTGATTCACGGTCGGCTCGTAATCCCTCGCGTAGTTGGTGGATGCGATGTCACCGTAGGCGGCAATACCCAACAGCTTTTGCCTCTGCGAGACCGGAACCGGCTTGCTCAGTCCCGGTTTGTGGAACCACATGTTCCCGTTGACCAGCAGGATCTTGTTGCCCTTGTCCTTAGGCGGGATGAGCGTTGTCGCGAGCACATCAAAACCTCTCGCCTGAACGAAAAACGTCATGTCGCTGGTTCGGTCGCCCTCTTTAGACAGCACCGAAACATCCCACTCCACCCCCCGGAGATTGCCCCTCGACTCGTCCGCTCGCTCCAGCACCTCCCGCGGGGACAGTTCACCCGGGGCACTCTGGGCAATAGATGAGGCCACCATAACGATCAAAAGGAAAAGGAAAACGGCGATTCGTCTCATCTCTCCCCTTGACCGATAATTCCATGATAAGGTTCATTGTGCTGAGCCTTATACATGGCCAAGGGCATCGACGATCCCCCGATGGGCTGCCTTTCGAGTAGGCAGCAGTGCGGAGACAACCGACAGCACCATAAGAAACACAAAACTCATCAGCATATACCGTGGTACAAGAAAAACCTCAAGAGGAATTCGGCGGGGTATATTCGGAGGAATCCAAGTCGGTTCGATTAGCTTAACGAAAGCCCAGCTTACCCATGTGAGAAAGACACCAAGAAATGATCCAACGACCCCCAGAACCGTACTTTCAATGGTAAAAAGCTTGATCACTCCGCGACGCTTGAGCCCCAGAGCACGCAGCGTACCAATTTCTCTTGTCCTCTCCATAATGGACATACCTATTGTGTTGATAACACTCATAACAATTATGACAAAAACAATTATAAACAGAAAAATGAAAATAACATCAAACATATTCTTGACCTTGATATAGAAAGGAGACAAATCCTGCCATACCATAACTTCCACTTCTAAACCAATTTCACCAAGCAGTCGTCCTAATGTATTTCTAAGCTTCTCCGTATATGCGTTACTGTTGAGCAATATGGTAATCCTGTCTACACTGCTTGTATCATAAAGCGACTGAGCAAATTCCAAGGGAACTTGTACTAATTTGTCGTCAAGCTCTTCCAGCGGGGAGTGGAATGTGTTAAAAACCTTCATATCCAGCGCGTTGATCTGGCCTTCTACCGTTGGTGACATGGCAATGGCATCTGAATCCAGTTCAAGCTTCAACTTCCTGGCGAGCCCGACACTCAGGCCAACCCCGTAAGGAATATCGTCCTGAAGGCTCCTGCCGTCATGGAGTTTGAGCCTGCCGATCATCCCTGTGGCTCTCTTCTGGATGGAATAGAGGTCCGAGGGAATTCGTCCGACCCCTAGAAAAATGGTTGATGCCTGCCCATTGCTGATCAGACCGGTGAAATGAAGCTGTGGTGTGACCACGAGCACCTCCGGTTGCCCTTGGCAGACTTCCCGGATCTTTTGGCTTTCTTCTCGAGTCAGGGTGTACTTGAGGGGGTCGAGCTTGCCATGGGTAAGGAACCCCTTCTTGAACACGGTGAGATGCCCGTTGCTTTGGGCGTAGATGGAGGAGTCTTCGAGGCTCTGGAAAATGTATTCGGTGAAACCGCCAAACACGTTGACGGCGGAATACCCAATGGCAATGGCCAGGAGGGTAAAGAGTGAACGACGCCGTTCTTCAGAAGGTTTCTAACGGCGATCTTGATCCATGTGAGCATGAGGCACCCGTGAGCGAGGGTTTTAAGCAGGTGGCCGATGGGTAGCGGATGAAAGAAAGGAGGCTCCTTGCTTTGTCTTTTGTCAGACGACCATCCGATCCTCCAGAACCGAACCGTCTTGCAGGTGAACCAGTCGCTGAACGCGATTGAGCAACCGCTGATCATGCGTGGAAAAGATGAATGTGGTGCCCTTTCGTTGGCTCATTTCGCGCATCAAATCAATGATCTTGTGGGCATTTTCCGAATCGAGGTTGGCGGTGGGTTCGTCGGCGATGACCAGTTTCGGTTTGGTAACCAGAGCCCGGGCGATGGCGACGCGCTGCTGCTGACCCCCGGAGAGTTTCTGGGGCCGGTGCTGGAGGTATTCGGCAAGGTCCATTTCCATCAGGCCCTCCGTTGCCTTTTCCCTGGCCACCTTGCTCGTATCGCCCTGGATTTGCAGCGGCAGCATGACATTCTCCAGGGCCGATAGAACCGGTACAAGGTTGAAATGCTGGAAGACAAAACCGATGGCATGGTTCCTCAGCTCGCTCTTTTCGTCATCCGAGAGGGAGATGGCATCGCGTCCCACGAATTCGATCGTCCCTGAGGTGGGGATGTCGATCATCCCAATCATGTTGCACAGGGTCGACTTGCCGCAGCCGGATGGCCCCCAAATGGCGACGAATTCGCCTTCCTCGATGTCCAGATCCACTCCCCGCAAGGCAGCGATTTCTGTTTCACCGAGGTGATAGTATTTCCAGATTGTTCTCATACTGATAAGCGACATGAGGAATCAAACTCGTAAATTGCGGCCTTGCCGGCCATTCATGCGCCTTGTCTGGTTCAAGCCTTACCCTCCCGCAGGATGCCTCGGGCGACTTGGCCAGTATAGCTTCTCAAAACAAGCGATCGTAGAGCAGCCAGGCTCTTTCCTCTCTGGGAAAGAAGACGACCATAGCTACTGATTTGACTCTCACCAGCCTCTGAGATCAAAAGCAATCACTGTGGAAACTGCCAGAAGGAAAAGGACCAGTCATTGCCCTCTGCGGCCACAGCACCAGCAATAATCTTCCCTCGGGCAGAAATCCTTCACCCGCCAATCAGGGATTCCATCGGTTTCCGCCTCTTTCGGCACTTGCGGCCATTGCATGCCAGGAGACGGACTCATGGGTTGATCAGTGAGAGCGTATAAGCCACAACCCTTTGCCTTGAGATGCGCTTCTTTTCGCGTCCACAGCTGGAAAAACGCTTTGCGCGCCAAATCTCCGGGCAAGGACCGCAAAAATGCGTTCTCGCTGGACGACAAGCACTCCTCGGCAACTTTCCCCCAAGACAAATCCTGGCGAATGCGTTCAATGTCAACCCCCAAGCATCGGCCGCCACAGAGGCTCACGGCATATACCGCCAACTCGCCGGAATGCGAGACACTGAAGCTCAGCCCCTTTCGGCCCGGAGTCCATCGGAGTGCGGGCTTGCCGTAGCTGTTGTACCAGAAGTGCAGACGCTCGGGTTCTGCACGCAAATAGCGCCCCAGAATCATCCTTAGAACCGCACGCCCTACTATGAAACGATCACGATCTCTGCTGAAGAAGAACCGCTCGGCCCGATCCTTTTCATCTTCGGCGAGTATCCGACGGATGGACTCAACACCCGCTGGGTGCCAATCCAGGGCAACTCGCCAGACATGGATTTCCCCGTCACCCATTCCCATGTCGTCCGGCGGACAGGCCCATGCTTGTGCTATGAAGGCGCCGACTTCAGCCGCCACAGAGGCTCCTTGTCATTCAGCTAAGGCCGTGAATCGCTCTCAAAACGTGAGCCACCCGTGCAGCGGTTTTGTCAACGTATGGTGGTTGCAACATGCGAAAGTGATCGCCGTCGACCTCCTCGACGGAAAACCCCCCAGTGGTACACTTGCTCCAGTCGATGGAATGGCTTGCCCCCTCCAAGAAACCCCTCTCACGTGCCCTCCACAAATAAAGCGGGGCATGGATCACAGCAGGGAGAAAAGGTCCCGCCGAGGGAAAGGTGCAATTGCACAAGATTCAAATGTTTCCGCACAAGTTCAACCGGAGTTCCTGCGAGAATCTCCTGATTTTCCGAGATATAGTCCATCAGCCTCGGCAACTTCTCTTCTGGAGGCAGAGACCTGCAAAGTCTCCTGCAGGACCCTCACATGATCGTCTAGAGTCCTCACCCTGTCTTCCATACTACTGTCGAAGATCCTCGGGACACGGCTCTGCAGGTAGGATACGATGGATTCGATAGATTCGATGGCGGCGAGATTGACCAATTCCTCTTTGTCTCCGGGTAGGAAAGGATCCAGGAGGCCAACAAACTTGACGATCTGGCCCTTTTTCTCCAATGCGGCGGCCGTTGCCAGGGCTAGCACACCTCCCAGGGAGTGACCTAGCAGATGATGGAATCCTGCCGGCTGCTTGAGCAGGATTAGATTGGCGTAGTCCTCGGCCATTTCAGAAATTGAACTGTGTTCTAGCAGGTGATCAGACAGGGCTCGCGATTGGATTCCATAGATCGGCAGGTCGTGGTCCATGAAATCTGCAAAAACGAGATAGGGGTGAATTTGCCCCCCTGTGGAGTGTAGACAGAACAGAGGCGGGCGTTTCTCTCCCCTGCGCAGGAGAACCAAGGGATTGAGGTTGAGGGCTTCCGCAAGTCCTTTCCCCTGGAAATTCTCTGCCGCCTCGTCAGGGGGAACATCCCTATCGGTCAGTTGTGCGAGAAAAAGGGAGGTGAGCGTTGCTATGCTCGGCCCCTTCATGATTTCCACCGTGGGCAGGGATACCCCCATGTCGTTTTCCACCCGGTTTTTCAATTCCACGGCCATCAGCGAATCGAGGCCCAGTTCTGTTAGGGGTTGTCTTTCGTCGAGTTTTGCAGCGGATGTGGCCAAAACTCGGGCCACTTGCTCGCGCAGGTAAGCCTCAAGCAATGCACTGCGTTCTTCAGGAGGGGCTGCCAGCACTTTGTCGCGAATCCTTGGCCCTTCCCTGCCTTCCAGCAACTCGGGATCTCTCCCCAATGAGATGCCCATAAAGCGGCGGGCGTGTGGTCATATTCATTGAGATGTTCCACTGGTGCCAGTCGATGTCCATAGCAACCAATTGGGTTGGATTTCTTTGGATTGTGGCGCCCATGATTTTCATCGCCGCATGAGGAGAAATGCCCCTGAGACCGATACGGTTGAGACGTTCGCTGACGTTGCCGTGGCGTGCTACATAACCGACTTCAGCCATGTGCCCCCAGTTGACCGTGGTTGCCGGCAACCCGAGTTGTCGGCGATACGGTGCAAAACCGTCAAGGAATGCGTTGGCGGCGCTGTAATTGCCCTGCCCGGCGTTGCCGATGGTCGATGCCACCGAAGAGAACATGATAAAGAAGTCCAGCGGGCAATGGCGCGAATAGAAGTGGAGATTCCAGGCCCCTTTCATCTTGGGTGCCATAACCTTTTCAAAACGTTCCCGGTTCATCTGTAAAACGACACCGTCATCCATGACCATGGCCGTGTGAATGATGCCTCGCAGCGGAAGCAATGTGGTTTGGATAGAGTTCACCACCCTGTCCACGTCTTCAGGCACAGAAACGTCGGCCGAAGTGAGGACTATCTTTGCCCCTTCTCCCTCCATTTTAGAAAGGATTTCCTTGGTTCGGTCGGAGGGATCGATATTCCTGCCCACAAGGACGAGATGGCGAGCCCCCTTTTCGACCATCCACTCAGCTAAAGTCAGGCCAAGCCCGCCCATGCCACCGGTGATCAAATAGGTCCCATCGCTTCTGAATCCGACTTCGCCGTCAGGAACGTTTTCGACCAACGCATCCCCATCCTGCATGGAGACAACGATTTTACCGATGTGTTTTGCCTGGGCCATGTGACGAAAAGCGTTTACGACCTTGCCGATGCCGAACAGGCGGAAGGGGAGGGGATGAAATGTGCCATCTTCGAAACGCTGCATTATTTCCGACATGAGCTCAGCGATGACAGCAGGTTTTTGCTTCCATCACCAGGCTGAGATCGATGGCAAAGAAGGAAAGGTTCTTTCTGAACGGCCTCAAACCCAATTTGCTATTCTGATAGATGTCACGTTTGCCTATTTCCAGGAAACGCCCGTAGGGGCTGAGAACGGAGAAGCTCTTTCTAATGGCATCTCCCGCAAGTGAATTCAGTACGATGTCGACACCCTTGCCACCCGTGATTTCCATCACTTCGTCGGCAAAGGAAAGGGATCTTGAATCCATCACGTGAGCCACCCCAAGCCGCCTTAGGAACTCGCGTTTTTCAGGGTTCCCCGCCGTTGTGAAGACCTCCGCCCCGGCGGCCTGAGCGATCTGGATGGCCGCCAAACCCACCCCCCCGGTGCCGGCATGAATAAGCACTTTCTCACCCCTGGTTATGCGGGCCAGATGATGCAGAGCGTAATAGGCAGTGAGGAAGGTGATGGGTATGGTCACCGCTTCGGCGAAATCGAGGTGAGGTGGTTTGGGAACCACAAAGGCGGCGGGAACCGTAACGAAGGAAGCAAAACTACCGGGTGCGATGGCGATGACCTCGTCCCCAACCTTCAGATGCTCTACTCCTTCCCCGATGGCGTCGATCCTGCCTGCACACTCATCCCCAAGAAGCGCTTCATCGCCTGCTTCGGTGGGGTATATCCCGAGGGCCTTCATCATATCGCGGAAATTCAAGGCCGAGGTGTGTACCTGAATCTCGACCATTCCCGGGCCCGGTGCCTGGCGCACTGATGGCCGGAGGGTAAGGTTGTCCAGGATCCCAGGCGTCGTGACTTCCAATCGGAAAGCTTCCTCCCCAATCCGCACCGGGTGTCGTTGATCCCGGGATGGGCGGAAGAGCGAACGTCCGGACCAATCGAGGCACATACCGTGCGTCGCCCCGAATTGCGATTTCGTCCTCGCCATCATGCTTCTCTCCGGCCTGAATCTCGAGCAGGAGAGATTGGATCTCGGTTTCAGAGGCTTCATGGCTGAGATCCACAAGTCGGCAACGGAATTGTGGATGTTCCACCGCGATAGCTTTGCCGAGGCCACGCAATGGAGACTGAGCGATGGCCGGCGGGCTGGTCTCCACGCCAGTTGTTTGGGCTCCCCTGGTCACCAGCCAGAGCTGAGGTGTTCCTTTCGCGTCGTGTTCGGCCCATGCTTGAACAAAGTGCATGACACTGTGACACCCACGGGACTGCGCAGACTCAAGGGAATCGAGGGTTGGTTCTCCGGCATCCCAGGAATTGAGACTCCAGAGGTGAATCACACCCAGGCACGGCAGCCGGTCTGGGGGCAAGACCTCAGCCAAAAGCCGCTGCATCTCTTCAAGTCTCTCCGGCGAAACCCTGTATTGGTCTATACCGACGCGCTCATATGCATCACCCTCCCAAACCATGACGCAGGACTGGCCTTGGGAAGAGAGTTGACCGGCGAGCTTTTCGGCGACTCCTGAACCATCCGCAAAAATGAGCCAGCTTCCCGAAGCTTCGATGTGAGGGGTATCCGTTGCTACCGGTTTTCACCTCTTCGGAAATTTGCGCACCTCTGGCAAGAAGCACGACTTGCCCGGTCTCATTCACACCGTCTTGATCCGAAACCGCAACCACCTCGGAAAAACCGACATCTCCAAGCAACCCCTTCCATTTCTCGCGGGAAAGAAGGGGGTAGGAGGGTCTCAGGTCGTGATCGCTGAATCGCCACCAGCCTTCCGTCAGCCCGAATACGAGGTCGACGTATCTTGAGGGGTTGTCTGATTCGAGAAGGATCAACAGTCCCTGCGATGTGAGAAGTTGCTGAATGTGCTGTAGGGCCTCGCGAAGATCCCGGGTCGCATGCAGTACATCCGATGCCAGTATGATATCAAAGCTATGATGCGGGAAGACCCTGCTCCTGCGGGTCTTTTTCGATGTCCAGAACCTGGTAGGTGATGCAGGAATAGTCCCGAAATTTCTGTTCACATCGGCTGAAAAAAGCGTTGGAAGCGTCCGTCAGGAAGTACTCTGTCCTCTCCCGTGGCAGTTGTGGCAGAACGTGTGAGGTCATGCCACCGGTTCCAGCTCCGATTTCGAGGATGCGGACTTTTCGGCCGGCAGGGAGATCTGCCAGCGCGGTGGAGACGACCCCACCCACCGATATATTGTAGGGGAGAAAGGAAGGGGCATCCTGGTAGAGATGTTCGGCCGTTGTGAACGGTCCATCCGGAAAGAGAAGCTGCAGGGGGTTGACTTCCCCTCGAAGCACCTCGGCAAGACGCTCTCCACATCCACCGAGCAGGCTCATTTCCGAGTAGAATGCGGGAAACCCCATGATTATTGATTTCCAGGTCCCCCGGAGGTCCATTTGCGGCGGCAACTGGACGACCTCCCACTCCTCCCCGGACTTTTGCAGTACTCCATCCTTTCGAGCATTTGCAGCAAACGATCCAGCAAACGTCCATAGTGCGGTGCCACAGCCAGTTGCCGCATCAGCCCCGCAATGGTGATATCGCTGCCTTACCGCGGGTTCCCAGCCGAGGTCACATAAGGCGTGATAGACATAACCGGAGCAAAGCGCACCCAGGTCGGCTTCGATCTTCTTGAACTGTGCTTGCCACGCAAGGGTTTCACGCAGCATGGGGTTGATTGTGGAGCTGAGATGCCTGACGATTTCAGTTGGGCTCGGCATATAGTCCGCAGGCCGGTGGCTCTGCTCCTGGTCGGGCCGCGGTTTCAGCTGCCAGCGCAACTCATAGATCAAGTCGTCAAGGTTCTTGCTGGCGACGGCGTGTGCCGACTCAACGGCCTGACAACGGAAACCGAGGATTTCCGCCGCAAGGTTGCCATCCGCGTCGTAGACTCTTATCTCGCCTTCCAGGAGTTTGGGGCTCCCTTTGAGAAGCCTGGCGTGGCTCCATAACCGATCTCCCGGGCGCCGGTAAAATCGGATTTGTTCTACATACACCGGAAGGAAGACATCGTTGCTTGCCACCATCTATTTCAGAAGGCAGCGGTAGGGCACCGCTGAGAACCTGAAGGCATGAATCGAGAAGAGCAGGATGGAAAAGGTAGTCCCGGATTTCGGGCCGAAGATGATCGGGAGTCCTGACCTCGCCAAGCGCTTCGCCGTCCCTTCGCCAAAGCCGCTCGATGCCCTGAAAAGAAGGGCCGAATTGGAGTCCTACTCGGTTGAAGTTGTCGTAGCAAGTGCTCCTCGACCATTCGTCGATACAACGCCTGCGGATGTCGTCAATCATCAGAGGGTGACTCGGTTTTGCGTCGTGACTCGGAGCGAAGTCTCCCACAGGCGTGCAGAACCCAAGGTTGATTGGATTCCTTGCCGCGACTGCAGATATGAAAAGACGAGTCGTCTCTAGAGATTGTGAATTGGAGGGATTGATGTGCATCCGTTCCGGGGAGATAAAGAGAGCTCTCTGGAACTCAACCTCCTCCAAAATGTATCGGCCAGGACCCAACGACTCGCGGGCGGCTGCAATCGCCATTTCTATGTAGGCTGCGGCGGGAAAGACCATATGTCCCTGAACGCGATGATCTTCCAGATACCGTTGAGCGCTCAGGTCCACTCTCTTTCTCCAGGAAGGATCTGCCGACTTGGAGGTCTTTCCCCAGGAGCGGGTGAGCCTCAATTCCCAGCCGGGTTTCCCTGGATTCTTCGGATTCATGCCAATAAAGCTCCCGTTGCCACGGGTAGGCGGGAAGAGACACGTGCCGCGCTCCATCTTCATGAAACTTCTCCCACTTGACTTCAAATCCCAGGGTGTGGAGGGCACCCAACGACCCCAGCATGGTGAGACGTTCTTCCTCCTTGCGTCGAAGAGAAGGCAATACGGTTCCTTGTTCGCCGCGATGCATAAGACACTCAGAGATGGTACTGGAGAGGACGGGGTGAGGACTGATCTCGACAAAAGCAGTGTATCCCGCCTGGATCATGGAATCGATCGCAGGCCAAAACTGGACGGGTCTCCGCACGTTCTGCCACCAGTACTCGGCATCAAACGCACCGTCGCTGACATCCTGCCCCGCCACCGTGGAAAAAACCGGAGTGGTGGCAGGCATGGTGCGAAGTCCCTGCAGAGATGCCATCAATTCATCACGCACAGGGTCCATCTGATGGCTGTGGAAAGCATAGTTCACCCGAAGGAACCTGCAGAAAACCTTCTTCGCATCGAGAGAAGCCGCGATTTGCTCAAGCGCTTCGCCATCGCCTGAAACTGTGACTGATGAGGGACTGTTGATCGCAGCAAGGCATACGGACCCTGCGTAGGGTCCGAGAAGCTCTTCGACCTCGTGTTTTGGAAGCCCCACAGCCAGCATTTTCCCTCTTTCCGGCGCAAGGTCCATACACCGCCCGCGATGAAACATGACCCGCGCGGCATCTTCCAGACTGAGCATCCCGGAAATGTGGGCCGCGGCCGCCTCCCCTACACTGTGGCCCACAACGGCATCGGGCTCAATCCCCCACGATTGCCAGAGAGCCGCAAGAGCCACCTGCAGTGAGAAAATGGCCGGCTGCGCTATGGCCGTGTTGTCAAGGCGGGAACTGGATTCGTCAGCGGTGAGTTCCTCGATGAGGGACCACGTCCCGAACTTGCTGAGCAGACGGTCGCATTTTTCTATCGTTTCCCGAAAAATTGGCTCCTTCTGCAAGAGTTCGCGACCCATTGCCCACCACTGGGGACCTTGTCCCGAAAAAACAAAGGCCAGTCGCGGCCGGTTGCCGGCAAACTGCCGCCCGGAATACAGCCCCGGCCTCCTTTCGCCTGCAATGAAAGCCTCAAGGTGTTCGGCCAATTCATCCCTCGAATGGACCACGGCGCACAGTCGGTGCTCATGGTGCACCCGACGCAGACTCGCCGTAAACCCTATGTCTTGCAGGGAAGCGGTAGAAAGGGGCCCATCGTTTCTTAATGAGTCGCGCATAGCCTGGGCAAGAGACTCCAGAGCCCCAGCACTCCTGGCAGACAAAGGCACAAGGATCGCTTCCTCGTGTGACAAATCGTCGCGGGGCTGATTCACGGTATCCACTGGAGGAGCCTCTTGAAGGATCACGTGGGCGTTGGTCCCACCAAAGCCGAAAGAGTTCACCCCGGCGATAGCCGGTCGGGAGCCGTTCGGCCAAGGTTCCAGTCTCGTTGGGACTCTCAAACGAAGTTCGCTGAATGGTATGTAAGGGTTTGGTTTTACGAAATGCAGGTTGGGGGGTATCAAGCGGTGCTTGACGGCCAGAGCGGCCTTGATGAGGCCCGCAATCCCCGCGGCCGCTTCAAGGTGGCCGATATTGGTCTTTACCGATCCGATAATACATGGGTTATCAATGGAACGGTTTTTTGCCATCACAGTCCCAATGGCATGTGCTTCAATGGGATCCCCCACAGGTGTGCCGGTCCCGTGGGCTTCCACATAATCCACTTCGGAGGGTGCAATCCCTGCCTTGTGACAGACTTCCTCGAGCAAAGCCGCCTGAGCCTCTCGGCTGGGGACAGTGATGCCTCCGGTACGGCCATCCTGGTTTAAGGCGGTGGCGCGAATGACCGCGTAAATGGGGTCCCTTGCTTTCAGAGCCTCGGACAGACGCTTGAGAACGATTATTCCTGCCCCTTCGCCACGCACAAAGCCATTGCCATCCTCATCAAAGGCTTTGCATCGCCCATCCGGGGAAAGCATCGACATTCGACAGAAGCCGATATAGGGATCCGGGATGATGATGGCGTTCACGCCTCCGGCGAGTGCCATGTCGCACTCCCTGTTCCAAAGACTCTGGCAAGCAAGGTGAACGGCCACGAGCGCCGAGGAACAAGCCGTGTCGATAGCGATACTCGGGCCGGAAAGGTTGAAACAATAAGAAATACGGTTTGCCGCAATGCTCATGGTCCCACCCGTTGTGGTGTGGCTGTCTATCGACGTCTTGTCTTCAAAGCTGAGTTGAATTTGAGCGTAATCATGGGTGGATACGCCTACGAATACACCGGTATTCGATTTCTCCCCGCGGCTCAGGACCACCCCGGCGTCTTCCAGTGATTCCCAGGCCACCTCAAGCAACAATCTTTGCTGTGGGTCCATGTATGGCGCCTCACGCGCCGAGATGGAAAAAAAGTTGGGATCGAATTGATCGATTTGATCCAGGAATCCGCCCCAGCGAGCATAGGTCTTTCCTGGCTTGCCCGGTTCAGGATCGCAAAAAGCACGCTGACTCCAACGATCTTCAGGGATCTCGCGAATCGCGTCTACCCCGTTAGCCAGCAGTTGCCAGAAGGAGTGGGGATCATTTACCCCGCCGGGAAATCGGCAACCGATACCTACAATCGCAATTGGGTCCATACTGATCCTCTTCTGAATGAACAGGTCCTTTGTTACTGAGACGCGCGTGAAGTGGAAGAGAGCCCGCTAAAGGCTGGGTGCCGACACTTTGAACACGGTCCTTGACTAAGTTCCATGGATGGGCAGTACCAGGGGTGGAGGCGGTTTAGGAGGTTCTCTCATCGGTCTCCGATATCCCCAATGGTCTATGGCGAACATCCAGTTAGCCTCCACCTTGGCGATGTCCGAGTCGGTGATGGAAAATTCATTCTTTTGGTAATTCTTTTGCTTGGTCAGGTAGGTCTCCATGGGTGCACACACATCTTCCCAGCCAGGCAGGCCCAAGTCGGCATATATCCGTTCCAGCTCGACCATCGGTTGCCTCTCCAGGTCTTCGAACCTGACCTCCGTTAGGCAGCCATCAGGAATCAGTTCCCTTTCTGCGAAAAAACGCTTCATCATCTCACGGTAGAACAGAAGAACGTTTTCCTCGATCTCGGCGCATGAGAATTCCTGGAAGGTCATATGGTCAATCAATGCCCGGTGAAGCTTTTTGGTCGATTTGAACACCACGTAGGGGTCCCGATAGACATGAACAAACTTAGCCCCAGGGAACAGTTCCGTCAGCATCCGCACACGTGCCGTATTCACGGGATTCTTGAGAACAAGGCGCTTTCCTCCCGATTGGTAACTGGCCTTCTTTAATATTCCCACATAGTCTTTCTTCCATGCCTTGATTTCGTGTTCCATGACTCCCTGAAAAAGGACATATTTTGAGAATAATTCCTTGCACCGCCTCGGGAAATACCATCCCAGATACATCGAATACGGCGATAGGTGGCAGACTGAAAATTCTTCTTCCTGTGGCAGGGAAATGGACAGGTCCATGTTGTCCATCGGTCGCTTGTCGGGCATGACTCGACGCAGTATCGGTGGGAGAATCGATGGTTTCGCTAGATATGACCCCGGAACCATGGCCTGAAATACCGAGATGAACGCCAATCTTGGGTCCTGGCTCATGAGGTTGTGCAGATGGGTCGTGCCCGTGCGCCAATGACCAATTATGAAGATGGGCGGCTCCTTGATCTCCTGCGTCTCGATCCTTTTGGCGTATACCCGGTCGCGCAAACGCGCCAACGAAAACAACGGGCTGACAAATGTGGTGAAAAGCGCTTTCCAAATATACTTTCTATCCACGCCGCCACTTGTCCTCACTACATTCAGCCAATGACGGAACGAGTTGATCGCAAGCGGGTGGTGCAACAACGGCGGATATTCGATTCTATTAGTCATGCACAAGCTCAAATCAGCCCTTGCCGGCAAAGCAGGGGCCTTGAAAAATCGATCAGATCAAAAACAGTTAGCGTATCACCTAACCGCAACACTGAATCATACAAAGAATGATCGAACCATCGCAATCCCAAACGAACTTTCGAGATGGAAAACGTCCGAATCTTTAAAACGTTGGCACGCAACAGTCGCCGTCTTGCCAGCCGCATGCTCCTGGTCCAGTTCATCCAGGAACCACCAGCCCCTGCCGCACAGCTTGACGATGCTCTTCCGGCAGGGCGTCCAGGTTGCAGCCGTCATTGAGTTATTTCTGTAGGTATCCTGGGATTTTCTGACAGAACGCTCGAGCTGTTGTTTCCCCTCTTCGGTATTGTGAAAGACCAAGTGACGAGTCTTTTCCATAATGATGTCGAGCGTACTCTTGATCTCTGCCATCGTATCTCCTGAAAAAAACATTCTCATTGGCGTGTAATGCTATATAATGCAAAGCGACATTCGTTCTGCTCAGGAATGAGTCGATCATCGGACGGGTGGATTCTGCCGGATATTGGTGCTCCATTGGATAGGTTTTCCTGGCCAAATCCACACTTCAAAATCCACGATCCGAAAACCAAAGCGAAACCAAACATCCGCTCGTCAACCGGGCGCCTGCCGGCCAAGCGGGCCCAGTAGGCTGCCCGGTCAGCGGTGAATCCATGGAAAAAGGTGAGGAACGCACGATGGCGCAAAAGAACAAGCAACTCAGGGTACTGCTTCCAATACTCCTGTTCGTGCTGGTCGGGCTATGGAGCCTGCACTACTGGGCAGAAGCCAAAGATCCCGAAGGTGGCAATATTTTTCAGGAACTACGGTTGTTCAGCGATGTCCTCAACATCGTTCAGGACAACTACGTGGAGAAGGTGGAATCCAAAAAGATGATCTATGGGGCGATCAGCGGCATGCTCCGGGAACTGGACCCCCATTCATCGTTTATGAAACCCGAGGATTACAAGGAACTGCAGATTGAAACCGAGGGGAAGTTCGGCGGGATAGGCATCGAGATCACCATGCGCGATAATATCCTTACCGTTGTGGCCCCCCTCGAAGGGACCCCGGCGGATCGTGCCGGCATGCAGGCCAATGACAAGATCGTCAAAATCGATGACCAATCCACTCAGGACATGTCGCTCATGGAAGCCGTGCAAAAGATGCGCGGTGCCAAGGGCACCAAGGTCAAACTGACCATCTTGCGCGAAGGCGAACGAAAACCTCTGGAATTCACTCTAACCCGCGACATCATCTTAATTCGCAGCGTCCGCATGCGAGTTTTGGAAAAGGGCTACGGCTACGTTCGGATTTCCAGTTTCCAAAGTGACACCGTCAATGAGCTGCGCAAGGCCCTGGACCAGTTGGAGGATAAAAACGCTCCCATGCAGGGGCTCGTCCTGGATCTGCGCAATGACCCCGGCGGCTTGCTGGATCAGGCGGTGGAGGTGAGCGACGAGTTCCTCGAAGAGGGTTTGATCGTCTACACCGGCGGGCGTCTCGAAGGGCAGGCCATGCGGTTTGAGGCCCACAAGAATGCCAAACCCCACACCTACCCCATGGTAGTGTTGGTCAATGGCGGCAGCGCCAGCGCTTCCGAAATCGTGGCAGGCGCACTGCAAGACCACAAACGTGCCCTCATTGTGGGAGAACAGACCTTCGGCAAAGGTTCGGTGCAGACCGTAATCCCTTTACGCGATGGCGCCGCCATTCGGCTGACCACGGCCCTTTACTACACGCCATCGGGACGTTCCATCCAGGCCAAGGGCATCGAACCTGACGTGATGGTCAAACGCGAGAAGAAGGGCGGCACTGAGGGTGAGGAGCGTCATTCACTCAAGGAAAAAGACCTGCCACGCCACATGGAATCGCGTACCGGAGAATCTTCGCCGGAGAAGAAGAACGCCCCGGAAGGCAAGAATGCTCCGGAAGGCAAGAGCAATCCAGACGTAAAGATCGTTCCGGAAGGCAAGAGCAGCCCGGATAAGGATTCTAAGGACGTGCAGAAGTTGCTTGCCGAAGACAACCAACTGGAACGCGCACTGGAACTCCTGAAAAGCTACAAGATTATCTCCCAGATGCGTTTCTAGTTTTGGGATGGCGTGATCAGGATACCAGGCAAATCCCTTGACGCAGAAAACCGCTAAGACCGGAAAAAGCAAAAACACAACGGACGGCAGGGCGAAGTTCTGGAACACGCTCTGCCGTTTCTTCATCCAAACGACCTCGCAGTTCCAGACCGAAGAGATCAAAATCTCGTTTCTTTTTCTCGACACCGCTGTTTGCCGTGTGGCTGGTGGCCTTGGTGGGCCTGGCAAGTCTCCTCCTGTGGGCCAAAACCGGCAAAGATAGCGCAAAAAAACCCGCCAAGGAACCCACCACCGCCCAGTCGGTAAAGCCCCCGGCGAAGTCCCCGCCATCAACCTCGACAACAAATTCGCAGACGACTGCCAAGGTCGGCGCTGACAGGAATTCCCAGCGCGAACCACAACCAGCCGGTCCCGCGAACCAGCGCGACGCTGCCAGAATACCTCCGGCCAAAGCCAACAACACACAAACTGCGGCCCCTCTGCCGACGGCGGATACCCCACCATTGTTCGAGGAATATCGGTACATTCAGCGGGAATCGCTACTGGATCGCGCGGACAACCTCCTCAGGGCTTTTCTGAAGGCGGAGGGCATAGCTATTGACCAAGTACGGCGGCGCCAAGTGAAACACACGGCTCCCGACGGTGCCATCTGGTATGTGCAGCAAATGGAAGTGCCGTGTGGCCCCGACCGTGACCTTGCGGCGTTGAAGAACGCGCTATTGCAGAAGCTGGCCAGTTTGGGTCCGGATGTGGAAACCAAGGCCGACGGCGCTAATCCGCGGCGCCTGCGCCTCGCTATCGGCGTCCATCGCCGTCTCTCCTATGAGGTGTGGTTGGTGGCGACTTCCGCCACCTCGTCACCAGCCCGAGAAGGTGACACCCCTGCCGGTGCCGGCGTCCCAGAAAGATCGGGGAAGGATCCCGGCGCTTCACCTCCGGCGCCGGGATTGCCGACGCTCGGAAGAGTAGCCATCGTGATCGATGATTTCGGTGTCGATCTCAAGGCGGCCAAGGAGTTCTTAACGCTTCCGCTGGCCTTGACCTTTTCGGTGATGCCGCGCCAGGCGCACAGCCGCGAGATTGCCAAGTTGGCCCATGATCACGGCCACGAAATTCTGCTCCACATGCCTATGGAACCGCACGGTTACCCGCAGGTGAACCCGGGACCTGGGGCTCTACTGGTTTCCATGGGCAGCACCCAGGTGCGTCAGGCCCTGCAAAATGCCCTGGCCAGTGTCCCCTACGCATCAGGGGTCAACAACCACATGGGGTCGACCTTTACGGAACAGGCGGAACCCCTCAAATCCGTATTGGCTGAACTCCGCAGCCGCGGCATGTACTTTCTGGACAGCTACACCAGCAACAACAGCGTAGCCTGCACTATGGCCGAACAGATGCATGTGCCATGCGGCCGGCGCGACATCTTTCTCGACCATGAACCCACCGAAAGCTTTGTCCGTTCCCAGTTGCAGCGCCTCATTCGCGAAGCCAAGATCCAGGGTACCAGCGTGGCCATCGGCCATCCGCATGCCGCCACCCTCAAGGTGCTGAGACAGGAATCCAACCGTTTTGCCGAAGAACGGGTGGCTGTGGTGCCCCTGCGCGAAGTCCTGCGCCACACGCCCCCTCTGCGGCGTGCTGGTCCGCACTGACTGCCGTTCCGCTACCAGCTGCGAGCTCCATGGCGCACCATTCCCTTCTGGACGTGACCCGCCAGGTTTGACTCCATCCGCCGTTGACAGTATAACCACCTCACCTGTGGACACCATTTCCACCTACTGAAAGTGAACCGTGATGATGCTCATCGATACCCATGTCCATCTGGATTTCCCGGAATTTGTCGAACTCAGCCAGGTACTGGCACGGGCTGCTGCCAACGGCGTTGAAGAAATGGTGACCATTGGCATCGACCTTGCCAGCAGCCATCAGGCCGTGACATTGGCCCTGAGCCAGGCCGGTGTCTACGCCACCGTCGGAGTTCACCCCCATGGAGCCAGGGTCCTCGACCAGAGGATGCTGGACGAACTACGCGACCTCGGGCGCCGGCCTCGAGTTGTTGCCATCGGCGAGATCGGCCTCGACTACTACCGAGACCGCCAGCCGCGTGCTGTTCAACAGCATTGTCTACGGCAACAACTCGAACTGGCTTTGGAACTGGGACTTCCTGCGGTGATCCACGTACGCGATGCTTATGACGCCTTTCTGGGAATCATTGGCGACTACGCCCGTTCCTTGAATGGTCTGGTGCTCCACTGCTTCTCCGGCGATTGGGCGGTGGCTCGGCAATGTCTGGATTTGGGGGGCTATCTTTCCATTCCCGGCACGGTCACCTTTGCCAAGGCCGAGATCCAGCAAGATGTCGTGCGGAGAACCCCGCTGGATCGATTGCTGCTGGAAACCGATGCACCTTTTTTGGCGCCCGTGCCATACCGGGGAAAGCCCAACGAGCCGGCGTATCTGCGCCACACCGCGGAAAAGGTGGCCGAACTCAGGCGCCTGCCGCTTGCCGACGTCGCCCGTCAGACCACCGATAACGCCCGAACAGTGTTTCACCTGAGCAGCCAGCCAAAACCTCAATGAAGAGGATCTCGAAGAAGTGATGGAATCTTCACAAGATCCGCAGCGACGGTTGTTCCAGACGCTGGAACCCTTTATCCTGGCTTCGGCCTCGCCACGTCGCCGGCGATTGCTCCAATCCCTGGGACTGAAATTCGAGGTTGTGGTGAGTGGAGTGGAAGAAAGCCGGCATGCAGTCGGATCCCCGGCGGAACTGGTGCAGGGCTGGGCACAAGACAAGGCGGCGGCCGTGGCCGCCATTCACCCCGAACAATGGGTGCTGGCAGCCGACACCATCGTGGTGCTTTCCGGGGTGATCTTCGGCAAACCGGTAGATACCGAGGACGCACGCCGCATGCTGGAGCAGCTCAGCGAGCGCGAGCACGCAGTGATCACCGCTGTGTGCCTGCGACACGACCGGCGCGCCATTGAGGAAGTCGCGGCGGTGGTGACCCAGGTGCGTTTCAAAAGGCTGTCGGCAGCCGAAATCACGGCCTACTTGAACAGCGGGGAACCGCTGGACAAAGCTGGAGCCTACGGAATTCAAGGACTGGGGGGTTGTCTGGTGCGCTCCATCAACGGGTCCTATACCAATGTCGTGGGCCTACCTCTTTGTGAAACCGTGGAACATCTCACGGCTCAAGGGATTATTGCGCCTTGCTGACGGTGCTGCCAGAGGGGTGAACGAAAATGACGGCGATTGCGGTGAATTTGGCGGCGATTCAAGAACGTATCCGAACTGCATGCCATCGCAGGGGGCGCAATCCAGCCTCGGTGCAGCTGGTGGCGGCGAGCAAGACCGTGGCGGCGGCACGCATCAGGGAAGCGGTGGCGGCAGGTGTTACCACCCTCGGGGAAAACTACGTCCAGGAAGCCCAACGCAAGATGGAGGAACTCCGCAGCCTGGCCGTCCAATGGCATTTCATCGGCCATCTCCAGTCCAACAAGGCCAGGGTTGCGGTGGAAACCTTCGACTTGGTGCACACTCTGGACCGCGAGAGCCTGGCCCGGACGCTCGACCGCGAAGCCCTCAAACGCGGCCGGCCGCTCCCTGTCCTAATCCAGGTCAATGTCGGTGAAGAACAGTCCAAGAGTGGCTTGCCGCCGGAACAGGTAACGGCTTTCTTTCAATCCATTGTCAGTCTGGAAGGGCTTCAGATACGCGGGCTGATGGCGCTTCCGCCCTACCTGGCAGACCCCGAACAGGTTCGCCCCTGCTTCCGGCTGGTTGCAGCTCTGCTGGAACAACTCCGCCAGACGGCACCTCATCCAGGGCAGCTTACCGAACTCTCCATGGGCATGAGCCACGATTTCGACGTGGCCATCGAGGAAGGAGCCACCCTGGTGCGGGTCGGCACAGCCCTTTTCGGGCAGCGGCCGACACGGCCGAAGGTCTGATCTCAGTGGGCCTGATGCACCGGAGTCAGCGCGCAAACAGGTTCAGAAGGCCGCCCGATTGCCTCTATCAGCAATCAGGTCTCACATCACACCAAAACGCAATAATTCCGGTCAATACCAAAACTCCGAGTATTTTCGATTCTTCGGGATAAGGCAAAGTACGCCTATATGCTAACGTCCTTGTCGGTGGTTGCATGCTTTGCGCGCTGCCGTTGAATCTCGGCCAAGGCAATGGCCGTGGCGGTGGCCGCATTGAGCGACTGCAGCGGGCCGTGGGCCGGGATGTGCAGCAGTAAGTCGCAGTGTTCTCGCACCAGCGGCCGCAACCCCTTATGTTCATTGCCCACCACCAGTCCCAGGGGCATGGTCAGGTCGGCATCGTACAAAGATTGGTTGCTCTGGAGGTCCAATCCCACCACCCAGAGTCCGACGTCCTTCAACCGCTCCAGGGTGCGCACCAGATTTGTAACCTGCGCCACCGGAATAAGCGAAGCCGCACCGGCAGACACCTTGATAACGGCGTCGGTGACCGCGGCAGCGCGATCCCTGGGCAGGATTACGCCTCCCGCTCCCAGATAACAACCACTGCGAAGAATAGCCCCGAGGTTCTGCGGATCCTGAATGGAATCCAGCAACAGCAGTGGCGAAAGCCCCGCTCCGCCCTCACTAAGCAACGTCTCCGCATCGGCATAAGGGAAACTCCGACAACGCAGAGCCACACCCTGATGGTGGCCGTGTCCCACCAGTTCGGTGAGCATCTCCCGGTTCAACTGTTCCACGGGTATGCGCCGTTCCCGGGCCTGCCTTTCCAGATCCAGCACCCGGTCGTCATCGGAGTTGCGGCCCAGGAGCAGCTTATCCAGAACCGCAGTCTCCCCCCGCAAGGCTTCCCGAACCGGATTGATACCGCAGATCCAGAGGGGCTCGGTAGATTTCGGTTCTTTTCGCGGTGGTTTGGGCTGTGACATAGGTTGCGGTCGGATTCTCATAGCCTGCATCACATAGGCGATGGCTGCAAGTAACGCCTCAGCGGCAATGAACGACCTTCAGATCTGCGGCTGGGGCTGTAGGAGTGCTTTCAGGCGATCTGCCCGGGAGGAACTCAGGCAATGGCAGGCATTCAGAATGCTGAGCAGGCTGGCGAAGGCTTCTTCCAGAACATCGTTGATCACAACAAAATCGAACCAGGGAGCCAGTTGCAGTTCCTGACGGGCCACTGCCAGCCGTTTGACCAGCTGTTGTTCCGATTCCGTGTTGCGTGCCCGCAATCGACGGCCCATTTCCTCCAGAGACGGCGGCACAATGAAAATGGTGTGCGCTTGCGAGTGGCTGCAGCGAACCTGACTCGCCCCCTTGACATCGATATCGAGAATCATGTCATGGCCTGCGTCAAGCCCTGCTTCGATCTGACTGGCTTCGGTACCGTAGAAATGACCGTGGACCTCGGCCCATTCCAGGAAACGCCCGGCTTCGATCCCCCGCAGGAATTCATTGCGGGACACGAAATGGTAGTCACGGCCAGGCAACTCATCGGGACGCGGGGATCGGGTGGTGAAGGACACAGAGAAGCGGATCTCGGGGAGTTGTTCGCGAATTTTTCGGATCAGCGTGGTCTTGCCCGCTCCCGATGGGGCTGAGATGATGTATAGGTGTCCCCTGGATGGTGGTGCCGCCATGGGTTTAGTCTTTTTCCTTGTCCTTCTTGAGCAGATTGCCGTCTTTGCCGGCATGGTCCGCCATAAGGCGCTGGGCGATGGTTTCGGCCTGTACCCCGGAAAGAATCACATGGTCGCTGTCGGTGATGATGATGGCGCGGGTACGGCGCCCCATGGTGGCGTCAATCAGTTTGTTGGCTTCCTTGGCATCTTCCTTGAGGCGCTTCATGGGCGCGGACGTGGGTGAAACAATGGCTACTACCCGGTTTGCAACAACCGTATTGCCAAAACCGATGTTAAGAAGTTTGGTTTCCATCCCCTGCCTCACTGTTGGTTAGTTCCATCCCCAAGCCGAATTGTGACGGCAAAAACGCCAAAACACTCTAGGAGATCTTATGCAAAATGCAAAGACGTTTTCACCTTGTCCACAAAATCACTATGCCCCCAGATCCAGGGCGGTGGCGGCAGGAATTGCCCCGTCTCAGGCCCAAGCTTTCACGATCACTCAATATTTTGTACCTGTTCTCGAACCTTGGCGATTTCACTCTTCATCTGTACCACCGCCTGGGAGATCACCAGATCATTAGCTTTGGAACCGATGGTAGTGATTTCGCGGTGCAGTTCCTGGGACAGGAAATCCAGTTTGCGTCCGGGAGCTGATTCGCTGCCCCCCAGGAGTTGCTGGAACTGCTCGAGGTGACTGCGGGCCCGGACAATCTCCTCGGTGATGTCGGAGCGCTCGGCAAAGATGGCCAGTTCCACCAGCAATCGTTCTTCATCGAGTTGCACATTGTCGAGCAGGTCCTGGAGACGCTCACGGAGCCGTTGCTGGTATTCGGCCACAGCACCAATCCGGCGGGCTTCCACCCCGGCAATGGCATCACTCAGCCCGGCAAGCCGCATCCGTAAATCCTCCACCAGGGTTTGCCCTTCGCGCCGGCGCATCTCGTCGAGGGCCTCGAGGGCGGCGGCAACCGTCGAGGTCAATATTGGTGCCAACATAGCCGGGTCCACACCGTTGCCGGTGGTTTCAAAGATGTCGGCAAACCGCAACAGATGATCCAGTTGAGGAGCACTGCTGCCGGGAAATTCGGCGCTCAGCAGTTGGAGTTGCTCCCAGTAATGCCGAGCCAGCTCGAGGTTGACGCGGGCCGCCTGCTGACCCACCGCAATTGTTTCCAGTTGCACGTAGACTTCGATGCGGCCGCGCTGGAAACGCTCCGCAATGCGCTTGCGCGTCTGTTCTTCCAGTTCCAGGCAGTTTTTGGGAAAGCGCAGCACCACGTCCAGATTGCGGCTGTTCAGGGCGCGCACCTCGATGGATACGCGGTGGCTCTGGTCTTCCTTTAGGGCTCGCCCGAAGGCGGTCATGCTACGAATCAAGGGGGCCTCCTGTGCGCGTGGGCAGACGGCCATGACGTTGAATCTGGAGTTTCTGCCGCAGAGCGGCAAGAAAGTGCAACAGGCGCGGCGTCTGGTAGTCCGGGTAAGTCCAGGGGAACGCCCGGAAGCCACCTTTCTGGTAGATCAAGGTCAGGTCCGCATAGATGCCGTCGCGAAGATAGATGCGATGGGTAAAGTTCTTGCCGGTGGCCAGCACCAGCCGTTCTTCGCTTAGCAACCCGGGATCGATGTTGATGGTTCTTTTCCCGTCACGGCTTAAGCGCTGTTCCAGGGCTTGGGTGGTGAGTTTCACCTCGGCCAGGGTGTCCGGAGCAACCAGGTCAAGAAATGACAAGGTCTGGCGGAGCAAACCGGGGCCCATTTCGCGATCATAGTACTTGGTGAACGTGAAGGGTTCCGGTTCGGTGAGGAGATCCAGGGCGCCGAAGGTCTCTCCCAGGGAGTACAGTGCCTGCTGGTGAATATTGGTATCGCGAAACAGCAAACCGACCACGAGCTTGGCTGGTAGCGGGGGGCGAGGGGTGCTCACGGTCCACCTTCCCGGCCTCGATCAGATGCCATTTTCAATGGTCTGGATGAGGCGAGCGGCGGCCACCGTGGCGGTACCCACTTCACCCACCACAATGCCTGCGGCGATATTAGCCAAGGCGGCGGCATCGGCAGGCGCAAGCCCCGCCAGGAGCCCCAGGGTGATGGTGCTCACCACCGTATCCCCAGCGCCGGTAACATCGTAGACGCGCCGCGCCACCGTAGGGATGGTGGTCATCGCTTCACCCCGTTGAAACAGGGCCATACCGGCTTCACCGCGGGTCACCAGCACCATTCGACAGTCCAACCGCTCCAACAGGCACTCACCGGCCTGGACCAGGCTCTCCTGGTCCTCGATGGGAATGCCCGCCATAGCTGAGGCTTCGGCGTTATTGGGGGTAATCAGGGTGACGTGTTGGTAGTGGTCGGAATTGTGCGGCTTGGGATCAACGATGATGGGAATCTTGGTGCCAGCCGTCAAGTTTCGCAGGCCGTCCATCAGGTCACCATCGATCATGCCCTTGCCATAATCGGACACAACAACGCCATCGACACCGGGCAAAACACCGCTCACATATGCCAGCATGGCGGCGCGTGATGCGCTCTGCGGGGCGCTTCGCCATTCCCGGTCGAAGCGGACTACCTGCTGGTGGTGGGCAATGACGCGAGTCTTGATGGTTGTCGGGCGGCCCGGTTCCGGGACAACACCCTGAACGGGAATGTCAAGCTGACTAAGAAGATCGCAGAGTTGGGTACCGGCAGTATCCTCGCCGATCATGCCATTCACCAGCACCTGCCCGCCCAGGGCTGCCAGGTTGTGTACCACATTGGCGGCCCCACCCAGCAGATGGGTTTCCTGCTTCACCTCCACCACCGGTACCGGAGCTTCCGGGGAAATGCGGCGCACCTGGCCCCAGATGAACACGTCCAGGATGAGGTCACCCACCACCAGCACGCGCAGCTTCGGGAAGCGTGCCACAGCCTCTAGCAATCGGTCCCTGGTGGCGCGATCAAACGGCAAGGGACGGCCCACTGCGGTTATCCCCCCTAGACCGGCTTGGCTTCTTCGATTAGCATGATCGGGATGTCATCTCGGATCTCATAGAGCAGCCGGCACTGATCGCAGATCAACCCGTCCTGCGTGGGGTTCAAATGGATGCTGCCTTTGCATTGCGGGCAAGCCAGAATGTCCAGCAAGTCTTTGCTGATGGCCATGGTTGTGGTCTCCTTGTAACCCTTGACGCAGCCTCCGCGGCTCTGGATGAGTGGCTCCCATAGAGGGCAAACAACTCCCCCGCTTCCCCGGTGGAAAAAGCCATTGTGGGGGCTTTTCAACGGGCCACTCGCAACCCCATTTCCAGTAGCGATGGCACCAGGAACTTCTGCAGAAACATAATGGCCAAAATGACCAACCAAGGGGAAAAATCGATACCGCCAAAAAACACCGGCAGGCGGCGGCGAATAGCGTACAGGACCGGGTCGGTGATGCTGTAGAGAAATCGAACGATGGCGTTGTTGGGGTCGGGGTTCACCCAGGACAGAACGGCTCGAGCGATGATGATCCACATATAGAGCTGCAGTACAAAATTCAGGACATTGGCCAGCGCAATGAATAGGTTGCCGATGATGAACATAAATCTCCTGTGATCTGATTCCTCCAATTCCGGGCCGTGCATCCAACCAACCCAACGACGGCATCGTGCCGGTTAGGATCGGCTTGCAGGCCCCTGTCCCCAGGGACGACCGCCGCTGCCGAGGTGTAGCCGGGCAAAGGTCGTCCGGCAGGGACTCTTTCTCCTTGCCAGCAAATCATTTGGCGAAAACTACTGATTTTCTTTCGCTATGTCAACTTCAATGCCGGCAAGCCGGCAACAGTCAAGATTGGCGCCGTCTCCGAGTGAATCAGCAAAGACGCACAGGCAGCAGAAGCCCCACCCACCTCCAGCGAACCCAGAAACCGACCCCGGAGCTTTGCCGATGATGCCGTCACCCGGATTTCAAAAACTGACGAAGCATGATTCTTTCAAGCTCCCCACAAGCAAAGTTGAAAATAACTTGACAGACTTTTTACCTATGAAATATACAAAACGATTACGTTTAGAATATCGCAAGGAGGTGTTGACATGGTTAAGAGTCCATGCTTGAACTGCGACCGGGTCGACGAAGACAAAAACAAGTGCCTGGACAATTGCGAGAAGCTGCGAGAATATCAGGAAATGCTTTTGAAGCAAGGGATTTATGCGAAAATCTAGGATGGCCTGCGTCTGAACTCCGCAGGGCGTCCTCAAATACGGCAGGCGGCATCACATGACCGCGGCCAGAAGGATGGAGGGCTTTATGTACGCAGTGTTTATGTCGGGAGGCAAACAACACAAGGTGGAACCCGGCGTCGTGGTCAAGCTGGAACTGCTGCCCGGCGCGGTTGGCGACAAGGTGGAGTTGGGCGATGTGCTCCTGGTGGCCGACGGGGACCAGATCCAGGTGGGCCAGCCGGTGATTCCGGACACCGTCATTAGCGGCAAGATTGTGGAACAGGGGCGGCACCGCAAAATCGTCATCTTCAAACACAAACGCCGCAAGGACTACCGCAAGAAGCAAGGCCATCGGCAATCCTACACGGCAGTGCTGGTGCAGGGTATTGGCCCGGCCGACGGCGGGGTTGCGGTAGAGGCGCAATGATTTGGGGTGAGTGGTTATTTCAGGAACAGGGTCTGAGACGAGTTAACCAAGGCCGTGCTTCCTGCTGAAATTGATCCATTTATTTTTGTTTGTGGAGGTTAACCCGTGGCTCATAAGAAAGCTGGAGGAAGTTCCCGCAATGGTCGTGACAGCGCCGGCCAAAGGCGAGGTGTCAAGAAGTTTGGCGGACAAGCTGTGCTTGCTGGCAACATTTTGGTGAGACAGCTGGGAACCAAGTTTCATCCTGGCAAGAACGTCGGCATGGGCCGTGATTACACTCTGTTTGCCCTGATCGATGGGATGGTGACCTTTGAGTACATGGACAGAACACGGCAGAAGATCAGTGTCTATCCCCTTCCCGCTTAGTCCCCTCGCATTGCCCCAACCGGCCCATGCGCTTCGTTGACGAAGTCACCATCCGCGTACAGGCCGGTGATGGCGGCCGAGGTTGCGTCAGCTTCCGCCGCGAAAAATACGTCCCTTGGGGTGGTCCCGACGGAGGTGATGGCGGCAAGGGGGCCGATGTCTATCTGGAAGCCACGGAACGCAAACAAACTCTGCTGGATTTCCATTACCGACACCTTTTCAAAGCACCCAATGGCACTCACGGTCGAGGCAAGAACCGGCACGGTCGAGGCGCAGCAGATCTGATCCTCGAGGTCCCCGTCGGAACCATGGTCAAGGATCCGAACAGCGGTGAAGTGGTGGCTGACTTGGTGCGGCCCGGCGAGCGCTGGCAAGCGGCGGCGGGTGGTCGCGGCGGGCAGGGGAACGCTCGTTTCGCTACGGCTACGTGCCGGGTACCGCGGTTTGCACAAGATGGCCAGCCGGGTGAAGAGCGCGATTTTCACCTGGAACTGAAGCTGCTGGCCGACGTGGGGCTGGTGGGCTTTCCCAATGCCGGCAAATCTACCCTGATCAGCGTAGTCTCAGCCGCCCGCCCCAAGATTGCTGATTATCCTTTTACTACCCTGGTACCCAACCTCGGGGTGGTAGCTTATAAAGATGCGCCGCCGTTTGTCATGGCCGATATTCCCGGCCTGATCGAAGGCGCCCACACCGGCGCCGGGTTGGGAACGCGTTTTCTCAAGCACATCGAACGCACCCGCGTGCTGGTTCATCTGGTGGACCTGGGGAGCGTGAACCCGGGAAATCCACTGGAGCCTTACCACCGGATCGAACACGAACTGGCGCAGCACAGCCCCGAACTGGCCCTCAAACCCCGCATCATCGCCCTCAACAAGACCGACCTGGTGGCTTCAGCAGAGGAACTCGAAACTGTCACAGCCGCCTACCGCCAACTCGGACACCCCCTGGTGTGTCTTTCCGCTCTTCGCCGCGAAGGACTGGACGAACTCCTGCAACAGATCATCACTATTCTTTCCCAAGCCGATTCAGGCGATGAAATAGTCGAAGCATAGCCGCTTGTCCAGTTTTTGCCCGAAACCTGCTTTGCCCCGACAGTGCCTGAAACGCGCACCAGCGACTCAGTAAAATGGCTTGCTCTCATCTGGAGGTTTGCTCTACATTTGAATCCCTTAGAACATGTTCGCAGCAACTTCTCGAAAGCTGAGGCGCACGATCTAATGTCGTTCCGTCAGCTCCCGGCGGGAATCCAGGGGTCCGGCGAGCTTCGCGATCCATCTGGATTCCAGCCTAGGCAGCGGGAATGACACGTGCAGCAACCGTACGTCATTCCCGCGAAGGGCCGGAATCCAGAAGCTTTCGAATCAGATTGATCTGCCCGGACTTATTGAGGAGTTACGTTTTTCGGATAGACCTCCGGGATCGTGTACTGACTCGTTCCGAGGACCGAAAGGGGTATTGGGGTGACGCACAAATCGCTGGATCGGATGACCTGGCTGAAGCGATGTCGGCGGATCATCGTCAAGGTGGGCAGTGCCGTTTTGACCGGCTCGAAGGGCCTGGACCGGGTCATGATCCATCGTTTGAGTGATCAGGTGGCCGAACTCCGGCAGCAGCAGCGGGAAGTGGTGATCGTGTCTTCCGGAGCGGTGGCTTCGGGAGTACGCAAGGTGGGACTGAGTGAGCGCCCCCGCACCATCCCGCAGAAGCAGGCGGCCGCCGCGGTCGGCCAGAGCGTCCTGATGCAGGCCTGGGAGGATGCCTTTGACAAACATGACCTGCTGGTGGCGCAGGTGCTGCTGACCGGCGAGGACCTGGCCCAGCGCCATCGTTACCTCAATGCCCGCAACACCCTTGAGACCCTGCTGGAATGGTCTATTGTCCCGATTATCAACGAAAACGACACGGTGGCTGTTGAAGAGATCAAATTCGGCGACAACGACCAGCTATCGGCCCTGATGGCGGGCCTGATTGGCGCCGACCTGGTGGTGAGCCTTACCGATACTGAAGGGCTCTATGACCGAGACCCGCGGCTCCATCCCGATGCGCAGCTCATTTCCATGGTTCAACGCCTGGATGCTCGAATACTGGCTTACGCTTCGACGGAATCGGGGACGGTGGGTACCGGGGGGATGTTGAGCAAACTGCATGCAGCCAAGAAATGCACCACCTCTGGAATTCCCATGATCATTGCCCCCGGCAAGGAACGCGAGGTGCTCCTGCGGCTGTTTGCCGGTGAGCATCTCGGGACTTTTTTCGTGCCGCGGCAACCGGCTTACCACGGACGGAAACTGTGGCTGGCGCATCTCCCCAAACCGGCCGGAGACCTGGTCCTTGATGCGGGCGCCACAGCCGCCCTGGAACGGGGAGGGAAATCGCTTCTGCCCATCGGCGTTCGTGAAGTGCGCGGCGTTTTCGGGGTGGGGGCGGCGGTACGGTGTCTGGCCGAAGACGGTCACGCCATCGGCGTCGGGCTCAGCAACTACAAATCCAGTGAGATTGACCTGATCAAGGGCCATCGCAGCGAGGAGATTGAAGCTCTGATCGGTTACAAACATTCCGATGAGGTCATCCATCGCAACAATTTTGTGCTGGCCAGCGAACATCTGGCTGCGGAAACGGAATAGGAAAGGGAAGGCATGAATTACCAGCAGATGGTCCAGGAGATGGGCCAGCGAACGCGCCTGGCTTCACACCGGATGGGCCGTGCCAGCAGTACCGCTAAACGTGAAGTCCTGGAACGCGTGGCTGAGATGTTGGACCAGGAACGGCCGCGGATTGCTGCGGCCAACGAGGAGGACCTCTTGGCGGCGGCGGCCAAGGGTCTGTCGGGTGCCAAACTGGACCGTTTGCGGTTGAGCGACAAGGTGCTGGGCGAAATGACGGCAGGGCTTCGCGAAGTGGCGCAGCTTCCCGATCCGATCGGAGAAATCACCCGCATGTGGGTGCGTCCCAACGGGTTGCGAGTCGGGCGCATGCGTATCCCGCTCGGAGTGATCGGCATCGTTTATGAGTCCCGGCCCAATGTGACCGTGGATGCAGCGGCGCTGTGCATCAAGGCCGGCAATGCGGTGATGCTTCGCGGCGGGTCCGAAGCCATCCATTCCAATCAGTGCCTGGCGGACATCCTGCGAGCTGCGCTCAAGGCTTGCAGCCTCCCCGAAGACGCGGTCCAACTGATCCCCACCACCGAGCGCGAAGCAGTGCTGGAGATGCTCAAGCTGGAAGACTGCATCGACGTGATGATCCCGCGTGGCGGCGAAGAACTCATCCGCTTTGTGGCCAAACACGCCCGCATGCCGGTCCTCAAGCATTACAAGGGGGTTTGCCACATTTACGTGGATGCCGAAGCCGATCTCGACATGGCGCTCGCCCTATGTTTGAACGCCAAGGTGCAGCGCCCCGGTGTGTGCAACGCCATGGAAACCTTGTTGGTGCATAGCGACGTTGCCGCAGCGTTTATTCCCAAGGTGGCTGTAGCGCTACGCCGGGAAGGTGTGGAACTGCGCGGCTGTGAACGCACCCAAGCGCTGTTGCCAGATTGTGCGGCCGCTACCGAAGAAGACTGGTACGCCGAATATCTGGACCTGATCCTGGCGGTGCGGGTAGTTGACGATATGGCTGCCGCCATCGACCATATCAGTACCTATGGCTCACAACACACCGAAGCCATTGTCACCAACAATTTTCAGCGGGCTCACCGGTTCCTGCAGGATGTGCAATCATCACTGGTGTTGGTCAACGCCTCGACGCGGTTCAATGACGGCTTTCAGCTGGGACTCGGGGCAGAAATCGGCATTTCCACATCGCGACTCCATGCCTTCGGCCCCATGGGGGTGGAGGAACTGACCGGCACCAAGTTCATCGCCCTGGGTGACGGCCAGGTGAGAACGTGAGAGCTTGGGGGGCGCGCGAGTGGAAAGGGCGTTAGTACTACAACGAGGCTTTGAAACTGCTGCAGGGAGAATAATGAGTTCATGCCAAAACAGGTTGGCGTTTTAGGAGGAACCTTCAGCCCCATCCACATCGGTCACCTTAGGGTGGCGGAGGAAGCCCTGGAAGCACTGAAACTCGACAGCTTCCTGTTTCTTCCCGCAGCGGTCCCGCCACACAAGACCGCCCGGCCGATCCTGGCCTTCGAACATCGCTGGCGCCTGTTGAATCTGGCCATTGCGGACAACCCTCGATTACAGGCCTTGGATCTGGAATATCGCCTCGGCGGAAAATCCTATACCGTGCGGAGCCTAAAAGCGCTCCAGCGGCATTTTCAGGGCGCCCCGGAACTGTTTTTTCTGCTGGGCCTGGATGCGTTCCTGGAAATCCATACCTGGTGGCACTATCCGAAACTGTTCGGCCTTGCCCAAATGGTCGTCATGCGCCGATCCAGCTATCGTGAAGAAGACCTCGAACGACACCTGCACAACCATGTTTCCGATCGATATCGTTGGGATGCCTCGAAGTCCCGTTTCGTTCATCCCACTCTGTTGCCGGTACATTACCTTCGGGTCACCCGCATTGATGTATCCTCAACTCGTATCCGGCAACTGGCGGCACAAGGCAAATCGATCCGGTATCTGGTCCCCCCGGAGGTCATCAGTTATATTAGGGACAACCACCTGTACCAGGACGAGGAAGAACCACCGACCTATCACCAGGAAGGCGGGCAGGGGGAGTGTTCCAACCCCGTTGAAGCAGGGTCCCTTGGTACGAAAAACATATTTCGAGGAGATAATCAGGAATAAGTGGCTACCCGGAAATTCTCAAAGAATGTCATTGACGCCAAAACCACGGCTTTGCTCTGCGTGCAGCAGGCCCTCAATTGCCGGGCCGAAGAACTGGTGCTGCTGGATGTTAAAGCAATCAGTTCCTTTGCCGACTTTTTTCTCATCTGTAGTGGTCGGTCCAGCCGCCAGGTGCAAGGGATTGCCGACCATATCGAAGAATCGTTGCGGGCCAAGGGTATTCGCCCTCTGGGAGTCGAAGGACGGCACCAGGGGCACTGGGTCCTGATGGATTATGGGGACGTGATTGTTCACATCTTCTACGAACCGACCCGACGCGTGTATGATTTGGAAAGCCTGTGGTCGGAAGCCAGACTTGTGGATCTGCCTCTGGTAGGGGTAGCCGAGGCGGCCCCTGCCAACTGCTAAGACCCAGTGGCTCAATAGGATTGATCGCCACCCACTCCCAGTAGACTTGGTACTGCTACAGTTTTTAGCAGATAATTGGGGGTTCTGTAGGCTGGGTTGAGGCATGAAGCCCTGCGTTTCCGGCTTTGGGTTCCACTTGGTCAACTCAGCTTGCCCGAAAGAACATTGTCAGGGAAGCTATGACGCTTGATTTCGTGGTATTTTGTAAATGCCTGGTGCGGCCGAAGGCCGCTCTGGGCTCTCGATGGTGAGCAGTTATTGGTCGGCCGGTGACGGTTGGTACCTCGCGGCAGCGAACCGATAAGCAGGATGAACGTGGTGCGACTATCCAGGAATTTCCGAAGATCGGTGGTTGGTACCCTGGTGAGCCTGATCCTGTGGCTGGGAATGGGGCCAGGTTCACCGGCTTGGGCGCTCAGCTTGAGCGAAGAAAAGGCTTTGGGGCGCAAGGCCTTTGAACGGATCCGCAGCCATTTATCCATGGTGGAAGATGGGGAACTGGTAGGCTACCTCCAATCGGTTGCCAACCGTATTGCCGAACACCTGGACGGTTCTTTCTACCAGTTCCAGCTGTCCATTATCAACAGTAATGTCCCCAATGCCTTCGCCATCCCCGGTGGCTATGTCTTTCTCTATCGCGGCCTCATCGACCTGATGGACAACGAAAGCGAGTTGGCAAGCATCATCAGTCATGAAATGGCCCATGTGGAGGCACGCCATATCGCTCACCGCATGGAAGAAAGCAAGATCATCAGCATTGCCACCCTGGCCGGAATCCTGGCGGCGGTCTTCCTGGGAGGCGGCGGCAAGGCTTCCAGCGCCCTGGCCATCGGCACCATGGCCGGCGCCCAGACGCTGCAGTTGGAATACAGCCGCGAAAACGAAGAGGAAGCCGACCGGCTCGGTTTTGGATACCTCGACGCCGCCGGCTACCGAACGCAGAACATGGTCACCATCATGCAGACCATCAGCCGCACGCGGTTCCAAGCTGATTCCCGCATCCCGAGCTATCTCTCGTCGCATCCCCTGCTCGGAGAACGGATCCACTACCTGCAGATGCTGGTGGACAAGGAACGAAAGCTCAAGGATAAACCCGCGCAGCCTCCTCCTCAAGGCGATTTCCCCTTGTTGAAGGCGGCGCTTATCAGCGATTATGAAGAACCCCACGTGGCCAGGCAGAAGCTCCTGTCCATGGGCGCCCAAAAAGACCTGGACTTGGCGGCCACCTATGGCCTGGCGCGACTGGATCTGCGGCTCAATCAAGCCGAACAGGCTCTGGAAAAGCTTCGCCAGGTGGCCATTCAACGGCCCAATAGCCCGATGGTGCTGGGCAGCATGGGGGCCGCTTACTTCCAGATGGGACGATTGGAAGAAGCCAGAAAGGTGCTCAAGTCCGCCTTGGTGATAAATCCCAACGCGGTCAACGTCCATTATCGTCTGGCGCTGGTGCTGCGAGACATGGGCAGGATCGACGAAGCTTTGGAACATCTGTACCGGGCTGAGCGCATGGCCCCGATGATGCCCGAAATCGACTACCAGCTGGGGGTGGTTCTGGGTCAAAAGAACGACCTGGGGCGGGCTCACTATCATCTGGGAAGCTATTACCGGCAGCGCAAAGACATTAAACTTGCCATCTTTCATTATGAAAAGGCCAGTAACCTGCTCTCCACAGCGCCGACCAAAAAGGCTGAGGTGGATGAAGCTCTGCGGGACCTGAAGGGCGAGAAAGCCCGACAGGACAATGAAAAAGCCGAAAAGGACAAGATCCGAAAACCCCTGCCGTTGGATGCGGGGATTGGCTGGATGCGGAGTTCGCCAGCTGTGCCGTGATGACCGAAGGCGCTGCCCGATAGCCGTCACCGGCTGTTCACCTGTTCCAATCCGGCTTTAGACCAGCCGCCCATTTGCGCACCGTGTGGCTCCATCTGCCGCCTGCCTGAGGACCCTGATGCCGTCTCCCGTTTCACATGCGACCGTCGCCCTGGCGTTGGGAAGTCTCTTCCCTCGCACCGTTTTGCCTCGCCAGCTGTGGCTGCTCGGAGTCTGCTGCGCGGCACTGCCGGATGTGGATATCATTTCTTTTCGGCTTGGGATCGCATACCACCACGTCTTGGGACATCGTGGCCTGACGCATAGCATCAGCTTTGCCCTGGGGCTGGGTCTGGTGGCAGCCGGCGTGACGTTGTTCATCGTCAAAGGGCGTGGGCTGGCAGCAGTGCTCGGCCTGTACCTGTTCGTCTGCACCCTTTCCCACGGCCTGCTCGACGCCATGACCAACGGCGGTAGTGGGGTGGCCTTTTTCGCGCCATTTCTGAATGAGCGGTTCTTCCTTCCCTGGCGACCTGTCGACGTTGCCCCTCTAAGCATGGCACAATTCTTCACCGCCAGCGGGATGCAGGTCATCGGCAGCGAGGCTGATGTGGGTTGCTTTGCCGTCCTTGCTAGTGGCCCTTTTTGCCACTGCGGTGCGGGAGGGTTCGGGGCGTTCACATCCCAAACAGACTAACTCCGCATTCTATTGACCGCATGACCCTGCAGGTCACAACGAGTCGTGAAAGGTTCATTCAACTGGAACATTGAAGAAGGCCAGAAAATGCCTCGCCATCGGCTCACCGTGAACCTTCATATGAACTGAGATGATGTCCATCCGATTTGCCGAGCAACTCCCCAGGAGTTTGCCATGACCGAGCTTGAAACCAAGGTTCATCCGACGAGCCGCAAGTGGCTGCGGCGACCGAAGGGAGTTGTGATGTTCTTCATGCAATGTCTGCTGGTCTATGGCGCACTGCTGCTGCTGGCGTATCTGTTCCAGGATCGGCTGATCTACTTGCCCGATCGGATTTCGCTGCAACAAGCCACTCGGGACGCCCGGGGTGCAGGGTTGCAACCTTGGCCGGAGAGCTCGGAGGCATACCGAGGGTTTATTCCCATCAACCTGCCGGGGGCGGTGCGGGGTACGGTTATGGTCTTCCATGGTAATGCCGGGGATGCCTCGGACCGCTTGTACTATGTTGAGGCCTTGCAAAGGCTGGGCTATCGGGTGATCCTGGTGGAGTATCCGGGCTATGGGGCCCGTTCCGGTAAGCCCGGGGAAGCCGCCCTGGTAGCCGACGGACGGAAGGCCGTGGCCATGGCTCTGGCGGAATTTGGGCGGCCGCTCTATGTGTGGGGCGAATCGCTGGGCTGCGGAGTGGCCTGTGCTGTGGCCGCCGATCAGAACCTCGCGGTCGACGGTGCGATCCTGCTCACCCCCTGGGACTGCTTGCCCAGCACTGCACACGCCCACTACCGGTTCTTGCCTGCCCGCTGGCTGGTCCGGGACAGCTACGACAACATCATGAACCTGCGGCACTTCCCAGGACCAGTGGCAGTGCTTATGGCTGACCAAGATGAAATCATCCCCAACCGGCTGACCACCAGGCTCTACCAGTCCATCTCCGCCACCAAGCGATTGTGGGTCTTTCCGAACGCCGGCCACAATAGTTGGCCGATCGCCCCGACGTTAAGTTGGTGGGATGAAGTCATGAAGTTCGTTGCAGCAGGCAGCACAAGCAGATCGTGAACGGCTTGATATTGGCTGTTTGTGAGCCACAACCAACCGGAACCAAGCGAAAAGCTTGAGTTCTTCCTTGACGAGCTTACGACCGGGATGCTAGAGAAGCTCGCAATACGGTATTCATACTATGAAAATTATTAAGTAAAATCAAAATGATTCAAAGCCGAGACGAGTTCTTCCAGGGGTGGCTATGGATCGATTCAGGAGGGCGGAATGAAGATTTTGGTGAGTGATCAACTGGCAGAATCGGGAATTGAGAAGCTCATGGCGGTACCCGACTTTGAGGTGGAGGTCAACACCAGCTTGACCCCCGAGGAACTCCGACAGGTCATCAAGGAATACGATGCCTTGGTGATCCGCAGCGCCACCAAGGTGACAGAAGACATTATCGAAGCGGCCGATCGCCTTAAGGTCGTGGCCCGGGCGGGCATTGGTCTCGACAACGTTGACATCTCCGCTGCCAGCAAGCGCGGTATCGTGGTCATGAACACCCCGGAAGGTAACGTCATCACCACCGCGGAACACGCCATTGCCATGCTGCTGTCGTTGAGCCGCAACATCCCCCAGGCAACCGCATCCATCCGTGAAGGCAAGTGGGAGAAAAAGCGTTTTCGCGGCAAGGAGGTCTTCAACAAGACCCTCGGCATCATCGGAGTGGGTCGCATCGGCCGGGTGGTGGTGGACCGTGCCAAGGGGCTCAAGATGAATGTGATCGCCTATGACCCCTACATCAGTAAGCAGTCCATTGAAAAGATGGGGATCGAAGCGGTTAGCATCGATGAACTCTACGCTCGGGCTGACTACATTACCGTTCATACGCCCATGACCCAGGAGACACGCAACCTCATCAACGCAGCCGCCTTTCAGAAGATGAAAGAAGGGCGTGTTCATCCTCAACTGCGCCCGCGGCGGAATCGTGGACGAGGCGGCCCTCTACGATGCCATCCAGGCCGGGATTGTGGCTGGCGCGGCCCTGGATGTATTCGCCAAGGAACCCCCCAAGGACAACCCGCTGCTCACTTTGGACCAGGTCATTGCCACCCCCCACCTGGGCGCATCCACCGACGAAGCTCAGGAGAATGTGGCCCTGGCCGTGGCCGATCAGGTGATCGATTACCTGCTGCACGGCACCATTCGCAATGCGGTCAACGCACCCATGATTGACGGGGAAGTGCTGGCGGGTCTGAGACCTTATCTGACTCTGGCGGAGCGACTTGGTTGTCTGCTGGCCCAAATCGTCCGCGGTGCGGTCGAAGAGGTATCCATCGAATACATCGGTGATACCTCCTCACTGGATACTCGGCCGCTGACCATATCGGTGCTCAAGGGGATGCTGACTCCCTATCTCAGCCATGAAGTTAACTTCGTGAACGCCCCGATCATTGCCCAGGAACGCAACATCAAGGTCACCGAATCCGTGCGTAAGGAAGCCGAAGATTTCACCAACCTGATCAATGTCACTATGAAGACCAGCGAGGAAAAACACTTGGTGTCCGGGACCATTTTCGGCAAGCGTGACGCGCGCCTGGTGCGGATCAACGATTTCCGTCTGGAAGCGGTGATGGACGGCCATATGCTGTTGATCTATAACATTGACACGCCCGGGACCATCGGTGCCATCGGCACGACTCTAGGGCGTCATGAGGTCAACATCTCCATGATGGATGTGGGGCAGGTCCTGGAGCGCGGACAGAACATTATCTTCCTGCGCACGGACACGCCGGTGCCTCCCCATGTGGTACAGGAACTGTTGAAGCTGAAAAACGTCGATGTGGTGCAGGCCCTGGAGCTGTAACATTCGATTGTTGTGGAGGATCGGCTGATGAAGGAAGACCAAGTAGACCAAGGCTTTGTGTTCAAGGACAGCCGCAAGATTTCGCTGGATGATCGCCCAGACGGAACCCGAGGCGGCCACTGCCAGGGAGGCAGAAGCGCCTTCCGGCGAAGCGTCCGAGGAGAGCCGGACGCCCGTTGAGGAGACCCCGCCGCAGAACGACGACAGCGGAACGCACAGCATGCCTCTGCCCGAAGTCAACTTCTCGACATTTGTCTTTTCTTTGAGTTCGTCGGCATTGGTGCACCTGGGTGAAATCCCGGAACCGGTTTCCCGGCGGATGCACCAGGACCTCGGACTGTCCAAGCAGATCATCGATACCCTGGGAATGATAGAAGAAAAGACCCGTGGCAATCTGGATGCAGATGAGGACAGGCTCATCAAGGGCGTGCTCTATGACCTGCGCATGCGCTTTGTGCAGAAAAGCAAATAGCGATCGGATCTGGACTAATAACAGGCAGGAGCCGGTGTGAGCGCAATCGCAGCCCTGGTGCCCGCCAAGATCAATCTGTGGCTGGAAGTGGTCGGCAAGCGTGCGGACGGATATCATGAACTGTCCTCATTGATGCTTCCCATCGCGGTGTATGATCATCTGGAAGTGACGCTGGGCGGCCCAAAAGTCAGTCTGACATGCTCACACCCGGATGTGCCCCAGGACGAACGCAACCTGGTGTGGCGGGCGGCTGACCAATTTCGCCGAGAAACCCAGCTTTCCCAGGGGGTGAACATCAATCTGGTGAAAAACATCCCGGTAGGTGCCGGCCTCGGTGGCGGCAGCGCCGATGCCGGGGTGCTCCTGGCAATACTCAACGATATGGCCGGCAAACCCCTGGCGGCGCCTGCTCTGGTGGATCTGGCGCGATCGCTGGGGGCTGATGTGGCGTTTTTTCTGCAACAGCGCCCGGCTCTGGCTACTGGTATCGGTGAACAGCTGGAATGGGTCGATGGTCTTCCGGCCTATCCGCTGGTGCTCATCAAGCCCCCAATAATGGTATCCACCCGCAGCGTCTATCAAAAATTGACATTGACAAGGCAAGGGGCGGCCATTAAAATTCGTGCGTTTAAGGCCCAGCCTTTGGATCTTCCACGGGTTCTGGTAAATGATCTGGAATCCGTAACAGTCGCCGATTTTCCGGTTATCGCCCAGATCAAGCAGTGGCTTGTGGACCACGGTGCTCTCGGAGCGCTGATGAGCGGAAGCGGGCCGACTGTTTTTGCTGTTTTTGGCACAGTCGCCCAGGCCGTGGAGACTGGCGAGCTGGCGCGGCAAGCCTGGCCGCAGTGCTGGGTACAGACCACCCAGGTGCTGAGCGGGCCGGATGTGACTAACTTGAATGCGTAGCCCATAAGCTGATTGTTGGGGCGTCGTCAAGCGGTAAGACACGGGTCTTTGGAACCCGCACTCGGAGGTTCGAATCCTCCCGCCCCAGCCATTATTTTCTTGAAACCGTTCGTTTTGCCAGGTCCATGATCGGCAGCGCCTCTGTATGAGCGCAGGGTGATGGAAGCTGCCCACAGAATAAGCCGGGTTGCGCATGCGCGGGATTTTGAAGCTATTTGGGGGAAATTCCAGTCTGGCACTACTCCAGGCCATTTGTGATATCCTGGACGTACCGGTCGGCCGGGCTCTGGTGAGTTCGTTTAGCGACGGCGAAGTGCGAGTGGAAATCCACGAGAACGTGCGTGGCAAGGATGTCTACCTGGTCCAGTCGACCGGCCACCCGATCAACCGCAACATCATGGAACTGTTGGTGCTCATTGATGCGGTCAAACGGGCTTCCGCTTTTCGGATCAATGTGGTCATCCCTTATTACGGTTATGGTCGGAAGGATCAGAAGGATCGTCCCCGGGTGCCCATCACCGCCAAGTTGATGGCGGACCTGCTGTCGGTTGCCGGGGCCCACCGGATTATTGCGGTGGACCTCCATGCTAACCAGATCCAGGGTTTTTTCAACATCCCGGTGGACAACCTGTTCGCCGCCAAAGTCCTGTTGCAGGACCTCCAGGAGAGGTTTGGCAGCGACGCGGTGATTGTCGCTCCCGATGCCGGCGGTGTGGAACGCGCGCGCGCCTTTGCCAAGCGTCTCAATGCCGATCTCGCTATCATAGACCGGCGCTACGGCGATGAGCAGGGCGGCAACGCCTGGAGGGTGGTGGGCGATGTGCGCGGGCGTTCGATAGTGATCCTGGATGACATGATCGATACCGGCAGGACCCTCATGCGCGCCATGGAAACGACCATCGCTTCGGGCGCCAGCGAGGTCCATGCCTACTGTGTGCATCCGGTGCTGTCAGGAAGCGCTGTCGATAAGGTGGAGAACGCTCCCATGGCGTCCCTGACGGTTACCGATACCATTCCCCTGTCTACCCAGGCGGCCGCCTGTGGCAAGATTCGGGTGATCAGCGTCGCCCATCTCCTGGCTGAAGCCATTAGACGGGTCCACAACGAGGAATCAGTCAGCTCCTTGTTCGTTTAGCTGTGATGTTCGGCCGAGCGATACACGGCGCCAATTTTCGGAGGTTATCCTATGGATGTGCAAGTGGTTGGCCAGTTGAGGACCGAGATCGGCAAAAATGAAGTTCGCAGGCTGCGCCGGCAGGAAATGGTTCCCGCCATATTTTACGGACCCAACAGCCAAGCGACGCCGCTGTCGATTCCCGCGCTTCGCATGGAAAAGCTGTTTCGGGAGATGGGGGACGAGCACAAATTGCTCAACCTGGTGATAGAAGACGGCCAGACACGTCAGGACAAGCATGTCATGCTCCGCGAGATCCAGGTCCATCCAGTGCGCCGCCAGTTGCTGCATGTGGATTTCTACGAAGTGGCCATGGATAAGGCCATCGAAGTGGAAGTTCCGGTGGAGCTGAAGGGCAAACCGCTAGGGGTGGACAAGGGTGGTGCACTGAACCAGTTGAGCCGCTTCCTGACAGTACGTTGTTTGCCTGGAGAAATTCCCGAAAAGATCGAGATCGACGTATCCAGTCTGGATTTGGGTCAAACGTTACACGTGGCCGATCTGGTTTCCGTGGTGCCCTTCGAGTTGACCGACGATGCCGGTTTTGCCGTAGCCACCATGGAAGCGCCCGAAGGCGGGACCGAAGAAGCAGAACCGGAGACTGCCGCTCCGGCTAAGAAGAAATGATGCCACCCGCCCGGTTTCTCCGGTCTCCGGTAGCTGAGCGTGACTGCTTATGGATTATGAGGGCAACGCCGTAGCTGTGGTGGGGTTGGGTAATCCCGGCAGACGCTATGAGCATACCCGACACAATGCGGGCTACCAGGTTGTGGACTTGGTGGCCCGCGAGTTTTCGGTCACCCTGAGCGAGCGCAAGTACCCGGCTTGCTGGGGACAGACAACCTTTCGGGGACGCAAGCTGCTGCTGTGCCTGCCCACCACTTTCATGAACTTGAGCGGCACTGTGGTGATTCGCATGCTGCGGGATTTCCGCATTTCTCCCGAACAGATGCTGGTGGTTCACGACGATCTGGATCTTCCCAGTGGCCGCATCAAGCTGGTCCAACGGGGCGGCGCCGGCGGCCACCGCGGCGTGCTCTCCATCATGGAGCAGCTTGGACATAGGGATTTTGCTCGATTGAAACTGGGCATCGGTCGGCCGCTGTTCGGCGAAGCCGTTGAGGATTTCGTCCTGAAGCCCCCGTATCCCCAAGATCGATCGGCCTTTGCGGAAATGATTGTGCTCGGGGCCGAAGCTGTGAATGCCGTGGTGGTCTCCGGACTGACGGCGGCCATGAACCGTTTCAACCGGACTCAGAGTGGTCCTGACCCATCCACGCCGGACGCCGACTAACCAGGCGGAGCTCCCCCCTTGCTGTCTACCGGCATTCCGGCTAGCTAATGTGCATCTGGAAACCACCGTTTGACACCAGCTTCTCCCGACTGAAGAGGCTCTTGATCGTCATTCCCGCGCAGGCGCGAACCCAGAAATGGGCCTTCCGGGTGGAAACTCGCTAGCTGCGGTCAGCACTCCTCGACCGTTTGCCGGCACTCCAGTGACGTGCGATCCCACGCCTTGGTGTCCTCGCCGCACGACCACCTGCTTTGGCCTTTGCTTCGCCCCGATATGATGGTAAAATACTAAATTCTCAGGGGTCGCCTGAAAACTGCGAAAGGGTCAAGTGTGACCGCACACTTGGAGGCAATGATGTTTAGCGTGGGTGATTTGGCTGTCTATCCAGCGCATGGGGTGGGCAGGATAGAATGTATCGAAAGCAGAGATATTGCTGGGAATAGGCAGGATTTCTATATCATGCGCATCCTCGAAAATGACATGAAGATCATGATCCCCATCCAGAATGCTGACGCGGTGGGGTTGCGTGTGCTGATTGATCATACCGAGATCCCCAAAGTTTATTCCATTCTCCAGACGAAGAAGATTTCGGTGGACGGTGGTACCTGGAACCGCCGCTATCGTGAATACATGGAGAAGATCAAAACCGGGTCCATCTTCGAACTGGCCGAGGTGCTTCGCGACCTGCACGTGCTGAAGGAGGATAAAGAACTCTCCTTCGGGGAGCGGAAGATGCTGGATACCGCTCGCAACTTGCTGGTTCGTGAATTGTCCATTTCGCAGGGAGTCACTGAAGAACAAGCTGAACAGGATGTCTTTTCGATGCTCGCGGTGTAGCGAGTTGCTGTGCGACAGGCTTCCTGCCAAGCAAGCCTGAACTTGGGCAGCAAAGTACTCTTCAGCCGATATTACGATTTCCCGTGGGTTTCATAATAGCCACGGCAGCGAAGGGAAGGAGGGAGGTGATTTCGTGAAGTGGGCAGGGCTCGTATTGAGATTGCTTCTATTTGCCATTTGCGGTGTGGGTGGCTACTTCATCGCCGGCCAGATCAAAAGCCTGGAAGAACACCATTGGGCGCCGTGGGTCGGGGTCGTTGTGGGCATTTTGTCGGCATGGATTTCCACGTGGGTCATTCGCATCTTCACCCGCGTGCCCATCAAGGTGCTCACTGGTGGCACCATCGGCCTGGTAGCCGGCCTGTTGATAGCCAAGATGGTTGGTTTTGGTTTTAGCGGTCTCGAGAACCAAACGGTTCGCATTACTATTTTCATTATTTTGACCTGTATCTTTGGTTACATCGGCATGGTTCTGGGAAGCATCAAGGTGGAGGAGCTGCGATTCCCCAATTTGGGATGGTTTGGCAAGGGCGGCGGGCGTGGCGGTCAATCCAAGATCCTCGATACCAGTGTCATCATTGATGGCCGGGTGGTGGACATCGTCGAGGCGGGTTTTCTGGAAGGAACACTGGTGGTTCCCGAATTTGTGCTCCAGGAACTGCAGCGCATCGCCGACAGCCCGGATCAAACCCGGCGCGTGCGTGGACGTCGCGGGTTGGACGTCCTGAAGCGGCTACAGCAGGACAACCTGACCGAGGTGCGCATCGAACGTCAGCAGTTCAACAACATCGCCGAAGTGGATGCCAAGCTGGTGGCTTTGGCCTTGCGCCTCAATGGGCAAATCGTGACCAACGACTACAACCTGGCGCAGGTTGCCGAAGTACAGGGCCTTCAAGTGCTCAGTATCAACAAGCTGGCCAACGCTCTCAAACCAGTGGTATTACCGGGTGAAATCCTGCGTCTCCAGATCCTCAAGGAGGGCAAGGAACAGGGCCAGGGAATCGGCTACCTGGAAGACGGGACAATGGTTGTGGTGGAAAACGCCAGCAAGCTGTTGGGCAAGGAGGTGGACGCATCGGTCACCAGCGTGTTGCAGACCACTGCTGGCCGGTTGATCTTCACTACCATCAAAGATGGGGACCATGGCCGGCGGCACTAGGAATGCGGGTAGCGGACCAAACACGGTCGATGGCGACAGCCAACGGCCTCCCGACTTTATCTTTAACATCCAGGCGGAGTCTGTCGGGCGCCGCCTGGATGTTTTCTTAAACCAACAGTATCCCGACCTGTCGCGCAGCCATTTCAAAAGACTCATCGAAGATCGGCAGGTGTGGCTGAATGATCACCCCACCAAACCCGCCTGCGAGTTAAAAACCGGCGACCAGGTTGCCGTCTGGCTGCCGATGCTGGCTCCTGATCAGCAATTGACGCCCCAGGCCATCCCCCTTGACATCCTCTATGAAGACGACGATATTCTGGCCGTCAACAAGGCCGCAGGGATGGTGGTCCATCCGGGTGCCGGCCACAGCGAGGGAACTCTAGTCCACGCCCTGCTGGCTCATTGCTCGAAACTGGCCATTCAGGGAGCGCCCTTGCGTCCTGGCATTGTCCACCGGCTCGACCAGGATACTTCCGGGGTCCTGGTGGTGGCCAAGAGTGAAGCGGCCTATTTGGATCTCATTCGGCAATTCAAAGTCCATGGCGTCACCAAGGAATACCTGGCGCTGGTCTACGGTCGAGTGACCCTCTCGCGGGGCGAAATCATCACGCTCATGGACCGGCATCCCACCGATCGCAAGAAAATGGCGGTGGTTCAGGGCAGAGGGCGGGAAGCCATTTCCCGCTGGGAGGTGGCGAAACGCTGGGAGGATGTCACTCTGCTGCGCGTCCGGATTGAAACCGGGCGCACCCATCAGATCCGTGTCCACCTGAGCCATCTCCACCACCCGGTGGTGGGGGATGCTGTCTACGGAGGCGGCAAACGCCGGGCCAAGGCCGTCAAATCGACGCCATTGCAGCCGATCCTTGCCGCCGCCGAGCGCCAGATGCTCCACGCCTGGCGCCTCGCCATCGATCACCCCATCACCCACCAGCGGCTCAATTTCGAAGCCCCACTACCGCATGATTTTGCCACCCTGATCGAGGCCATAGAACGCAATGCCCGAGCGGAAACGGTCGCGGATGTCTAGCGTTGGAGGCTGCACTGCAAAGACCGCCGGAGCTTAAATAAGTATGGGGACGCCGCACGACCAGCCATGCACACCCAGGCAGATGAAATGCGGTCCACCCCCGAGGAATGAACCGGCACATCGCTGGATTTCAGTGTAATTTGTGTAGTTCTTCCTCTGTAATCGCCAGATCATTGACCCCATTCCAATGTGTCCCGAATTCGTATAGCCTGCGTTCTTCACCGCCAACCACGTCGGAAATGCGCGATGCATTCGGCAGGCTCTTGGCCCGAACCCAGAATCATCCCCTGAGCAACCAGGACGTCATTTGGGGAATTAAAACGTCCCAGGTCCCAACCACAAAAAATGTCGCTGGATGCGGTTGCGAGGCGGTCAAGTGATGTTGAAATCGGTTGGAATAGCTATGGGGACTGTCCCTCGCTTCTGAAGGTTTCGCCGGAGGATCTTGGCTGGATTCGAGCGCGACCACCCTCTTTCAAGACCTCCCGAAGTGAGACAACGTGCCCGAAGACCAACTGGCGCCGACCTGCACAACATCGACTCGTCTGGGGTCTGGCACAATGACGATGCATATCTCTGCTCCTCCCTTGCCAAGAATGCAAACGAAAGCATTCTTGACCAGACCCGTGATAAGTGCTACCCAACACCCTCAAAAAGCAATTTCGTATCACCTTAACGTCGGACAAACGCCGTATCCGGTCAATGCCACCAGCAAGGGCCACCGGCAATAGAGACATGGAGTGTGGATTAGTCATGCGACCGGCAGGGCCTGTGATGCCCAGATCATTGATGATTCTTGTGGAGTGCCAGCACATTGCGCCGAGCCGGAGGTTGTCGCCAACGGGGACAAGACAGGCATGAACATCGCAGCTCCCAGCTTCACCCGCCTGTTCTTTGGAACCCTTTGGCGCATGCGCTACCGTCTGGCCGGGATTGGTTGTGTGTTCTTCCTGTTGTTGTCGGTGGCGCGTTTCCATTCTCCGATCACCGGCTTCTCGAGCCTGATTACGATCGGAACCAAGCAGGACTCAAGATCGTTCCCGCGCTGGCGCGCGTGCCCCATTACGTCTATGATGAATGCTACGGCTATGATGGTGCTTATTACGTCCAGCTTGCGCTGCACCCGCTATTGGACGAACCGGCGCTGATCCATTCGATCGACAATCTGCCCTACCGGGCGAAACGCATCATGTCATCGTGGGTGGCGTGGGCGGCTGGACTGGGCCGTCCGGCCTGGATTGTACAGGCGTATGCGTTGCTGAACGTAGCCTGCTGGCTGGCACTGGCCTTCCTGCTGTTCCGCTGGCTGCCGTTGAACGACCTGCAGTCCGCACTGCGGTGGGGAGCGGTGCTATTTTCGCACGGGGTATTGATGAGTTTGCGCAATTCGCTCGTGGACCTGCCGGCTTTGGTAGCGGTGGCTGCCGCGGTGGCTCTGTTGGAATGCCGGCGGTCAGCCGGTGCCGTCACGGCGCTGGCGGCCGCGACTTTGACCAAGGAAACCAGCATGTTGGCGGGAGTCCTGCTGCTGCAACTGCCTGTGCACGGGTGGTGGCAGTGGGCGCGACGGGCGCTGGCCGCCCTTTTCATGATTGCTCCGCTGGCTGTCTGGATGGCATTTGTCCGGTGGCGTTTCTGGCCCGGCAAGATCCCGGCCTGAACAACTTCACTCTTCCGCTGGCTGGATTTGTGGAAAAATGGACCAAGGTGATCGTCGATTTGCGGGCAGATGCGGGCGTTGGCTTATACTGGATGACCCTGCTGTGCATCGCGGCGCTGACGGTGCAAGTCGGGTTCTTCCTTGCCCGCTGGCGGCCCGCAGACCCGTGGTGGCGGATAGGCGCGGTGTTTGCTGGTCTTGCGGGGTTTGTGTCACAACCCGTCTGGGAGGGGTATCCCGGTGCGGCGACGCGGGTGCTGCTGCCAATGACCCTTTCTTTCAATATGCTTGTTCCGCGGGGCAAGGCTTGGCTGCCAGTGTTGCTTGCGGGCAATCTGTCGGTGCTGGCCGGCTTTGCTGAACTGAAATCATATCCGGTCGAGTTTTTCCAGATCAGGGGGAACCGGGCGGACGTGGCGTCCCTGAATGTCGTTTGCGGTGAGGGTTGGTACCGGGCCGAGAAGCTGGGCGATCGCGCATGGCGATGGGGTCGCCAATACGCATATCTCAAACTGGTGAATGTTGGGGAAGACCCGATCGAGGTGACTCTGACCGGTGAGTTCTCGGGCATCACGGCTCGACAATCCCGACTGCGGGTGAGGGGACAGGAGGTCTGGAGTCACCCTTTGTGGCCCAATCCCCGGACGATGCAGCCACCTCCCTTGATCCTGCCGCCGGGAGAGACGGTGTTGGAGTTTTCCACCGACCAGACGGCGCAGTGTCCACCCGGAAACAGAGACCTGCGCGAACTGAGTTTTGCCATCTACAACCTGGTAATCGCGGTTGGGCCATTTCCCCCCGCTGGACAGCGTTGATCCATCATGGCTTTTGAACATTTCCTGCGCCGATTCGATTATGTGCGCCAACTGGAGCAGAGCAACATACAGTTGCGGCGTGAGGTGCAGGATTGGGCGCGTTTCTTCCCGCCAGGACATTTCTATTCCCCAATACCGTCGGCAGAGGAAATCGCGGATGCGTTTACCCGCGGTGGCTTTGGGCCACCTTTTCCGGCCGTCGACCTGAATGAGTCGAAGCAACTGGCATTGCTTGAGCCTTTTGCCGCCTACTACGCCGAGCAGCCATTCCCCGAGGAGCCGACAGCGGGACGCCGTTATCACCTGCGCAATCCATCCTACGGGCATTTCGATGCCATCATGCTCTATTGCATGCTGCGACACGAGCGTCCGCGACGCATCATCGAGGTGGGGTCCGGATTCAGTTCCGCAGCCATGCTCGACCTCAATGAACTGGTTTTTGGCGGCGAAGTGCGGTTGACTTTTATCGATCCGGACATGAGCCGGTTGAAGGTTCTCCTGCAACCGGGCGACCAGGGGCGGGTGATTCTGCTGGAACGCCGCATGCAAGAGGAGCCGTTGGAGACCTTTTCAGCACTGGAGGCCGGCGATGTCTTATTCATCGACTCCTCCCACGTAAGCAAGATCGGCAGCGATGTGAACCGGCTCTTTTTCCATGTACTGCCAGCGTTGCGACCCGGAGTGCGGGTGCATATCCACGACGTCGCGGCCAATTTCGAATATCCGCGGGATTGGCTGGAGCAAGGGCGGGCATGGAATGAGCAATACCTGTTGCGCGCCTTCTTGATGTATAATTCTGCCTTCAGCATCGAGCTGTTTACGATGTGGCTTTTTACCCAGCAGTACGAATTTTTCCATTCCCGGATGCCTTTATGTGCCGTTGGTGGTGGCGGTCAGATCTGGCTGCGAAAGATGACCGTTTGAACGCCGACGCAGGGAACCAACCCGCAATAGTCTCCAGCCGGCGCATCTATGTGGAGTGTACCCACACCTTTTTTGCCGGCGGGAACACCGGCATCCGGCGTGTCGCAAGGAATCTGGCCAACTGCGCGGCGGCAGCGTCCGACAGCGAGACCCGGATCATCCCTGTGGTGTGGGGCGGCATAGGGTTTTTTACACCCAAGAAGCAGCTTAGCGAAGCACCGCATTTTCTGCAGAGAGTTCATTTTGTGAGAGAGTTCGAAGAATCGAGTACCTCGATTATCTCGTTGGCAAGATGTACCAAGCCATCCCTCCGCCGGTACGCAGGGCCTTTCACCTGGTTCAAGCGGCTGCTTCATGAAAATGTCCAAGCCGCGGGTGGGTTCAGAGTTGGTGTTTCTGCTCTTGGGTATCAGTTCGTTTCCATTCAGGTTTCTGTTCGGTTCCAGGGTGGTATTGCGTAAAGGGCGACATCGTAGTGCTGGTGGACTCGACCTGGAACTCGAACCGGATGCTGGAATACCTGTTTCGGGCGCAAGCGGATGCGGGGATAATGCTCGGGGTCATGATTCATGATCTGTTTCCTCTGACATTGCCGGAGACCTGTGAACCGGAGACTGTCGATTACTTTTCCGGCTGGTTCAAGAGGATTGCGCCTGCGGTTGATTTTTTTGTTACCAACTCGGAGGCGACGCGCAGTGTCCTCGACAATTATCTGCGGGCTAACCCAGAGATCAGGCCACACCGTTGGCGTGCCGGCAGCTTTCGACTCGGTGCGGAGTTGGATCTGTGCATGCCCATGATAAAGTTGCATTCCGGCAATGCGCAGGCCATCTGGAATACACCGGGTGTCGGTATTCTTGCCGTGGGGACCATAGAGCCCCGCAAGAACTACGTGTTGATCCTGGACGCGTTTGATCGCTTGTACGCGAAGCAGTTGCCGGTATCCCTGATCATTGTCGGGAGGCCAGGTTGGAAGAGCGAAGCTGTCATTGAACGCATAAGGCTGCATCCAGCGTTCGGGGAAAGAGTTGCTTCACCTTGACCGATGCCAGCTGACTTCGATCTGGCACAGGCGTTCGAACGGGCCGATTGCATGGTATGCAGTTCACATGGAGAAGGGTTCGGGTTGCCCTGGTGGAAGGTCTGATGCACGGCTTGACGGTGTTTGCAAGCGACATCCCAGCGTTCCGGGAAATCGGGGGGCAGATCTGCCGCTTTTTTCCGGTTGATTCTCCTGAAGCACTGGCCGACCTGCTCGAGAACTACCTGAAAAGCTATCGACGCGTTGCTACGACTCCACACGGGGCAAGACCGGATTCAACTGGCCCAACTGGGAAGAAAGTACACGGTTATTTTCTCGCCGAGTATTGGAACTGGCAGATTCCCCAGAGAGCCTGGAGCAAGTCTAGTTTCCATCCGGGAAAACCGGATTCATGTTTGCTCGACGAGTACACTTGGGCGAAAGACCGCACCTAGTTCCCTTGATGGGGGAGGTCTGGTGGGGGTGAAAAAAGCTTTGATCAACCCCCTCCCCCGCAAGATGCAACTCATCGAAGTGGACGTGTCCCCGTGAATTACTTCCGGTGCGTTTCCGCCTCAGCGTTCCAACTGCATGGATTCCCCTGGAGCTCACCGATACGAGCTTGAGGTTCCCACCGCAATAACCGTGCGAGTGTCAGTGTCCTGCGATGTGTTTCTGATAGCGGCGCAGCCATTCTTCGTTGATGCTGTCCGACTGGCGCTTGAGGGGCCTCTGCAGGAGTGCTGAGAGGTCGGCGGCCGGAAGCCCCAGGAATGCCAGCACTCTCTTGATCGTGCCGGGGTAGTCGGCATCCAGTTCTTCATAGGCGATGGCAAGTGGCGTGATACATTGCCTCGGCAAAGAATGCCTTCCAGAATTCTTTCGCTTGCTCGATCTCTTCTTCGGAGCACCAACGCATCGATTCTCCGCGCTATCAAAAACAGCAGCCTGATTGCTTGGCGGGATCGTGATGATTTGCGGGCATGGCCCAAACATTGGTGCTGAGTGCCTTGGCAAAGGAGATTGCCTGGCGCAGATGATCTTTACGCGTGATGTGGGATGAATTTCAGACCAGGCAGGTGGCGCTTGAGCAGGTCGATCGTCGGGGTGCGGGGTTCTTTGTACAGTTTTCGAAGAAGCGTGAGGAAATCGGCGAAGTTTAACCAGTGGGTCTTGATGGCAAAAATACCGTTTTCGCAGACATGCTCAACGAATTGATCCATCGCGGCGCTTCCCTGACAAATCCTCGTGGCAAGGTCCCAGTAGTCTGGAGCCATGGGGTTGAGGTATTCTCTGGGCAGTCCCGCGTGGCTGATGCGCAGCCCCACAGCGAGCAGCGTGCTTCCGCTGCGGGGGTGCTGCAAATGAGGTAGGAGGTTTTTCCGAGGGTGGCCATGTTTCGGCCAGACCGGTTCGATTGCCATCTCCTGAAAGCTGTAACTGAGCAGGCGCTGATCCTGATCATCGGGACGTTTTGCGGCGAGGTGAGGAAGAGAAGCAGGGTGTTCAAGCCTTCTTTGAGATAGAGAGGTTCGAGCCGAATACGCCCTGGCTTTGAGACGACGGCGATTTCTTCGCCATTGAGGCTGGCTGTGAGTTGGTCCCCGTTGCGCAAGGGTTTGATTCGAACGCGGTGAATGCCACCCTGCTTTTCGCGCAGGGCGAGATAGATCTCCACGACCGCTCCTTCCAGCGTCCGTGCCGCTCCAGCGATGAGTCAAGCTCGTGGTTATGCCACCCTTTGCCAAAGACGACTCCATAACCCAGCCTGCCGTGGTCGATGCTGGCGATGCATCGCGGGCTTTTTTGTGGCAGAGCGTCCTGTTGCGCATACCAGGCCGACCATTCTCACGCTTTCTTCGCCAGGCATCCCGAAAGGCTTGAGGGTGATTTCTGAAGAAGTAGACGCTCAACAAGCGAACATTCCGCCTCACTGGGAGCTTGAGGAGGGAGCGCGGCGTTGAAAATCAAGGGACTTCAACCCCGGTTCGAGATTCAAACGGTGCAGGCATAATAGTTCTCTTTCCATGTTCATTTCTGTGGTCATGCCGTTGAGTCTTGCCGTGAGGCTGTCTCCGGGCTGGCAGAATCGCACTCGAGCGGAAAATTCCACGGTCATGCTGGGACCGGGGTTGAAAAAAACGATCTCACACTCACCGGTTCCTGTCTTCTCCGCTCCAGCGCCCGTGCCCTTCGTTGTCATGCCAGCCCCGCCCATATCTGGCCTGGATGCCAGACCATTCCAATTCGTTGCAGATGACGGGGGGAGGGGCGCAATGGTTCCCCTTCGTTGTTGCTGAAAGGTTGATGCAATGCGGTGACGTGCCTGAACACAAAGGCACGATGAGCTATCAGGAGGGTGTTTTGGATTTCATTCGGCCATTTTTTCTCAGCAGGGGTTCCAGCAACGCACTCCGGATAGCGGGGCGGATGTGGCAGTCCATTGCGATCTCTGATGAGCGGTTCGCAAGCGCTCTTCAAATGCAGGCCTTCACTCATGGCTTTCAAAAATAAATGCCAGTGTTCATGCCCTTCCATTACAGCGGAGGAATTCAAGCTCGCCGAGTCGCAGGAACAAGTCGCGCGAGAGACGAGGAAATGATTGCCTCCGATGTTGTTCTGGAGGATGGCGGTGCCGCACTCGGCCCCGATGGGCAGGCAGAGCGTTTCTTCACCGGAAAGAGTACTCCAAAGCTGCGTTGCTGGAAAACCACCGCACCGCAGGTGATCACCTCGGCCCCGGTTTTAGCTGCTGTACGGAGCATGGTTTCGAACTCCATCCAGGCACGGGAATCTGGTTTTCTCGAAGGAACAACAAACGGGTGCCTTCCGCGCGTTGAGCTGCTGCATTTGCAAGCTGTGCTTGTCTGTATCCCGGCTTCCGTTCGATGTGCAGCAGTCCGTCGGCTTCAATTTCCTCCGGCAGTTCCAAACCCGTCCCACCAAGCATCAGCAAGGTTTCAAATCCTGCGACGCTTTGCGCTCGCAACGCCGCGAGGGTATCGGACAAATGCGGGCCACCCTCCGTGGAAATGATGCAGACCGTGGTGTCGCGCAGAAGCGCGCGGTCGGTTTCAGCGATGTGCTGCACTTCCAGTGTAGATGGAATTTGTTGCTCATGCCATTCGAGCCATTGGCGATCCACTTCCTGGAAGTCCAATTCACTGCGGGCTGGCTCCAGGCCTTCATGGATCGCTTTGAAAATGGCATCAGCCAATGCTTGGGGTTCGCTTGCGATCAACACGCGATCGTGATCCTGGTGATGCACCATCTCCAGGATTCCTGGCAATCTGGATGAAAGAAATGGGATGCCAGCACCCACACATTCCAGAACCGTGTTTGGATAATTATCGATAAGCGAGGGGATCACCGCCAGGCAGCCCGGTTGCATGAGGTGCTCCAAGGCTTGAAACATGTTGTAATTATCAAGGATCTTCCAGGGGAACGGCCAGTGTTTGAAGCGTTCCTGCAAGTAGTCACCGGACGGCTTGCCATTCACAGAAGTCCGCCATCCGAGAAAACTGACATGAAAGTCCGCAGGCAGCGCGCGCTGATGTGCCAGCTCGTCAAGCGCGTTGCAGAACAACACCACACCTTTGCGTTCCTCAATCCGGCCAAAAAACACCGCCTCACGAAGTGCATGTCCGGCTTGGCTTCCCCTGCTTTTTAACCGCAGTGAAGAGCGAAGAACGTTCGGGCGGACCGACGCATTCTCTGGAAGGGGGCGGTTTTGTTTCTGCCACCATTGCAGCATGTAGTTGCTTGGACTAATGATACTGTCGGCAAGACGGCAGGCTTCCTTTTCTAAAAACCCGCAGTCGAAATAATCCAACTCAAGTGCATTGGAATTTCCCTCGCGTCCCCAGTCGTTGCAGCCGTGCAGGGTCACGCACAGCCGGGTGCGCTCAAAACCAAGTCCCACGTGCTTTGCAGCGGACGTATAAGCACCTAGTCCAAAACAGTCTGGGAAATGAATGACGTCAAACGGCTCCTGCTGGCGCAGCCACTTCCAGCAAAGATAGGATCGAAGCGCCCATTGGGAAACGATGGCTTTTTCCTCCTGTAAATCCAACCCCACAAGCAGCAGGCCTTTTTCCCGATAACGCTCCACCAGAAAATCGCTGGCCGGTTCGGCCCAAGGCATCCGAACATGCACAATCGTGACCTCATGTCCGGCGCTGGCGAGCAATTCACCGAGAGAGACCGATGAGGTTCCGATTCCTCCACAGGAGGACTCTCCCAAGATCTCCCAAGTGGCGATGCAGACACGCAGTTTTGTTAGAGGCTCTGAATCGGAAGGCGTTTGCCTTTGATCTCGTTGTTGCCCTATCCAGGCGGCATGCCGCAGCGATCCATGACCCGGACGCCGAAGCAAGCCGAGCGAGAATAAATGATGGCGCTCACAAACAAAGGAGCCTTGCAAGGGAAGATGCCATCGCCTTGTTTTGAGGTAGGCTTCGTAAAGCTCGATCTCGTCTGCATTGGCGTTTGGGAGTCCGCTGCGCACCGTCATGCTCGCCTTGAGGAGTGCATGCCATTTGAAATGGTGGCTTACTCCTCTCAATGGCAATTCATCCGTCGCCATTCCGTTCTGTGGGTAGTGATTGCCGATGTTTGATGCGGGAGCCTGTCTTTACCAGAAAGAGCGGGTACTTTCCGCGGGCGGGATAAGCACCCATCTCTTCGCAAAGTTGCGTGGAGGCGAGGGGAAACAAGGTATCAGGATCAATGCCGGGCTTATGTCTGGAAGAGAACCGTCTTGTGAGATTCGCTGGAGCAGCGGCGCGAAGAGGCAGTCCCCTCCCATCATCTCCAGCAATTTGACAGTTCTTGAAACGCTTCTGCAGGGCAGTTCCACAAATTCGTCGGAATCCACCACCCACACCCATTGGCCGATGCAATCGAGCACTGATTCCGAAAGGCGATTGCATTTGTCGCTTTCATCGAAAGTCCTTTCATAACTGTAGAGCAGACGAACCGGGTATCCCTCCGCCAGCTTTTCGAACTTTGACCATTCAGCATCCGATCCATGAAAAATCAATCGGAATTCATCGACTCCCAGATGGCTGTAATGCCTCAACCATGCCGGAAACAGACCGATCGCTTCTTGATGAAGGACGCAAAACAAAACCATGGCTGTCAATGCTTATGAGGTTAAGGTGACAAGAAATTGCTTCTTCGGGGTTTTTGAGTAGCAGGTGCCCAAATGGTGGTCAAGAACATTCTCCTCCCGAATTCTCTGCAAGGAGTGACAAAAACCGTTTTCAATGTCTCTGGGGTTGACTGAACGGGGGCAGGTCGGCCGGAATAGTTCTCGGGAAGGTTTCCCTAATTATGAAGTCATTCAATGATTTATTCGATGAAAAGCTGTTACCCTAATATCCACGGCAAAATACCGGTACGGATTCATGGGTAGGATGTCCTTCATGACAATCGTCGGATCCGCTGTGCCCCAGTTGCTCAGACTATCGTACAAACTCACTGCAGCCGGCGTTCTACCCTTATAGGATGCAATAAGCCAGACTCTTTCGATATCTTCGGGAATTTTCCCGAATTCATCCGCGTGCTCCACTGCAACCAGAGGCACGCCTTCAACCGGTTTATAATAGTGATCAAAAGGAAGCTTCGCAAAAAGCACGACCACGACCAGCATGTCCTTCTCTCGCACCTGCGGCTGAAGCATTTCAGCGGTCTGGCGCCACGGGTCCTTATCTATCCGGGTGTAAAAGTAATAGAGCGGTATCACATGTAGTCCGATGAGAATGCCTATCAAGACTCCTCTGAGCTTGTGCGGTATTCTTGCTAAAACGAATCCCAAGGTGATCAGCACGGCGCCCAAGGCCGGGATGGAATACCGGGGCTGGTAAATGGGCGTGATCGTGACTGAAATGAGCCATGGAATCAGCAGGAAGGAGATCAGCAAGGATACAGGAACCAGGAATGGAAGCAGGGATGCGTGTCTTCTTTTTACTTCTATAAACAGAAAAACGGCAATCAACAGATAGACCGCAACCGCCGTAAGCGGATGCATGAAATAGATGCCTAAAGTGGCGAGCGTTTTCCAAATCGGCTCTGCCTGAATCCACGATCCGGCGATTGTGGGATTTCCGATTTTCAGGAAAAAAGTCCGCGCAAACACGAGAAACATGGGGAAATACAGCACCAGTACAATTGCGCTGCCGGCAAGAACACGTCGCCAATTCCGGACGAGTACTTCTCGCGACAGCCAACGGTAACCGATAATGATCAATCCAAAGCTGAGCGCCAGAAACGGTCCGAAAGCATGCGAGTAAAACGCCGCCGTGGAGGCAGCAATGTAACCGATCAAATCCCAACGAATCCTGCTCCCCTGAATCAAGCGGATCAGAAAATAGACCGACGCTGTAGCGCACAGCAGGAAGAGGGAATAGGGTCTTGCGTCTTGTGAATAATGGATGGCAAAGGGATTGATTGCCGAAAACAGTGCGGCGATTAATCCTTCCGTTCGTCCATACAGCTCCTTGCCCAGCAGATAGACAAAAAAGACCAGCCAAAATCCCAAAGGCGGCAGCCGTCAACCTCAGGTTGAATTCATCGTTCCCGAATTTGTCACACCATGCCTTCGTGATTAAAGAATATAGTGGACCCTGATCCTTGCTGTCAAAAACGGTTAACAGTTTAGGATAGGTATGTGAGATCCGGTTAACCGATAACACTTCATCCAGCCACAGGCTCTCGTCCGCCAGTCCGTAACATCGCAGGAGCGCCGCCAAAACCAGAATCAAAAGCAGCGCAGTCCGCGGCAGCCAAACACCCGGATTAGTCCGACAATGCAAACCTGCAGTGAGCCGAGGATGCATCTATTGACCCTCATGCTTTTCAAAACTCATCCCATGCCGAAAAACCCGATACCAATCTCGCACCCATTCAGCCAGCACCGATAGGTCACGGACCGCGTAAAGTGGCTCGCGGTATTCTCCATAGAAGCACCCGGCACACGAAGTAGTCACTTCACGCACCAATTGATAGTATTCTTTACTGCGATAGAAAGCGCAGGAATCCATCATCTAACATGTTGCCTATTGGAGGCTTCTCCTTACAGATGCAGACACTTCCATCCTGCAAAATATCCAGCGACAGTATTCCAGCCTCACACTTCCTGGTGCATCGCCCTCGTGATAGATATTCTCGATAATCACGAAGAAACCGAGTTGAGTTGGTTATACCCATTCCTGATCGGCGCATCGTTATAAGTTCGTCTATGATTTTAGATTTACCATTGAAGTTAATACTATCAATAACGAACGATTCGTCCTGTCCGCGAAATATATATTCCGAATTTGGCGATGCAGAATCGCAACCAATCATTACTGGCGTAATATATATATAGACTCCAAGACTATAAAAAGAATTTTACTAAGGGAATCAGTTCTTCAAAATTGTATTTTGACGCCACAACATTAGCCTGAGATATTCCATCTGGCAAAATATTTCTAGACATCCGCAGCGTTCTTAACGCATTATCTACAACATTACATACTATTACATATTTCATCCTGCAATGGTTTATTTAACGTATCAATGGATACACTAATTTCTCGCAACCCTGCACTGGCACATCTGACAAGCACGTCATTAGGTTACTTGTGGTCCACCGTTGGTCTGTATGCGAACAGAAAAACCATAATTATTAAAAATAGCAACTATATCTGGCAAGTCGTTGCGAAGAGTAATGGTTCTCCACCAGTGATGACTATATTGCGAACCTTCATCCCTGCCAAACGATCAACAATTATTTCGATTTCGGGAATAGTCAATTCTCGACCATTGCCATTGCCTGTTTTATGAAAACCACACATCCTACAGCGATAATTACATCGGCGAGTCACATGCAATCTAACGTAAAATGGGTAATTAGCTAGTTTGCTCCATAGCATTCCAGATACATGTCTGCTGATATCCATATAAAAAAATCCCTATTGATATAGATGCAGCAATCTGCTGATTGTTGACCACACAAACAACGACTCAGAATCGCCACATTATGTCAGATCGCTACTGTGGAATTGGCCTTTCACATGAAGCATAGACTTGGATTTTGCCCACGAATGTGGATTCACTGGAATACATACTGGATTAACACAGATCTGCATCCCAGGGGTTCAGGTTCCCCGAAAGGGGCACTTGAACAACAAACCAACCTGCTAACCATTCAACAACTATTACCAATCGGGGGCCAGTCTTGGCTAGAACGGTGCGGGCTCCTGTTTGTTGCACCTCCCCACTGGTCAGTTCCTAGAGCGCCGGGCCCACCTGGTCTTTGAGCTGCTTCAACTTCCGCAGGAATTCGCGACTGGCTTCGTTATCGCCCTGGCGAACCACATGGGGGGTAATGGCGACGATGAGTTCGGTGCGTTTGAGTTTCTTACCGGTGGTGGACACCAGAGGTGAAAGCAAGGGCACCTTACGCAGGAATGGCATACCGCCTTGACTGCGGTCGTTTTTTTGCTGAATGATGCCGCCGATTACAGCGGTTTTCCCATCCTTGCAAATGACCGAAGTCTGCACATGGCGTTCGCTAAAGCTGGGCGAGTCGATGTTCGAATTCTTGTTCGTCGATGCCTCGCGGATGGTTTGTTCCACCTCCATCCGCACCAGCCCGCCCGAATTGATGTGTGGCACGACGTTGAGTATGATCCCGGTTTCTTCATACTGGACGCTGTTCACAATGGTGTTGGAGCTGGCTTCACTGACCGATTGCTGGGACAGGATGGGTTCCCGCCCACCCACGGTGATGCTGGCTTCTTGATTATCCATGGCCAGCAGGGTCGGATTGGACAGCACACTCACATGGGTTTCCTCGGAAAGCAATCGAATGAGCGCGGCAATATCTCCCGCCAGGGTGGTCCAGTACATGTTCATCCCCTTCGCGGCGGCGTTGACGATGGGGTCGTATTTGCCGGAATTAAGCCCAAGGCCGTTGTTGAGAAACGTGGTTTGGCTCCCTTTGTGGCCGCCAATGTTCATCCCCTTGTTTTTGAAGTACCATTCCACGCCGTATTCGAGGTCATCGGTCAGAGTGATTTCAGCAAGCATAACTTCGATCAGCACCGCCCGCGGGACGATGTCCAGGGACTGGATGGTGGCCTTTATCTTGGCATAGTCGGCAGAGTTGGCCTTAATGACGATGGCGTTATTGACTTCATCCGGGATGATGGAAACCTGGCCGGTGAGCGAGGTCGCCCCATGCCCACCCATACCGGTACCGTCAGCCCCCTGGGTGGTGAAACCAGTCACACCCCGCCCGCTTCCCCGGCCGGCGGCAGTACCGGTCGTGGACCGCTGCCCGGCGGTTGCGCTACCAGAACCGCCCATACCGAGCGTGCCGGTTCCGGTTGCGCTCGAGGCGAAAGGGCTCTGGCTGGAAAGCCCGGTAACACCACGTTGGCTGGACAGGCCGCCCAAGCCACCGCTACCCCAAGCCACCCCACCCCCGAAGCCACCGCTGCCACCCAACCCTCCACTGCTGCGACGCCCAAAAGCACTACGAGTGGCTGAGACAATTCGATCTCGCGCCCCGCTATCGCCACTCGAGACGTTTAGACCGTATAGTTGCCCCAGGATGTTGGCGATGTCTCGTGCCAAACCGTTTTCCACGAAATAGACATAAACCTGTTCACCGGCTTCCTGGCCCTGCATATCCATGGTCACCAGCCACTCGCGCGCGGTCTTCAGAAATTCCGGGTTTTGAGCGATGATGAGCACGGCACCGAGCTGCTGCAGCGGCAGTAGCGCCACATTGCTGCCCAGTTTGCTGTTCTTGAACAGATCCAGCTTGGACATCATTGCTTCCAGATTCTGCACCGCCACATCCGGCGGGATCGCCTTGACCTGCACGATCTCCATGCCAACCTCTTTGAGAATATTCATATCCATGGTCTTGAGCACTTCGATGATGGTGCGGGCGTTGCCGGAATCCTCCACCATAACGAGGCTGTTGGTGAGTGCGTCCACGCCAATCGTCCTGCCCGGCGTGAGAAAGTGCTTGATCGTGTTCATGGCCTGAGTGGCATCCAGATAGCGCAATCGGTACATGATGAGAATCGGTTTAACCCCGAAGCGGTCTTCCTTGAGCGCCTGGGGACCACCTATGGGCAATTGGCTGCTGGGACTGCGCTGCAGGGTCTGGATGTGGTAAAGGCCCTTTTCCGCAACGATATCGATATTGCTGACGTTGTAGGCGCGGGTGATGAGCTGCAACAATTCCTGCTTGGTGAACTCGCCATCTAGATACAGGCTGATCTGGGCCCGCAACGACGGGTCCATCACGTAGTTGAACTTGAGGTATTCGCCGAAGATCTGATTAGTGACTTCCACCACATCGGCTTTATCGAAATTGAGGACAATCTTCTGCTTCTGCGGATCGGTCAGGGTGGCGGCCGGGGCAGCTTCCCGGGTTTCCTCACCCAACAGCCCAGTCCGCATCGTAGGCGGGCAAGCTCTTGATGCGATTGGCCCGGGACTCAGGTTTGCCTGAGGATGGCTTTGCCGCCGTTTTCCCGGAATCGGCAGTTGCGACTGCCGTCGGTTCCGGCGCCGGGGCCGTCGATCCCGGACCAAAAATCGATGAGCCGGGGAATCCCTTTGCGGTTCGCGAATCGGTGGCGGCACAACCAGTTGTGCCAATCACACCGAGGGTCAGGAGCAAACCCCATAGCCACATACAACGAGCGATCCTCATAACTGTTTCCCTCGGTAGCCCATTCAGCAAACTCAGGGCTTTTTGGAGGTTTCCATCAGGGCCGTAAGAACGACACTGATCACCAAATCATGGCCACTCTTGCGCTGTATCTTCTGCACCCGCAGTTGCTGGACCTGAATGGCGGTGGCCGATTTCTGCACACCGTTCAAAAAATTATGCAGCCCCATGATGGTGGCGGTAACATCGAACTTGAGCTGCACTTCCTGATAAGCTCCATATTCCTTGCTAGCCAGCACCTGATAACTCTTGACGTTGAGCTCCTGGGTACCTTTGGCCGCGACGACTTCCCCGAGTTTGGCCGCCAGTTGGTACGAATCCTCGCCATGGAACACTTTCCGCTGCAATCGGCCCAATTCTTTTTCCTGTTGGCTCAGAGTTTCCTTCAAATCCTTCCCCTGGGCCAGCTTCTCCTGGTACTTCAGGATCATCTGCCGTTGCTGGGCGATGCGTTCGCTCAATTCACTCTTCTTCTCCAGCACCGCATCGAGCCAGAGCAACTGCACCGCCAGCAGGCCTATGCCGACCGCCGCCGCCAGGACCAAGGAGACCCGATGCCGCCGGATCTGACCCAGCAATGCTCGCCCGTCCAGGTTCATCGTTGAACCTCTTCCAACTCACCCGGACCAGAAGCGTCCTCATCGACACCCTGCCCGACTGCAGCCCCACTTCTCGGGCTCCGTCTCCTGGGCCGAGCATTCGACCGTTCCATCGTGTCCCTTCCGTCGCTATCGCCGGGACCAACCGCCTGGGGCTCCGCGGCAGCGGGAACGGCGGCTTCTGGAGGCGCCGGCTGCGAAGAGATCTCCAGGTTGTCACCAGGCTCGTCGGCTGCGTTGGTAATGTCTGCTTCCTTGCTGACCAGGGTTTTGCGGAGTCGGTCGACATCCAGCTGAATCCGCACGTTGAATCGTTCCTTGTCGGAACTGGGATTGCGGCTGACCGGCGAAGCAAAACTCACGGCGCTGAACCCTTCCACCTTGGACAGCTCGGACAGATATCTGGCAGCCGACTTGCTCTCCCCACGAATTTGCAGTTCCTTATTGGTGAGCGAAAAAAAATCCAGCCAGGTATCTTCCGGGGTGACCTGGGTCAGCAGGTTGAACAGTTCAAAGACCGGATAGGACTGCTGGTCAAATTCGGCCAAGGCCTTCTGTTGGTCCTTGAGTTTGGAAATATTGGCCTGAAGCTGCTCTATGGGCTTCCACTGAGCTTCGAGCTGCTTGCGCAGGTTTTGAACCTCGATAGCGGTCCTGGCAAACCGCTTGCTCCCGTGCCACTGGTAGGCGCCAAAGACACCATACATGGCCAGGACCACAGCCAGCGGGAGAAGGATGCGGGGAGGCTGCCAGGGCTTGAGCCGCAGCTCGGCGCCGAAAGCTCGCAAACGATCCTGGCCGACCAGATGCTCCATCCAGCGGGTGAGCAGGGACCCGTCCAGAATCCGGGGTCTGATGGCCAAACCGTCATCTGCCCAATATTGGACGGCTTCGTCGGCTTCTTCCGCGGAGGAACAAAGCAAATCGATATGCGGCCGCTTGTCGGCGCCGGTTTGATCATCAGTTTCAACCGGTGCTGGCGCATCACGCATCTGCAGGTCGGCTTCGGTTTCATCCTCCATCACCAGGGCCCGCAGGGTTTCGCGGAAGAGACGTTCTGTAACAGTTCCTCGCTGAACCAGGAAGGAATCGATAATGGTGTCGTTGAGATAACGATGGATTTCAATTCCCGCCGGCCCCAGCACCCGTGCCAGGATCCGCATGGTGGGCCGGCCGTTGGCTCGTGCGTCACCGGCAAAGACTGCCGGGTAAGCCATGGCACTTGGGATGACGGTTAATGAGCTGAAAAGAGACGCTCCCAGCGCCTGGTGGAACTTGTCGTAAACTTCCTGGGACAGGGAGAAAATCGGCACGATCAATTGCTGCCTGCCGACTGCCGGTGTTGCCGCAAATCGCAGGGTCTGATCATCGTCGTGGAAAAGGTTCTCCTGCCAGTCAAAGGTGAGGGCTTCTTCAAGACGGTCCTGGAGTGCCGACGGGTAGCATTCGCGTCCAAACACATAGTGGGAGCGCGGCAGGAAGAGCATCAGCGCCGTGGCCAGTCCGGCTTTGGGCCGCAGGTTCAGGCGCGTGAGGTAGTCGAAGAGTGACTCCCCCTCGGGAAGAGAATGTTGCTCCGCCGGTTCCAGCCGCCAGGTGCGCCACTGCCGTTCGGCCCGCAAAATTTCAAGACGCCGCGCTTCGACGTACAGTGCCAGAATATGTCTCGGGCGTCGTCCCATCATCATGGCGTTGGAGCAATCCCCTGATCGTGTCGCTGGAATTCCTAGAGGCGTGGTGCGAAAGGTGGCGAAGCGGCCACGAGCAAGGTCCTACAGGATCTTGCGGAAAAGAAGCTCATAGCCGATGTCGCTTTGCGGCTGATGGCGAACGATAACCCAGATGAGCACGCCGGGCGGGCCGGCGCCAGATTCCCCATAGGACAGGATGCGGTAGATCCCGCCCGCCTCCCAGCGGTGCTGGTCCGCGGGTTCCACTGAGGTCTCAACCGGTTCTTTTTCCGTACCAAGCAGCATATTGTTACCATAAACGGTCAGCAGTTCAACCAAAGAGTGCTTACTGAAAAAACCCGCTGGACGCGGCACATCTCGCTCATCATCCAGTTCTTCCGTCGTAGTACCGGTTGCGGTCCCTTCTCCATAGAAAAGCCTTGGGGTGACACCAGGAATAAGGAGGAGTTGATCGATGCTGGTCAAGGGGCCGTTGAAAGGACCGTAGCCCAGGCCCATATGGCGGTATTGGTCCTGTTCCGCGCCTTTGAGACGGGGGATGTCGTCGGTATCGATAAAATCACCGATGACGTCAGCCAGGTTATCAGCGATGGAACTCTCCAATCCGCCTTTCTCTAGCGCTGCCATGAGGTGGTTGTGGTCGGCCCGGTTGACATTTACCTTCGCGGTTTCTTTCTCGATGATGACCGTGGCCTGTCCGGTTCGGTACTTGACCCGTCGGGACAAACCATCCGGCAGCCAAGTCTGATCCCGTAACCGCCTAAGTTCCATGGGAGGCGGTTGGCCAATGCGGGCCAAAGCCTCATTGATCCCACCAATGCTCAGGAGCAGCGCCTGGCTCTTGCGGATGTGGTTGACATCAGCAGCCCCCTGCAGGCGGATCTCGGTGCTGATCTGCATGGCAAACCACATAAGCAGCATGCAGATCCACAACACCGCAACGATTACAACGCCCCTCTCTTCTCCGACCATAGCTTCTCAGGACTGTTGAACTGGAGGAAATGGGGACTGATGACCCGGTCGTAGCGAACCGTATCGGCCCCCTGGCGCACACTCAAGTGCACCAGAATGTTCTGCGGCAGGGCCGTCGGCTCTTCCCAGACCTCGACATAACCCTCGGCATCCTTTCCGCGGTAAGTGAAGCGCACATCCGTCAGCTGCATGTCCATGCTGTAATACCGCGGCCAGCCTTCCTTTGCGGTGGGTCCCCCCTTAAGGAATTTCTTCAGAGGGTCAGGATGATAGGGATCCATGGGCAATTCGGCATAGTGGAGGCGCTTGCTTCCCGGCTCATACAGGTATCGGCAAATGACCGGAGCCCCCCGGGTAATGGCTTTAATCGAATACGTGGAGGCGAAGTTCAGACTATGCTGCTTGCCAAAAAACAGCAACTGCTGCTTTTTGTCCTCCCGCAGAACCATGGGCGTGGGATTGAAGCTTGCCAGTTGGAGGGTCATAATCTCGAGGAGCCGCACCACCTCCTGATCCCCCGGCTCGGTCCCCCGGTTCTTTTCCCAGATCCGCAGCGCCACCGATAATGTCACCGACAAAATGCCGATGACCAGCGCCGAGATGAAGGTGGCTATGAGCAGTTCCAGCAGGGTAAAACCCGCCGAGGCGAATGGGATTGCCCGGCCGGGGGCGGCCACCGTAGCTTTCGGCAAGTCTGCTGTCATGACCGAGCCCCCCCACAACAGCGCATCACTTACCCTCACGCGCGGGCGGGACAATGACGCTCAGCTCCACCTGCTGCCGGTCATAGCTCAAGAGCACCCGGTAGAGCTGGCTCCGGCGTTCTTCTCCGGCTGATCGTTCCCCCAGATCCACCCGGATCGCCTGGATACCCACTTGCGGCGAACCCGGGAATTCATCCAAAGTCACGGAACCTGACTCGATGTTCCTTGGCTGAGCCAGGAGCTGTTGAGCAGCGGCTTCCAGTACCGCGGTTTCAAACAAGCGCTTCTGCACCCGCAGACGATGGTTGATGGACATCGAGATAGCGCCCATCACCCCACCCACGATGAGCACCCCGATGATAAGGCTCACCATCACTTCCAAAAGGGTGAAGCCGGCAGCATTACCTTGGATCGCAGATCGGTTTCTCGTCATCTGTCTGTATCTGCAGGCTAGGGGGCAAAGCCATTGTCAAATGGATGTTAATACTAAACTCAAACGCCGAAGGCATGGCCATCTTCGACGGAATTGATCGGAATCCCTCTCCAGTCGGAATCTGTAGTTCTTCCAGGGTAATCCCCGAGAGTTCGAACTCTACTTCCCCGGCACCACCCGAATCGTTGCCGATAGGGGATGGATGGTTATGAGAAAGGAGCGCTGCCGGTCGAAGACAATCTTGAGGTCATTGTCGGAAGCGCTGCCGTCGGCGTAGAAAAGAATGATCCGGTCCTGGGTTTCCGGGTCGCGTTCCAGCTTGTCCGAGTACACATCCACATTCTCGGGAATGCTGTGGGAGGGCGGCAATTCCAGACCATACCGACGTTCACTGCCGCGGATGCGGAAAATCTCAGTTTTACCGCTGCTCATGGCGCGAATGTGGGCGCGCTTGAGGGTCTGCACCAGGGTCTGCAGGAATTCACGTTCTTCCATGCGTTTAACACCTGCACCGATCCGCGGGATAAGCAGCCCGACAGTCAGGCTTAACAGCAGCAGCACCAACACCAACTCCAGCAGCGTAAAACCACGGGGGTTAAACCTTCCGAAACTGATGGGCGGCGGCTCGATGCGGGCAAGCGGTATCATATGCCGTCCCAGCGCGATCCATGGCGGTTTTTTGCCAACCATGTCCGGTTTCCCCACCCCCTAAAACTGATGTATTCGCAACAAATTGTCGCGCCGGCGAAAGACGGATTCCAGAGGAACCAGCAAGTGATTAAGCCCCTGGATTCCAGGCTTCCGATAGAATGCCATGGAACGGCACTTTTTCAACTTATTCCGAATACCATCAGAACTGAATGTCAGTCACGCTGATGATGGCGGAATAGATGCAGACCACAATGACGCCGATGATCAAGCCGGTGACAATTATGACCATCGGGCCCAGCAGGGTCGTGGTCCTATTGAGCGATTGTTGCAGCTCCTTTTCAAAATAGTCCGCCAAGGACAACAGCCCTTCCCCCAAGTTCCCCTGTTCTTCGGCGATACGCAGCATGGTGCCCATCCGCGCCGGAAACAGTTCATTGGTTCGGAAGAAATTGCTGAAGGCCCGTCCCACCTTGATTTCCCCGTGGATGGGAGCCAGGGCCTGAGCCACCGCCGAGCTGATCACCAGTTGTTGCACCAGGCTTATGGCCCGGATGATGGGGACACCGGATTGCAGCATGGTGCCGAGGGTGCTGCAAAACCGGGCCAGTTCACTGGACAAAATAAGGCTTCGAATGAAGACGATATGCAGCAGCATCCGGTCCACCCAGGCACGGAACCTTGGCAGGTGGTAGAGCCGGCGGCCGACTATGAACAACACCAGAAAAACAGCCGGGATGGTCCAGCCATAGTCCCTAAGGAAGATTCCAGTCTGCAGCAGAAACATGGTGAGTGCCGGCACCTCCTGGTGGAGGTCCTGAAAAATCTGGGCGAACTTGGGGATAACATAGACTAGCAGCACGATCACCGAGATGGCACTCATACTGATCACAATAGCCGGATAGATCATCGCCGCGATCACATTTTGCCTGAAGACCCGGCGCTGTTCCAGATATTCCGCCACGCGCTTCAGGATCGGCGGCAGCGCCCCGCTGTTTTCCCCGGCACGCACCATGTGATGGGCGAGATCGCCGAAAATGTCGCGGTAATTGCCGAGAGCATCCGACAGCTCACTCCCACCCTGGACACTCTGGAACACGTCTTCCACCAACCGCCGAAACACCTTGTGCGTCTGATTGCTGGAAATGAGCGAGAGGCTCCGATCCAGGGGAAGGCCAGCGGCCAGCAGGTCGCCCAAATCGTAAAAGAAGCGAATGATCTGTTCCTTGGGGACGGACCGCCGGCTGCGGCTTCGCACCGGCTTGATTTTCACCGGGAAGAGGCGGGTGGCCTTGAGCTTGCGCGCGGCTTCCTGTTCCGATGGCGCATCCAGTACGCCCCGATGCATCTCGCCATGAACGTCACGGGCCTGGTACTGGAAGAAAGGCATAAGCGGGTGGAACCTCCTGAGGGGAAAACGACCAAACCATGGCAGTGATTTGTGCTCTCAGGCCATGTCTGAAAAACATAGCACCTGAAACGCCAGCCAGCTGGCGAGCACCAAGCCCACCCCTGCAGGCATCTAGGTGGCACCAGCTGTGGGACGGTGAGCCCCGCCGGAGGGCACCCCATTCGAACGCACTCTCAGAACAGACTGGTCACCCGCAGCACCTCCGAAAGCGTGGTGGCACCTTCCAGGACCTTCTGGTAGCCGTGATAGAGCAGTGGCCGGTAGGCTTCCTGCCGGGCCAGTTGAGCGATCACCCCGCCGCTTTTGCCGGCCACTATGGCGGAGCGCACCGGATCGGTGATGGAGAGCACCTCAAAAATCGCCTGACGTCCCTTAAAACCGGTAGAACCACAGCGCTCGCACCCCTTGGCCTGATAAAGAGTCAGCGGGTCGGGAAGCTCGGTCACCACTTCCTGCAGGCGTTGCCGGTCGATATCGCGCAGCGCATGCGGCATGCGGCAGCTGGGGCAGAGGTTTCGCACCAGCCGTTGCGCCACCACCGCCAGCATGGAATCGGCCATGAGGAACGATTCGATCCCCAGGTCACGGAGCCGAGTGATGGCCCCCGGAGCATCGTTGGTATGCAGGGTGGACAGCACCAGGTGGCCGGTCAGGGCTGATTCGATGGCTATGTCGGCGGTTTCCTTGTCTCGGATTTCGCCAATGAGCAGCACGTCGGGGTCCTGGCGCACCAACGAACGCAAGGCGTTGGCAAAAGTCAGATCAATCTGCGGTTTCACCTGGATCTGGTTTATGCCATCGATCTGATATTCCACCGGGTCTTCTACGGTGATGATCTTCTTAGTGCTGGAGTTGATCTTCTTGAGCACCGCATAAAGGGTAGTGGTCTTTCCGGAACCGGTGGGGCCGGTCACCAAGATGATGCCGAAGGGGCGTTCGATGAGATCAGTCACGACGGCAAGCTGATCGGGATTCATCCCCAGGAGGTCAAGCTGGTAGTCGCCGGTTTCCTGGGCCAGGAGGCGCAACACCACACTCTCGCCGTAGATGGTGGGGGCCGTCGATACCCGGATGTCGGTCTGGCGGTTGCCGAACTTGATCTTGATGCGGCCGTCCTGTGGCAGGCGTCGTTCTGCAATGTTGAGGTTGGCCATCAGCTTGAGGCGGCTGATAATGGCCGCCTGCATGCTCTTGGGGTGCTGGTCCAGATCGTAGAGCACCCCGTCCAGCCGACAGCGGATCTTGAAGTTGCGTTCGAACGGCTCAAAATGGATGTCCGAAGCCCTCATGTCCAGGGCGCGGGAAATGGTCACATTGACCAGGCGGATGATGGGGGCTTCCTGGGCCAGACCCTTAAGGTGCTCGAGGTCGTCTTCGAAACCTTCCGGCCCCACCATGCTGCCGTTGTCGGCCCGGGAGAGCGCCTCCGCCTCCCGGGCCGCCGCCCCGTAAAGCCGGTCCAAGGAGTTGAGGATCTCCTCCCTGCGACCCAGACACAGCTGCAAATCGATATCGGCAAAATAGCTGCTCAGGGTGTTGATCAGCGGTAGGTTGAGGGGATCATTGACCACCACCGTGACCCGCCCGCTTTCCATCTGGATTGGGAGCACCGCGTGCTTGCGCAGAAACGGCATGGAAACGCCCTCCAGAAGCACCGGTTTTTCCGGGTAGTCTTCCCGCTCCAGCAAAGGCAGATTCAGGTGTTCGGCGAGAATTCCCAGAATCTCGCCCTCATCGGTCACCCCAATGTGCTCGAAGGCCGGCAACAGCGGCAGGCTTTCCACCATTAGGGCGGTGCGCAGATCCCGCGACTGGTTATCGGTGAGCGTCAAACGCTCCTGGAAAAACTGTAGCAAAGACCTCTCAAGCAGTCATGGCGGGCTCCGGTGGTTGAAGGCTATCCTCGTCAAGGCCAGTAACAGATCCACCGGTGAAAGTCAATCGGGGTCGAGCCCGGTTCTTTGGCCGCCTGGCGAACTTGAAGGAGTGGTATGCAACGACCATCCTCACTCAACTGAGTCTCTCGCAAACCACTTCCGTCCATGGTTCGATACCTCACTACGAACGGAAAACCCGCCAGTTAGTGTCCATCCGAAAAGCAGGTTTTCTCCGCCTTCGCATCCGTTCAGCTCAAGGTATCGAACTGGGGAAGAACTGACTTCTGCAAAAGGTTTGGCTCAATTTCCACCATGGCGCCAAAAAGGCTGGCACTCTGAGGGCAGCTGAGCAATCCCTTGCGTCGAGCTATAGCGCGTGCTGCAGGTCCTGGCGCCGTGTAGAGGTAGAAACCGATGGCCTTTGGTTGACACTTCCCAAGGATGTGACTAGGATTGCAGCGTCACGACCTTAATTCATCACGCAAGGAGGAACTTCCGTGGGTTACACGATTGCGCTGGGCGGTAAGGGAGGGACCGGCAAGACAACCGTCGCCGGGCTTCTCATTCGGTATATGATCAAACATGGCATGAAGCCGATCCTGGCGGTAGATGCCGATTCCAATTCCAATCTCAATGATGTGCTGGGCGTGAAGCTGCTCAGCACTCTGGGGGATGCGCGCGAACAGATGAAATCCGATGTCCCCACCGGCATGACCAAGGACATCTTCATGGAGATGAAGGTGGAAGAGGCCCTGGTGGAAGGCGCAGGCTACGATCTGGTCGCGATGGGAAACCCCGAAGGGGCGGGTTGCTACTGCGCCGCCAACAACTTGTTGAGCAGCCTCATGGACCGTTTGGTGAATAACTACGACTACATGGTGGTGGACAACGAGGCGGGCATGGAGCATTTCAGCCGCTTGACCCAGAAAGACATCGACCTGCTTTTGCTGGTGTCCGACGCCAGCAGAAGGGGCCTGACGGCTGCCTGCCGCATCGCCGACCTGGTGAAGAGTCTGCCCATTCGGGTGAGCGAGGCGGTATTGCTGGTCAATCAGATGAAAGACACACCGCAGCAATGGCCTGAGGATGTGGAGGCGCGCTTCGATGCGGCCCACATTCAGGTCCTGCCGGATGATGCGCTGCTGGCCGAGTTCGACCGCGACGGTCGACCGACAGCCACTCTCCCGGATGACGCGCCCCTGGTCAAAGCCACCGAAGCCTTGTTCGATCGCTTGTTTGCCGGCCTCAAAAAACCATAGGAGGGGAAAAAGACTATGATACCCATTCGTCGCGCCGTGGTCAGTTTGACCGACAAAAGTGGAGTGGTGGATTTTGCTCGCGGGCTTAAGGAATTCGGGGTGCAATTGTTATCCACCGGCGGCACTGCCAAAATACTCCGCGAAAACGGTGTTGCCATCACCGAGGTTTCAGACTATACGGGCTTTCCTGAAATGCTGGACGGCCGTGTGAAAACACTCCATCCCAAGATCCACGGCGGGATTCTTGGCATTCGCGATAACCAGGCTCATGTCCAGACCATGGCCGAGCACGGCATTGAACCCATCGATATGGTGGTGGTGAACTTGTACGCCTTCACCCAGACCATAGCGAAGCCGGGCTGCACCCTCGAGGAAGCCATCGAGAACATCGATATCGGCGGCCCGACCATGATCCGGGCAGCGGCCAAGAACCATCGGCATGTGGCGGTGGTGACCGATCCCGCCGATTATCCGGCCATTTTGAGCGAACTCAAAGCCAACCAGGGCGCCCTGTCACCGGCCACCACGCTCAATCTGGCGCGCAAGGCCTTCTGCCTGACACACGACTACGACGCCGCTATCTGCGCCTATCTGGAGAAGGTCTGCAGGTAGAAAGTTGTCACAGGCAGCGAGCATGTGGACCACTGGCCGCCAGATGCGCCCTGCGCTTGGACCGGCGGCTTCTCTGGGGAAGGCCATAGTTGACTCCTATACACCGCCGACGGGTTGAAACAAGGAAACTGGCATGAAGGTACTGGTGATCGGTAGCGGTGGTCGAGACCACGCCATCGCCTGGAAATTTACCCAGAGCAACCGCGTCAAACGGGTGTTTGTCGCTCACGGGAACGCCGGAATCGCCACCACGGCCACTTGCGTGGACGCCCGCACCATTGAAGAGATGGCCGATTTTGCCGAGCGTGAGGCCATCGACCTGACCTTCGTCGGACCGGAAAAACCGCTCTCGGCGGGCATTGTCGACCTGTTTGAAGAGCCGCGGACTGGCCATCATCGGCCCCAACCAGCAAGGCCAGTCGCCTCGAATCCAGCAAGTGCGACGCCAAGGTAATGCTCCGCGAATTGGGCATACCGGTGCCGGAATTTGCCATCTTCGACGATCCGGAAAAAGCACGTCAGTATGTGCGCCAGTGCCCCTATCCAGTGGTGGTTAAGGCCGATGGGCTGGCAGCCGGCAAGGGATCGCTGGTGTGCGACGGGGTTGCCGACGCCGAAGCCGCCATTCATGAAATTATGGAGGAGCGGGTTTTTGGCGATGCCGGGCGGCGGGTGGATATCGAAAAGCGCCTTTACGGCCGGGAACTGTCGTTTTTCGCCTTCACCGACGGCTATTCGGTGGTGCCAATGGTGGCGGCCCAGGACTACAAACGCGCAGCCGACAATGACGAAGGCAAAAACACCGGCGGCATGGGCTCCTACTCTCCGCATCCCTGGCTGGACGAACCCCTGGTGCAAACCATCATGGACGCGCGTGGCGGAACCTCTTGTCCAAGGTGTTCGTGAACAATACGGTATGCTCTATCGCGGCATTCTCTACGCCGGTCTGATGCTGGTGGAGGAAGCCGGCGGGATCACGCCCTACGTCCTGGAAATCAACATCCGGCTGGGCGACCCGGAAGCTCAGGTCATTCTCCCGCGCCTCGAAACTGATTTGGTGGACATTTGCGAAGCCATCATACTGGGCCGCCTCAATGACCTTAAACCCGCCTGGGACCCCAACTATCGGCTGTGCCTCATCGCCGTAAGCGGCCGCACCAAAGGCAAAAAAGGCTGGTACAAGGGTTATCCCGACCGCTACCGGATCGATGCCCCTATCAGCGGTTTGGAGAGCATTGACCCGAGCTGTCAGGTGTTCCATTCCGGCACTGGCCGCAACGCCCAGAACCAGTGGATCACCACTGGCGGCCGAGTCCTTGGGATCGTCAGCACCGGCCCAACCCTGGCGGATGCTCGCGAAATCGCCTACCGGGAGATGGAGAAGGTGAGCTTCGAAGGCATCTCTTACCGCCGCGACATTGGCAAGGATTGAATCATGACTGAAAAGAACACGTCAACCTCACCTCTGGTCGGAATCATCATGGGAAGTGATTCCGACTTCAAGGTGATGCAGGAAGCCCTCGAGGTCTTCGAGGATTTCGATGTCGCCTGCGAATTTCGGGTGCTCTCGGCCCATCGGACTCCAAATCTGGCCTCAGCCTATGCGCGGGAAGCCGCCGGCCGCGGCCTCAAGATCATCATTGCCGGCGCCGGCTGGGCGGCGCATCTGGCCGGGGTGCTGGCGGGCGAGACCATCCTCCCGGTGATCGGCGTCCCCATCGATTCCTCCCCTCTGCAGGGCATGGATGCCCTCTTGGCCACCGTGCAGATGCCCCCTGGAGTACCGGTCGCCACCATGAGCATCGGTAAGGGCGGTGCCCGCAATGCCGCGCTGTTTGCCGTGCAAATCCTGGCCCTGGGCGATCCGGCTTTGGCCGACAAGTTCCGTCGGCACAAGGAAAAGATGGCTGAACAGGTCCTGGAAAAGGACCGGAAACTGCATGAGAAATGGGCATCACGGGATCACTGAACCAACCTGATGAGGCGGCACCATTTGTGGATTTCCAGCCCTTTCCAGGCAAGCTGCGCACGGTGAACCCGTTTCAGCCCGAAGTGGACATTATCGCCTGGGCGGCAGCTTGTCTGCAAAACGGCGGAGTGCTCATCTATCCCACGGAAACCTTCTACGGACTTGGCGGTAATCCCTGCCAGGAGACGGTGATCGCGCGGATATTTCGACTCAAAGGGCGCGATGAGCCGCAAGCCGCTGCCGCTGATTGCGGCAGATGAAGCGGCTGCCCGCCGCACTGCGGCGTTCTGGCCCGAGGCGGCGGAGCGCCTGGTCCGAGCCTTTTGGCCCGGCCCACTGACCCTGGTGGTGGCGGCATCTTCGCTGTTCCCGCCGATCCTGCACGCGCACACCGGAAAGATTGCCATTCGGGTTTCCTCCCATGCAGTGGCGCGAGGGCTCGCTGCCGGGGCCGGGGGCCTGCTCATCGCCACCAGCGCCAATCTTTCCGAACAGGCACCCTGCAACCATCCCGACCGGCTTTCACCGGAGTTGCTCCGCCAAGTGGACGCCGTGCTCCATGCCGGGCCGACGCCAGGCGGCAAGCCTTCAACCCTGGTGGATGTCAGTGTTGAGCCGTCACGGCTACTGCGCGCCGGCGTCATTGAGTGGGAACGCATCCGGTCGGTGCTGGTTTGACGGGCTGTTGGAGAAAACGATAGCGGCGCCATGGTTAGCGCACTCCGAGGGAGGCGCGGGCAGCAATGATTTCTTCGGCCTGTACCTTGCCATCTCCGGAGGAGCTTCGGCCGGCGCCCCGAGTCACCCTGGAACATGCTGATTATTTTGCATTTTATCTAATTGTCTGCTATGGGTGAGGGACTCGACCCATGAATGGATAGATTATGTCAGTTACCATGGTTTTACCGGTCGCCCTGCTGATTGTGGGAGGAACGGCGGCAGCCGCTTCCTGGCGGTGGCGGCGGCTGGCGGCAAAGGAATCTCGTATTCTGCTGACCGGTGGCGGCACCGGCGGCCACGTCAATCCTTGCCTTGCCATTGCCGAAGGGATCAAACAACGAGAACCGGAGAGCCGCTTCCTTTATGTGGGTGTTCGAGGCAAGGCGGAGGCGGTGATTGTGGAGCGGTCCGGTTATCCTTTGCGCTTCGTCAAAGCCATGGGGTTTCCCGGTCTGCGCCCGTCGCTACGGCTTCTCAAGTTCCTTTTTGGTTTGCTGGTGGGCATGTCCCAGTCCATCGTCATTCTTCTCGGTTTTGCCCCTCGCTGGATCGTGGCCACCGGTGGCTACGTCAGCGCTCCCATCATTTTTACCGGCTTGTTGCTGCGGCTGTTGCGCATCGCCCCGGTACAGATCTTCGTGCACGAACAAAACAGCGTCCCGGGGCTGTTCAATGCCGTGATCGGCCGTTGGGCGGATCGGGTACTGCTTACCTTCCCCCAAACCATGTCGCTTTTTCCCAAAAACGGTGTGGTGGTAGGCTACCCGGTGAGGGATTCCATTGCCCTGAAGTCTCGTGAAGCAGCGCTGGCGAACCTGCCCGTCGATATTTCGCCGGATCGCAAGGTGGCGTTTGTTTTCGGCGGCTCCCAGGGGTCGCGAACCATCAATCGCGGCATTGTCGATGCGCTTCGCCATCTCCTTCCCCACCACCAGCAATGGTTTGTCATCCACGGTATGGGGTTTATGCATTCGAATGATTATCATGCCGTGGAAGACACCGAAAACCGGCTGCAGGCGAGTTACAGCGAGCAAGAACGGGAAATCCTCAAGACCTGCTACTACCGCCAGGATTACTTCCACAACATCGGCGATGTCTACGCCGTCAGCGATCTCGTGGTTTGCCGGAGCGGCGCCGGGAGCCTCAACGAAATCTCCCGGCTGGCCAAACCGGCTCTGCTCATCCCCAAAGCCAACCTGCCCGGCGACCATCAGGTCATGAACGCCCGTGCGATGAAGCACGCCGGCGCGGTGGAAATCCTGTTCGAAGACACGGTGGTGGAAGACGGCCAGGTTCTGGAAAAGGTCGCCGGCCAGGTATTGGCGGAGCGGATCTGGGGGCTGCTCCAGGACCCCCAGAAGCTGGCGGGGATGTCGGCAAACAGTGGCCGATTCCTGCGAAAACACGCCATCGAACGCATCCTTAGCCAGCTCTACCGCGACAAAAGCTTCAGCGACGGGGTGGGGCTCCAGACCGTGGCCCATCGGCCGCTGCTCAGTAACCAGCAATTGTTACAGAAGCTGGAGAGTGCCTACAACAAGAACGCGGCGGCATTCGATCCGCTCCAAGAAATCGGCGATGCCGACGATCTGATCTACTGCCGGCATCGAGCCGCCGCCTTGCTGTCCCATCCCGGCTGGCAGGACCGCAATCTGGGCGTCAAGCTGGTGGGACTGACGCGCTATCGGGAAAAGATCCCGACGCTACTCCATATGCTGGTGGATCGCACCCCGGTGAGCTGGGTCAAAAAACGGTTGGGCGGGGATTTTGTCCAGGTGGGTTTCATCCGGCGCAATATTGCCCAGGCGTTACGAGTGCTAGACGTCATCAACAACGAAGTGGAACAGCACCTGCTAGTAGCCATCGACGACCCTTACTATGAAGTCCGAGCGCAAGTGTGCCGCACTGCCGCCCACTTCAGCGCCTCCCTGGCCGGCAAGGAGGTGTGGCTCACGGCACTGCTCAAACGGCTACAGGATGAGTCCTTCGAAGTTCTGGTGGAAGCAGCCCGGGCCATCGGCGAACTGGGGGTGGACGGCAGGGCCCTGGATGCTCTGCTGGAGCTGCGCAATGCCTTCCGCTGGCAGGTGCGCGATGCGGCGCTCCAGGGCGTCAAACGACTGCTGGAACGGCGCATCATCTGCCCATCGGGGGATCTACTGGAACGCGTTTCCCATTTTGTCCTCACCGCCACCGATTTTCGCCCCCATTTCTCCATAAAGGATAGCTACCGAAGTATCGAGACCTTCTGTCGGCAACGTATGAAGCAACCGGCTGATTGCAGCGAGAATCAGCTTGACTCTCCAATAGCTACAGGGAAACGGTAACGCCACATGTTTTACGATTTGGGCAATTTCCTCCTTCAACTCTCCGAGGCTTTCTCCTTTTGCCGGCTGGTCAACTACATTTCGTTCCGCGCCATCATGGCGGCGCTGACGGCGGTCGCTCTGATGTTCCTCTTCAGTCGCCGCTTTATCATGTACATGCATCGTCGCAGCTTTCTCGACCAACTGCGGGAAACCGGGATTCGTTCCGCCTTCGACAAAAGCGGCACACCGACCATGGGCGGGGTGCTGATCGTGGGGTCGGTGCTCATCTCCATGGTATTGTGGGGCAACTGGCACAATGCGTTTCTGCTCTGCACCATGGGCGGCATGGTGTGGTTCGGCCTGCTCGGGTTCTGGGATGACTACACCAAGGTGTTGCACCGCAGCGGCGACCGCGGCCTGTCGGAACGCAACAAATTGCTGCTCCAGGGGCTGTTCAGCGCCGCCTTTGCCTGGTTGTGCGTCAGCCGCTTCACACCGCTGGGACCGGAACTGGCCACCAAACTCTTTGTTCCCTTCTACAAATTCCCGGTCCTGGACTTGGGGGCTTTCTATTTCGTGGTGGTTTTTTTCTTCGTAATGTTTCTGTCCAATGCAGTGAACATCACTGACGGCCTGGATGGCCTGGCGATCATGCCATCCATCTTTGTGGTGGTGGTCCTGAGCGTGTTCGCTTACGTGGAAGGCAACCGAATCTATTCGACCTACCTCTACTACCCCTATGTGCGCGGGGCAGGTGAGTTGACCGTGTTCGGTGCCGCCTTCGTGGGGGCGGGGGTGGGATTCCTCTGGTACAATTCCTATCCGGCCCAGATCTTTATGGGTGATACCGGATCCCTGGCCATCGGCGGAACCATGGCGGTGATTTCGGTGCTACTCAAACAGGAGATGCTCTTTCCGATCCTGGGCGGGCTGTTCCTCGCGGAAGCCTTCACCAGCCAGATCCAGGACAAGATCGGGGTTCGCTGGCTGGGCCGCCGCCTCTTCTACCGGGCACCACTGCATCACAACCTGCAGCACAAGGGCACCGCCGAAACCAAGGTGGTGATCCGGCTGTGGATCATCTCCGGCATCCTCGCCCTGCTCGCCCTGGCCACCCTCAAGCTGCGCTGATACGCCTCAGAAAACCGTTGTAGAAGTGGATCTTTCCTCAAGTTCCAGGTCCTGCCGGCCCGAACCGAGAGATCCCCAAAAGCATGCCATGAACATTAAGGCTTCTCGCTTCGGTCGAAATGACAGCATCGGCACGTTGTTGCCGAAACGATTCATAAGGATGAGCAATTGGTGGTTTCAAGACGTTCCCGACGAATCAGGACCAGGTTTCGCAAGTAGATGACCAGTCCCCCTGCCTGCCCCAGAATAAAAACCGGGTCCTTGCGGTAAATCGCGTAGACCAGCAACACACTGCCACCAAGAATACTGAAATACCAAAACGCCAGCGGCACGACGCTGCGTTTGGCGCGTTCACTGGCAATCCACTGGACCAGAAATCTGCCAAAAAAAAGCAATTGTCCGACAAGACCGATACCAATCCACAGTTTTTCCATAAATCCGTCTCAATCAACCCTTTCTAGTCTATAAGGTGGGTTGGCCCGACCCAGGAATGGCCAGTGGCGGATGGTGTTCAAGATGGCGCCGCCAGTACCTGGAATGAGCAAGAAAAAGGCAACCCTGTCGGTTCCCGCTGATGTGGCTATCAGTCCGATCGAGCTTTGATCTGATAGCGGAAAGCGCGTTTGCGCAACCACAATACCCCAAAGGTGTCGACCAGCCCCACCCACAGGCGATTGCCGATGGTGTATTTGCTGTCGCCTCGCAGGCGTGGCCGGTGGTTTACCGGGAGTTCGCTCAGGCGAAAGCCCTGCATCATCACCAGCGTCGGCAGGAAGCGATGCATTCCGGCGAACTGCGGCAGTGCCGCCACACATTCCCGCCGGAAAGCGCGGGTCGAACAGCCGACGTCGCGGACGCTTCTGCCCGTCATCCAGTTGCGGAACTGGTTGGCGATCCGCGAGGATATGCGCCGAATCGCGGTATCCTTGCGTTTCTGCCGGTAGCCGTTGGCCATGTCGGTATGCCCACGGCGAATAGCATCGACCAGGGCGGGAAGATCGGCCGGATCATTTTGGCCGTCCCCATCCATGGTGGCCAAGATGGCGCCTCGAGCCGCCCCAAAACCGGCCCACAGAGCCGCCGACTGGCCGACATTGCCTTGAAAGGACAGATAGCGGTGACGCGGGTCGGATTCGACCAGACGCTGGAGGATGGTCAAGGTCTGGTCGGTGGAACCATCATCCACCCACAGGCACTCCCAGGTCCAGGTCTGGGGGACCATGATCTGGGTAAGTTCATCGGCAAGAGGCACAATATTTTCGGCTTCATCCCTCACCGGGATGATGATGGTTACGTCGATCGGTTCACTATTCAATCCGTGTCTACCCCATGGATGCGCGGACTAGACTCCGGTCCAGGAGACTGGGCCGGATCAATTGCCGGTCACTGTACCTGCCGGGACCTCGGTTGCCACCGCCTGTTCGCCAAGCACGGCCGGCTCGCTACAAGACCGGGACCCGGCCCACGCTGTAGAAACGGAAGCCTTTCTCCTTCATGGCGGCCTGCGGATACACATTGCGCAAGTCCACGAAGACCGGTTCCCGCAGCAGCTCCTTGATGCGGTCCAGGTCGAGAGCACGGTACTCGTTCCATTCGGTCATGAGCACCACGGCATCGGCCCCTTCGCAGGCTTCATAGGAGTTGGCCGTAAAGGTCACCCCGGGGAGCAGTCTCACCGCTTCCTTCATGGCCTGCGGATCGTGCGCCCGAACAATGGCGCCATGCTCCAGCAGCGCAGGGATGATGGTAAGCGACGGAGCGTCCCGCAGATCATCGGTTTCGGGCTTGAAGGTCAGCCCAAGAACCGCAATGACTTTGCCGGCTTCGTTGCCGCCGACGGCATGGCGGATTTTGCGCACCATGCGGGCCTTCTGTGCGGCGTTGACTTCCACCACCGCTTCGACAATACGGCAGGCCACCCCGTTTTCCTGAGCGATACGGAGCAATGCTTGGGTGTCCTTGGGAAAGCAGGAGCCACCATAACCCGGACCGGCGTGGAGGAATTTGCGGCCGATGCGGCCGTCCAACCCGATGCCACGGGCCAAGTCCTGCACATTGGCGCCGATCTCTTCGCACAGATTGGCGATTTCGTTTATGAAGCTGATCTTGGTCGCGAGAAAGGCGTTGGCGGCATACTTGATCAATTCCGCGGTCTCGATGGTGGTCACCACAAAGGGTGTTTCGATCAGATAGAGCGGGCGATAGGTGGCCTTAAGGATCTCTTCGGCGGCCGGGGAATCCACCCCCAGAACCACCCGGTCGGGCCGCATGAAATCATTGATGGCGGCCCCTTCTCGCAGGAATTCAGGGTTGCTGGCCACGGCAAAAGGTGCCTGCGGATTGATTTCCGAGATGATCCGCGCCACCTGGCGGGCGGTGCCGACCGGGACGGTGCTTTTGTTGACCACCACGGTAAAATCCTTGAGGTGCACCGCCAGTTCCCGTGCCGCTTCAAAGACGTAGGTAAGGTCCGCGTAGCCGTCACCGCGTCGGGAAGCCGGCGTGCCGACAGCGATGAACACCACCTGCGCTTCCGGTACCCCCGGAGTCAGCTCCGTGGTAAATGTCAGACGACCGGCTTTGAGGTTCTTGTGAACCAGATTGTCGAGCCCCGGTTCATAGATGGGGATGTCACCACGCTGGAGCATGGCGATTTTGTTTTGATCCTTATCGATACAAGTGACTTCGTGGCCAAGTTCGGCAAAACAGGTGCCACTGACCAACCCCACATAACCGGTCCCTATGATGGCTATCTTCATGGTTTCCTTATGCCTCGACAGAAATTCTCAGCAAACCCGGTTCAATCGGACCGCTGCCGCCCACGCGGCATGATCCCTTGGCTCATAGATGCCCACCAAAACCGCTAGACTGTAACAGTTTGCCCCGACTCCTGCAAGTTTCGAGATGCAACAACCAACCGCCTCCGCGGACAGCCCTATTGCCGGCCCGAAGCGCGCCGGCATTGGCTACCTTCCAACCGTTCGGACTGATCCAATGAATTGCTACTTTGCGCCTTTTTCGCGCTGCGTGCACTACCACTGGGCATCGACCCCATAAATTTCAGAAACCGGCAGAAGGGACTTTCACCGCCCCTTGCCCTGGGGTGGTTCAAGGGAGTATTTCTTCATTTTGTAGCGCAGCACCCGTTCATGGATTCCGAGTGCTTCAGCGGCGCGGGTTTGGACGAACTCGTGCTGTTCCAGAGCGTGGACGATTCGTTCTCGTTCGATGCGGGCCAGCAGGTCGGGAAGGGTTTCTTGGGTGGAGTTGTAAGGACATTGCGTTGGGTGCGGTCGAAATCCGCAGCGCCGGCGGCAGATCGGCCACGCTGAGATGGGTCCCGCGGCTAAGTACCACGGCGTTTTCCACGATGTTTTCCAGTTCCCGGACATTTCCCGGGAAATCGTAGCGCAGCAGGGCGTCGTAGCATTCCCTCGAATACCCCTGGATGTCGCGATGGTTGGCTTGGGTGTAGTGGCTCAGGAAATGATCGATGAGCGCCGCCAGGTCCTGGCGTCGTTCCCGCAATGGCGGGACTCGAAGGCTGACGACATTGAGCCGGTAGTACAGGTCTTCGCGAAAGGCGCCATTTTTTATGGCCTGCTCCAGGTCGCGGTGAGTTGCGGCCACCAGGCGTACATCTACCTGCTGGGAGCGGTTGCTTCCCACCCGTTCAAAGGTTCTTTCCTGTAAAAAACGAAGTAGTTTGACCTGTACGGACGGTGAGAGTTCCCCGATTTCATCCAGGAAAAGAGTGCCGCCGTGGGCTGCCTGGAACTTGCCGTCGCGTGCCCGAACCGCACCGGTAAAGGCCCCCTTTTCATGGCCGAACAGCTCGCTTTCCAGGAGCGTCTCCGGTAGGGCTGCGCAGTGGACCGCAATGAACGGCCGGTCGCGGCGCGGACTATGAAAGTGCAGGGCTTTGGCGATGAGTTCCTTGCCGGTGCCGCTCTCCCCGCGGATCAGGACGGTAGCTGTGGTGGGGGCCACCCGCTGGATGATGCTGAACACTTCCTGCATGGCCGGGCTCTGGCCGATGATGCCAGGAAGCGCCTGGCGCTCCTGAATCTGTTCCCGAAGCAGTCGGTTTTCGCGGATGAGCTGGCGCTGTTCCTCGGCTTTCGACAGAAGCACCAGCAGGTGTTCCACATCGATGGGTTTGGTGAGGAAATCGAATGCCCCCAATTTCATGGCCTTGACCGCGGTTTCTATGGTAGCGTAAGCGGTCACGATGATGGCGGTGATGTCGGGATCGATGCGGCGTGCCGCCTGGATGCAGTCGATCCCGGACATGGTCGGCATGCGCTGGTCGGTGATGATGATGTCGAAATGATCCCGTTTGAGCAAAGCCAGGGCCTCCTGAGGGTCGGTAACGGCCTGAGCAGGATAGCCTTCGCGCTGCAGAGTTTCAGCCAGCAACCGGCACTGGGCGGCTTCGTCATCGACCACCAGAATGCGGGTGTCTTTCGGGGGGGAACTGATCTGGGTCACGGCTGCGGGTCCTTGTGATGATGTGGTTGGGGATTTAGACCATGGCCCTAACGAACAACACCCTCTGATGATAAGGAGTTGCAACCAAAAGAGCCATGGAAAATGTCTAGCACGCCTCCATTGAAGAGTGAATACCAGCGAGATCAATGGCTCAGCCTGACCGCCATCCGGGACGCTCTGGCAAAGATGCCGGAGGCAGAACTGGAGGCGCTCCGCACCGGCCTGCAAGCCTATCTGGCCTTCCGCGAAGAGCTGGCCGCTTTTCACGCCCGCTATTTCCATGAACACTGCCGTCGGGCCTGTTATGAAACGGGGCTCAGCGCCTGCTGTGGGTTTGAAAGCATCATCACGCTTTTTGCCGATCAGCTCATCACCTGCCTGCTTTCCGAACCGGCTGACTTGGAAGCCCTGATAGGCGTCCTGGAACGGCCCAATACCACCGGGAAATGTGTGTTCCTGGATACGAAGGGCTGCCGGTGGCGGTTGCCGCCGATTTCCTGCGCCATGTTCTACTGCGATCCAGCGAAACAGATAGTATGGCAGGACGAGCCCGAAGCCGCCGCTCTTTTTGAGGAATTGCGCCGCCGCGAAAAGGAATTCACTCATCCGGTGCAGCCGGTCCTGTTCGATGATCTGGAGCGGGATTTCCGCCGCATGGGGCTGCAAACTCCGCATATGTACTACCATTCCAGTCCGGGCTTGGTGCGACTCAAGGCCAAGGCGGGGATCCTCGACGAGTCCCTGCGCATCCGCTAGGACACCTCTAACGGAGCACTTTTGAAAAAGTCTGGGTTGTGTGCGCTTTGGGCGTTGTGGTAGTTTTGTGCTGTCATATACTGCAATGGATCTACGGATGGTGATCTGCAGTCAGATTTCGACCAGTGGCGAGCGTCCGGCGACCAAGGAGGATAAGCATGGAACTGTGGGGTTGGCGTTTGGGGATGTTGATTCTGGCGGGAGTCCCGAGCATCGTTGGGAGTGGGATTATCTGGGAGATTTTCGAAAAATGGACCCCGATCATCATCTGGGAAGTGGTGCTGCTGTTCTTGTTGAGTTTGCTTATCGTGAAGGGTGATCGGGCGGGGAGCAGCCATGGAGTGTAACAAGGAAAAAAACCTCAGTCGTTGCAACTGCAGCTATGATCCATGTGCCCGCAAAGGGGCCTGCTGCGAGTGCCTTACCTATCACCTGAAGAGCCGCCAACTCCCGGCCTGCTGTTTCCCGATGGATGCCGAGCGCTCTTATGACCGTTCCTTCGAACACTTCGCTCGACTGGTGACCAACAAGAAGGTCTAATCGGACATCGCCAGAATATCGGAAACCGGGTTCCGGTTGTGTCGATTCAAGGAAGCTGAGGCGCCATGAACGTTCACCAGGAAAACTTGCAGCGCGACGATTGCGTGTTGATACTTATCGACATCCAGAAGGTGTTGCTGGATCCGTGTGTGGATGCCGATCCGGTTCGTAAGAACGCCGGGGCACTCCTGGAGGTAGCCAAGGTGTTTGCTCTTCCGGTCCTGTTCACGGTGCACAATGGTGACAAGCTGGGCGGGGCGCTGCCGGAGTTGCTGGATAAGGCACCTTCGGCCCAGGTCATCGATAAACTGGAATTCAGTGGTCTAGAAAACGCCGCCATTGCCGAGGCGGTCCGGCAATGCGGCAGGCGCACCCTGCTGCTTACCGGCATCGAATCCCATGTGTGCGTGTTCCACACCGGCGTTCACGCACTCCGCCTGGGTTACCGGGTGCACATCGCGGCCGATGCGGTATCGTCTCGCAGTGCCGTCAACCGTCAGATCGGCATTAATCGTCTGGGCAAGGCCGGCGCCGTGATCAGTTCCACCGAAATGATGACCTATGAGTTGCTCCAGCGGGCCGGAACTCCAGAATTCCGCACCCTCCTGCCATTGCTCAAGACCCTGCAGTAAGTCCCGACACCCGCCCATCTCCTCCCAATTATGCATACTTGAGCAACCGCTCAATCGTTGCCGTCTTCATGGGTGCAGTCCAACACCCACTGGAGGTAGTCACCGTTACCCACGGCGATGGGATATCCTACGATTTCCGGTACTTCGTAGCTGTGCAGCTGGCGAATACGTGTTTCCAGGGCGGGAAACATTTCTGTTCGGGTCTTGATCATCAGCAACCGCTCTTCAGTGTCGCAGATCTTCCCCTGCCAGCGATAAATGGAGCGCAGGCCGGCAACGATGTTGGCGCAGGCGGCCAGACGTTCGGTGACGATGGTGTGGGCAATCCGCAATGCTTCTTCTTCGTTGGCAGTGGTGACAAACACTGTCAGAATCCCAGTCGTCATGATAACCTCGTTCTCAGGGTTGAGGATGAATCGGCCCGAATCCGGTGGTCAGGCCTTGTTTTAAGTCCGATTGCACGCTGCTTCGAGACCGGTTTCCATCCGGGATGGTGGTGTTTGCCTTCTGCACTCCTTGGCATCCGGCCCGCAGACGGTATAAAGGCGGGCCTTGAAACATGACGCCATCGGCGACCAATTTACCACCAGCAGCGATATTGCATCAGCAATATTGCAGACCCGGCAGGATGAAAGGTATCATGGCCGAAAGAATCGAGGAGAAAACTGAACTGCTGCGATCGTTCCAGTTACCGGAGAGCTTCTACCGCGTGATCGTGGCTGACATTCCGGCCGATGCCTGGCTGAAACTGCTCAAGGCTGTGCCGCAGCGCCGGGACGTGCTGTTCAAAGGATATGGCGTCCGCCCCGAGAAACTGCGGCGCCATCTGGGACAACCAGAAATCCAGGGCCGTCTCCTGCGAATGTTGCGTGAAGATTCGACCTTCCTGTTGGAAATCCTTGACGTGTGGGGTGTGGAGCAGCTCAAGACCATGGTCTTTCTTGAGGTGCTGGAACCCTCCTATCTGGCCGACGAGCTCGAGAATTTCAAAGACCTCATTGGTCCCGAACGGTTCTTTGCTGCCTTGTTCCTGCTGGATCGGCTCCTCGAAGACCAAGTCCGCGCGGCCATCACCTCAGACTACTGGGAAAGGCGCATGGATACTGACGCCATGCAGGTGTTGCTGCCTTTTGCCGAGTTCTGTGAGGACCTGTTGCAGCAGGAACCGCAGTGGCAGGATCTCTGGTCACCAGCTTTAAGGACAGAATGCACCTCTGGATGCTGGTTCGCAGGTCGCCCCCACGGCGGAACCTAAAGAGGATGTTGCGCTGTTGCGGCGTCGGTTGCGCGCCGCCGAAGAACGCCATCAGTCGGTGGAAGCCAAGCTCACCAAACTTAAAGAGGAGCATCGGCAACTCCAGGATCAATTGCAGCACCACCGCCAGGAACAGGAAGCGCTGCGGCTGACGCTGGTTGCCCGGGAGGCTGATTTTGAAGAGCGTCTGGGGGCGGAACTGGATCGCCGCCGTCTGGAACGCTGGGAGCGTTACCGGAACGTGGTCGAAGCGCCCTTGGCGGAAGCCGCCGGCCGCATCGAAGACCTGATCCGCCACGCCGATCTGGCCTTCGAACGACAGCGCCAGGCTGATGAGGAATTTGGTTCCATTAGCAGGGTGCGCCAGCAGCTTCTGCAGGTGAACCTCTATCTACGCGAAATCGAACGGATCTATGCCGATTCCCTGGTGATCCATGCTGACGTCGCCCGCACTAAGGAAGCCCTCCTCCGAGAACGGGAACGCATCCTCAAGCTGCCGGGTATCGAGCGGGTGCTCCGGCAGGAACCGGCGCTGGACCTGCCCGACCGACTGCGGCAGCGGGTGCAGCTGCTCGATCCGGTGCCGGCCAATCTGCCAAAGGTAATGCAACTGCGGGAGTTGGTGAAGCGGTTGCGCGACGGTGAATTCACGGAGGACGCCGAACAACTTGCTGGGCTCGTCAGCCATAAACAGCGCCAGATCATGGAAACGCTCTACGCCCGCTTTCAGCCGGGGCGCCAGGACCGCGCCAGGCAGCGTTGGGTCCGGGATCTGGATGAACTGACCAGCACGGGAGCAAGCCAGGACTACGATCTCTTTGTTGATGGCTACAACATCTTGCTTATGGTTCACGATGCTGCGAGTGATTCGTTGAATGCCTCATTTACCGCCCTGCGCGAACAGTTCATCACCGCGCTGGTGCGCAAGAGCCACTGGTTCCACCGGATCGTGGCGGTCTTCGACGGCGTCCTGGAATCGCGCGAGCGTCACGGCAACGTGGATATCGTCTACGCCGACCGGAACCTCGGCAACACTGCCGACGCCGTCATCATCCGCGCCCTGCAGAAACGCAGCAGCCAGCGCACCCTCCTGGTCACCGCCGACCGTGAAATCATCGACCAGACCGCCAGAAATGTCTACGCCGTGATCGATCCCTGCCACTTCTACAGCCTGTTGTTCGATCTGCACTTGCCCTTCTGAGGCTGAAATCAGAAGTCCCCTGACACCTGCGTAATATCGCCCACCCAGATGATGCGTTCCTGGCCGTCGTCCAGGCCCAGGCGCAAGGCCCCTTCGGCGGTGAGTCCCAAGACGGTGCCGGTGATTTGTTCCGAACCGCACTGGATAGTGACCGAATGGCCCAGGACGGCCGAGGCACGTTCCAGATCAGGGAGAAAGGGTGCCAGACCGCCTTGGCGAAAGCGGATGTAATTGATTTCAAATCGGTGGAGGAAGGCCAACAGCAGGTCGCTGCGGCGGGCGGGTGCTTGCCGTTCGATGGCGAGGGAGGTGGCCGGATAGCGAAACGGGGCGGTGAGTTCGTCGATACTGTGGTTGACGTTGATACCGATGCCGATCACCAGAAACCTCACCAGATCCTGATCAGCCTGCATTTCGGTGAGGATCCCGGCAATTTTTTTGCCGTGGATGAGGACGTCGTTGGGCCATTTGATGCGGGCTGGGAGATCGTAATGGGTTTGCAGGACTTCCACCAGGGTGAGTCCGGTGATGAGTGTGGTCTGGGGAGCATCGCGGCTCGGCAGGTCATCGCGAAGCAGCAGCGAGACATAGAGCCCACGCCGTGGAAGCGAAACCCAGGGCCGTCCCAGGCGCCCGCGTCCGGCCAGTTGTTCATCGGCCACTACTACGGTGCCGTGGGGTGCTCCCTGGGCTGCCAGCTGCAGGCTGTGATCGTTGGTGGAACCGATCTGCGGCAGGTAGTGGTAGGTTTTCCCCAGCCAACTGGCTGTCAAGGGCCGGCAGGATTTCGTCAGCCGTCAGCAGGTCGGGGGCATCCTGGAGCTGATAGCCCTGCTTGGGATGGCTGATGATCGGGTAGCCGCGTTCTTGAAGCGAGTGGATGTGTTTCCAGATGGCGGTGCGAGTCATCCCCAGGTCGGCGGCCAGAGCGGCTCCCGACAGGTACCGCCCCTGATGCGCCCGCAGGAGATCCAGCAATTGCTTGGCGGTGGTTGAGGTCGTTGTCATGGATGAGACTCCAGGATCACAAGCCAGGCATCATCGTGGTCGCAGGGATGGCTAAGGTGAGCAGCAGCGCTTCGGAGATTTCGTTGAGCGCTCCCAGCACGTCGCCGGTAATCCCGCCCAGCCAGCGCTTTGCCAGGACTCGCAGCAGGCCCACCTGAGCCACCAGCGCCGCCAGCAGAAACCCGCCCAAAAGCGGCGCGATAACGACTCCGGCAATGGCTGCGAGCCCGAGGGCGACCAGCAGGTGGCCGAGGCTCAACTGTTCACAGAAACTCTTGCCGAGGCCACCTTCGGGGCGCGGATAGGCGCTCCGGTAGGCCGCCAGGACCATCCCCAGGCGGCTTAATAATGGCACCAGGAGAAGTATTCGCCACTGATTGCTTTGCACCAGGGTTTGTAGGGCAGCAATCTTTAGGGCGAGAATCAAAATCAAAGCCACCGCGCCGAAGGTGCCGATGCGACTGTCTTTCATGATTTCCAGCCGCTTCTCGGCGGTGTATCCACCTCCTACCCCATCGGCCAGATCCGCCAGACCATCCAGATGCAGCCCCCGGGTCAAGATCGCCATCATCAGTGTCAACAGCCCTGCAACCACCGCCGGGGGAAACGCTGGCCGCAAGACCAGGGCAAGCATCGCCCACAGGCCTCCCAGGATCGCTCCCACCAACGGAAAGAAAGCGAAGCTCGCGGCCAGTTCTGCCGGGCTGGCCAGCCGAGTGGGGAGCAGCGGCACGCGCAAGACGGTCAGAAACGACAAGGCCAGGGCAAAAGATGAGATCATGGAAATACTTCCTTAAGCAACCTTGGCCCCACAGGATCATCATGGCCAGGATCGGCGGCTCCTTTTGAGGGCTACGGGAAGGCCTGCCACCACCAGGGTGGCGCCGGCACACGCGGCAGCCACCTGTTGATTGGTCTTGCCCGCCAGATCGCGAAAGGCGCGCGCCATGGCATTCACCGGGACAATCCCGCTGCCCACTTCGTTAGATACCAGCACCAGCGGATAGTCGACGGCGCGGATGATATCGCACAAACGTTCCACCTGCAAAGCCGCGGTGTCTACAGCTTCGGGGGATTGCAGCATCAGGTTGGTGAGCCACAGGGTCAGGCAATCCACGAGCACGGGTAGGCCCTTCCCTCGAAGTCCATCCAACTGTTCCACCAGTTCCAGCGGCGCTTCGATGGTTTGCCAGATTGTCCCTCGGCGGCTCTGATGGTCCTCAACTCGCCGCCGCATTTCCTCATCCAGTGCCTGAGCAGTGGCTACATACACATAAGGCGGGGGGAAACGCTTGATGAGCTCTTCGGCGTAGCGGCTCTTGCCGCTTCTGGCGCCCCCGACCACCAAGTGCGGGACGTCGGTAAGCTCGGCGGGGCCGGCGGTCATGGCACATCATTCCCGGTTATGGTCGATATGAGGGCCGGCAGATAGTCGTTCACCAGCTTGTCTACCAGGTGTGGCAAAGGTTCGCGGACCGAGCCCACGATGATGATCGGTTCCTGGGTCAGCGGCAGCAGCAGTTTGGGCGCGCGCGTTGCGCCGATGGCCTGGACCATGGCGGGGGTCACTTCGCCCATCATGGCGTGGGTGACGAGCAGCGAAATGGGGCCGATGATCACATCCACCTGCTGTACACAGTGGCAGATGGCGTTTTCACCGGTAGCGCCGCGGTTGGCGCGGGCCTTCATCATCTGGGCGGTGGCGATGGCGTTGGTACCCAGCGCCCAGATCTCGATGGCCTCGCCGTGGATGTCTTTGATCTTTTTGATAATGGTGGAGCCGATCCCGCCACCCTGGCCGTCGATGACTGCGATGCGCACCGTCTTCCCCTTGTCTTGTGAAATCGTCCTAACCGGTGGACGGTGCTGCCACACCGAGAAGTTCCAGGAGGCGCTGCAGGTCGTCGTCGGATAGGAAGGTGATGGTGATGGCGCCGCGCTTGCCCTGCCGCTTGAGGGTCACGCGAGTGCCCAGGCGGGCTTGGAGGGATTCCTGCAAGTGGCGGTACTGGGCTTCTGCGACTGAATCGCCGGCGGCCTTGGCTGGTTTGGCTTTGCGCGCCAGCAGCTTTTCGGTTTCGCGCACCGACAACTGGCGTTGGATGATGAGGTCCCGCACTCGCCGCTGGAAGTCCGGGTCATCTACCGCCAGCAGAGCTCGGGCGTGTCCCATGGTGAGGCGCTCGTTGACCACGTCGCCTTGGATCTCCGCCGGGAGCTGGAGCAGGCGCATCAGGTTGGCGACGGTGGACCGGTCCTTGCCCACCCGTTCGGCCAGTTCCTGTTGAGTGAGCTGGAATTCGTCATGGAGGCGCCGGTAGGCGATTGCTTCTTCGATGCAGTTGAGGTCACGCCGCTGGATGTTTTCGATCAGGGCCAGTTCCAGGGCTTCGGCCGGGGTGGTTTCGCGGAGCAGCACCGGGACTTCCGCCAGTCCTGCAGCTTTGGCCGCCTGCCAGCGACGTTCGCCGGCCAGGATCTGGTACCGGTCGGCGGTATCGGTTTTGGTGGCGAGAATGGGTTGCAGCACGCCTTTTTGCGAGATGGAACTCACCAGCTCCTGAAAGCTCTGGTCTTGGACTTGCTGGCGCGGCTGGTAAGGGTTGGGCACCAGGCTTTCGATGGGGCAATAGAACAACTGGATATCATCACGCCGCAACCAGTCGCTGGTGGCCAGAAGTTCCTGCAACCCGCGGCCCAACCCACGTTTCTTATCGCTCATGACCGACCCTGTCACTTCTCACTCGTTTTTTACCACTCTGTGCTCGCTATCTTTCATTTGGTCACTCGAACTGGTCAGTGTCCCTGAACCTGTCGGTCCTTGGACAGAATTTCGTCGGCTAGCGCCAGGTAGGCTTTGGACCCCAGGCACTGGGCATCATAAAGCAAAACCGGCAGACCATGGCTGGGGCTTTCGCTCAGACGGACATTGCGTGGGACCATGGTTTTGAACACATTAAAGCGGAGATGACCGCGGATTTCGTTGGCCACCTGGTGAGACAGGTTGTTTCTCCGATCGAACATGGTTAACAGCACCCCTTCGATGAGCAGCGATGGATTGAGCCGGATTTTGATGCGGCGGATGGTATCGAGGAGGAGACTCAGACCTTCCAGGGCGAAATACTCGCATTGCAGCGGGATGAGCACCGACTGGGCGGCGTTGAGCGCATTTACGGTGAGAAGCCCCAGGGACGGAGGGCAATCCAACAGGATGTAAGCGTAAGCACTCCGTAGCCCGTCGAGACGTTCGCGGAGAAGGGTTTCCCGCTGGTCATGCGAGAGGAGTTCGAATTCGGCGGCAACCAGGTGCGAATTGGCCGGAAGGAGTGACAGCGGCAGATCGGCCAGGGGTGTGACAATGGGCGCGGGCTGGTTTTCCTCGAACAGAAATTGGAAAAGCCCCGGATCGTTGCTGCCGAGGTGCGTACCAAAGCCGCTCGAGGCGTTCCCCTGGGGGTCACAGTCCACCACCAGGACCTTCTGGCCGCGCTCGGCGAGAGCCGTTCCAAGATTGATGGCGGTGGTGGTTTTGCCGACTCCACCCTTTTGATTGGCTATGGCGATGGTGCGAGACATAGGTGCGCTTTGCGGAGCCTCGTGATGGGAACCAGCTATAGGTTTTGGTCTTTCTCTGGCGGCCTGCCCCAGGTCCGTTTCACGCTAGACCTCCCGTGCGAGATGCCGCGATTACCATCGATGGTTCCTATCTCATGTCACCCCCGTTTGCAATTCAAATCTGTTGCCAGCTTCGGTCGCTGCTTGTCGGTCGAGACCATGTCCAATCAGGCAGGGTCTTCTCGGTGCGGGTCCGGCTCCTGGCCCTCGGGGATCAACAATCCCCAGGCGTCGAATAGCTCATTGTAGCGCAATATGAAACGCCGACCGTCGTCCGTCACCACTCGATAATAACGCTGTGGGACGCGCTGCCGGGACAGCTGCCCTTCGTACCAGCGGTCGACGATGGTTCGGATGCGGTAATCCACCCCCCGCCAGCTGAAGCCCGTCGGCTCTTGCTGGGCGCGGTATTGCTCGCGGCAGCTCACGGTGATGCGCTCAAATTTCATAGTGCGTTTCCATCCGGAAAGGCCCACCTTGGGTTCCCACCTGCGCGAGAATTGCACATGCCACCATCCGGCGTCATCCAGCGAAGGTTGTCGCCGCAAGCTTTAGGCGGGGAGCAGGAATCCAGAAGAGTTCAGAAGTGTTCATCTGCCCAGAATCAATGAGAAGTAACGGGAAAGGCTGTAAGCATTGAGCTTGATTCAGAACGTGGCGGGAGTGCCACCACTGCTTCCAGGGCGAGAATCAGCCCCGGTAAAAGCGCGGCCGATCATTGATGGCGTTGCCACAAAGACAGGCGGCGCGCGCCGTATTGACGCGGCAGGTGATAGTCATGACTGCCGGCAAAGATCAGCGTCCCGCCCGATTGGACACTCAGGTCCACCCCTGTGGTTCTTTGGGGCGATGGCCCTGTTTCGTTGTCCGGCCCGCTCCAGTGAGCCAGAATGCCCCCCGGCTGGAGGGTCCGCGCGGCGAATGCGGCGAAGCCCCTGTCGGGGAGCTTTAGAGCGCGCATGGTGATCAGCGCCGCCGAAGCCGGCGCCACCGGGCTGTCGGTCTCACACAAATCCTCCCACCTGGCGGGTAGCACCGTCAGCCGCTGCAGCCCCAGCTGCCCGAGCAGCACCTTGAGAAAGCTCACCTTCTTGCCATGGCTTTCCACGAGCACCATGTGGAGGTCCGGGTGCAGGATTTTCAACGGTACCCCTGGAAAGCCGGCGCCGGTGCCGATGTCGATGGCCAGACCGTGGCGCGGCAGCCAGCGCGACGGTAGCAGGGAATCCACCAGGTGCTTGATGAGGATTGCTTCCGGCTGAATAATCCGGGTCAGGTTGCTGCGCTGGTTCCACATCAGCATGAGCTGCGCATGCCGGCAGCAGAGTATGGCCTGATCGAGTCGCCAGGCCGATGCCTTCGGCCTGGCACAGGGCTAGCAGCTCGGCTACGAATGCTGATTCTTCAACGGAGTCTCTGCCCTTCATCTGTGGATTCCAGTCTGTCAACAACTCCAATGATCGCTACAATCTGCGCCGATCCATGACTATCTTTGCCATGGCGAGCTTCCGTTAATCGCCGCTACTTGCCCACACAGAACTGAGAAAAGATCTGATCCAAAAGGGTGTCGTCATCGGTGCGGCCGACGATGCTTTCCAGGGCATGGCGTATGGCCTGGAATTCGACGCTCACCAGTTCCGGATAAGCCCCTTGGCGGAGTAGGTGTTGCGCCTGTCCGAGAGCGTCAATGGCACGCAGCAGGGCCTGATGATGGCGCATGTTGGGAATCATATCAGATCTGGCCGTGGCCAACGGCTGGTGGAGAAACCGGGCGGTCAGTAACTGGCGCAAACGTTCTATATCTGGCGGATTCAGCACTGACAGAGTGAAGATGGATGTGTGTTCTCCGAACCGGGCGGTGACCGCTGCTACGGTGGTGACCGGTGGTAGATCGGCCTTATTGAGCAGCACCACCGATGGTTTGTGGCGGATGCTTTGACACACCTGGTCGTCTTCAGCGGTAAGCGGCTGGCTCTGGTCCAGGAGCCACAGAACCACATCCGCCTGGTCAACGGCTTGAAGGGCACGTTCGATACCGAGGGCTTCGATGGTATCCGGTTGCTGTCGAATACCGGCGGTGTCCAGAATGCGCACCAGGACACCAGCCAGGAGGAAGTTGTCTTCGATGACATCGCGCGTGGTGCCCGGAAAAGCGGTGACAATGGCACGGTCTTTGACCAGCAGGGCATTGAGGAGTGACGATTTGCCCACATTGGGCCGTCCCACCAGAACCAGGGTGAGGCCTTCACGGACGATGCGACCGCTTTGGTATTGCCGCAGCAACTCTGTTACCGGTTGTCGGAGTCGAATTTCTACCAGTTCGGCCAGGGCCACACCGTTAAGGGCGGCGTCATCGCTGAGATCATCGCCAAAGTCGATGGCTGCTTCCAGGTGAGCGTGCAGTTCGGTCAGCGTCGTGAGCCAGAGTTCGACACGGTCACGGAGGCCGCCGCGCAATTGTTGGTTGGCCAGAATTAGGCTCTGATCCGATTGGGAACGGATGATTTCGATAACCGCTTCAGCCTGGGTGAGATCGATCCGGCCGTTGACAAAGGCCCGGCGGGTAAACTCGCCCGGCTCGGCCAGGCGTGCTCCGGCAGCCAGCACCAACTCCAGGATCCGCTGTAGTACGGCAAAACCGCTATGGCAGTTGATTTCGACGACGTCTTCGCAGGTATAGCTGTGGGGCGCGGCCATGTAGGCCACCAGGACTTCATCGAGGCAGTGGCCGGTGGTGGAGTCGCAGATCCAGCCGTAACGCAGCCGATACGGCTGCAGCGGCTGGTCGCCACAATGGGGGCGAAACAACCCACTAGCGATGGAACAAGCGTCTGGGCCGCTGATTTTGAGGATGCCGACGCCCGCCTCCCCCAGGGGGGTGGCGATGGCGCAGATAGTATCAAAGGAGGCGAAGGATGGCACGTGCAACCACCGGGCTGGAGGGTTCCATTGTCAGCCTTAGGCGGCGCTTCCGTTGCGCCTCCAGCTGGCATCAATCAATTTCGGTTTCGGCCTGGTCCTGACCCTTGCTCTGGGTCTTACCCTTCTTCACGGGATAGATCACCACCTTGCGGAGATTGCCTTCACCCTTGCTCTTGGTGCGAACGTCCTGATCGTCCTTCAGGGCCAGGTGGACCACACGGCGATCATGGGCATTCAGCGGGCCGGTGGTGAAAGGGCGGCGCGCCTTTTTGACCTTTTCGCTCAATTGCTGTGCCAGTTCAGACAGGCCGGATTCGCGTTTGGACCGGTAGTTTTCGGTATCCACTACCACCGACATGCTTTCCCCCATTTCTCGCTGGAGGATCTTGCTGACCAGATACTGTAGCGCCTGTAAGGTCTTCCCGCGCTTGCCGATAAGCAACCCCGAACCGTTGCTGATGATGTTCAGGGTAATCTGGTCATCTGTGGATTCTGCTTCCACTACGGTGGGCAGTTCAATGTGTTTCAGGATTCTGGTGAGGACCTCCTTGGCGTGTTGCGCCGCACTTTCGACAGGAGCTTGTTTGGGGGTGACGCGGATTTTTGCTTTCTTGGCGCCGAAAATCCCAAAAATACCGGATGATTCGCGCGAGATAATCTCAATTTCCAGTTTTTCCTGCGGCATACCGAGTTTGTCACAGGCGGCCGCAATCGCCTCTTCTACCGTTTTTTCTTCGAATTCCAAAGTGGACATGCTTTCCTCCGCTCGTCTTCCAAACCGGCTGCGGTCACTTGGCGGTGACGCGCTTATGCATCGCGGGCACCATCTCTACGCCTGACGATTGACCCAGTATTGCTGTGCGATGGATAGAACGTTATTGACCAGCCAGTAAAGCACCAAGCCGGAAGGGAAGTTAACGAACATAACGGTGAAGACGACCGGCATCATAAGCATCATCTTCTCCTGGCGGGGATCACCCGTGGAAGGTGTCATCTTTTGCTGAATGAACATGGACGCGCCCATGAGCAGAGTCATGACCGGCAACCCCCCCAGGTACGGGATGGGAAAGCCGACGTTCAAGCGGTCGGGTGCCGTCAGGTCATTCATCCACAGCATAAACGGCTGATGGAGCAGGTCCACTGAACTGTACAACATCCGGTACAAGGCAAAAAAGACAGGAATCTGCAGCACCATCGGGAGACATCCCCCCATTGGATTTACCTTGTGGGTGCGATAGAGCCCCATGAGTTCCTGGTTGAGTTTCTCTCGGTCGTCTTTGTATTTTTCACGCAGGGCATTCAACTTCGGTTGGATCTTCTTCATGCCCTGCATGGATTTGTAGCTTTTGTGGGTGAGCGGCCAGAAGATGATCTTGATGATCACCGTAATGAGGATGATGGCCACACCATAGTTGTGGGTGTATTTGTAAAGCCATTTGAGTGCATACAGCATCGGTTTGGCGAGGAAATCAAACCAGCCGTAATCGACCGCCGCCGCCAGATCATGGCCGGCCTGCTTGAGGGAAATCAGGTCTTTGGGACCCAGATAGAGTTTCAGATGAAAGGTTTTATCCTTGCCTGCTTCGATCTGAAAAGGCTCGGTCAGGTAGATGGCACGCATCCGGCCGCTGGGTTCATCCAAAACCCGCGGCACCACTTGATAGCCGCTGGCCTCCATGGGGATGACGGCCTGGAGGAAGTAGTTGTTTTCGTACCCGAACCATTGCACGGGTGGAGCCAAGTTGTGCTCCTTCTTAAGCAGGTCCTTGATATCCAAAGTGGTGCTGGAATTGTTTTGGTAAAATAGGAACTGAGACTTGTTGTAGGAGGACTCCTCCTTACCGGCATAGGGCTCGTAATAGAAGCTGATGCCCATCTGGTCCAGCAAGCTTTCCTGGCCGATGTTCTGGAGCCGAATGACGACGGCCAGCGAATAATCGTTGGGTGAAAACGTGTAGGTCTTGGTGACCAGCAAACGGTCAGGTACTTCTGAAGAAAAACTGATGTCCTGGTTGGAACTGCCAGCGGCAACATCCAAGGATCGACTGCCGGTGGACTGATAGCGTCGAGTGGACAGCTCCCAGTCGGCATGTTGGATGAGATCAACGGCCATGGGCAAAAAGCCGCTGGACTGCGTGGTAATGACATCCAACAAGGGAGCTTGAGAATCGGCGCTTTGCCGATAATGCTTAAGCTTGAAATAGTGAATGCGTGCTCCGGAGTCGGTGACCTGGGTTTCGTAAAGCGGTGTTCGAATACTCCAGGTGTCCTGAAATTCCTTGGGTGTGGCTGCTTGCGTATTGGGCAGCAAGCTGGGTGCAGCCGCCTTGTCGGTTGTAGTAGTAGGTGCTGTCTTGCTCTCAGCGGGTTGCTGAGGTGCCTGGGTGCTCACTGGCGGGGACGCCTTCTTGAACCACGACGATTCCGGGGAAATAAACACTTCCCAGATGAAAAGTATGGCGATGGATAGAACGAAGGCAAGAAGCGTGCGTTTTTCCATGAACAATAAACTCCGTTAAGCTACTCTCGAAGGGGATTCTTATTGACCGGGTCATAGCCGCCCGGATGGAAAGGGTGACACCGCAACACGCGACACAATCCCATCCAGACCCCCTTCCAGGGACCAAAACATTGGATGGCTTCGCGGGCGTATTCCGAGCAAGTGGGAATGAAACGGCACGATGGGCCCTTCAGGGGTGACAACACCAACTGGTAAAACCGAATCAAACCGAACAATGTGGCCTTTATCATGAACTGCGGCCTTCCTTCCTGGCCAGAACAGCACTGATTTCGATAACGATATCCTGCGGCTGGAGTTTTTCCGCGCCGGGCAGAGCGATGATCGCTATGTCCAGCGTCGGTGCCGGCAAAGATCCCTTGGTGTGACGAAAAAACTCCCGCAAACAACGTTTGATGCGATTGCGCTCCACCGCTTTCCAAAAGCGTTTTTGAACCACCATGCCCAGGCGGTGCCAGATGAGCCCGTTTTCTCGATAATTGATCAGAAAATGACGAGTGCGAAAACGGCTGCCATGGTCTTTGACGCGGCGAAATTCCGAAGGATGCCGCATCCTTTCGTGAGCCCGCAGACTTAGTGTGCTCATGGGTGCCTTCCAGCGGCCGCCGTGGTCTCTTGCCGCAAGGCTCATTAAGACGGAAACCGTTTGGCGCTGATGGCAGCAAAGTCCGTGGACCATATCTGATAAGCCCACTAGGCGACCTTCGCAGTGCTACCGGCCGCCAAAACCGTCCCTCATCTGTCCGGGCTAAAGCGGTCAATGCCGCGGTGATCTTAAGATCTCACCTGCAGCACCTAACCATACATTCCGCGGCGTGTGGGGCTTGTTCGACCTCTACCGGCGAAACGTAGGGGAGTTCGTTGGTTCGGGCACCTTTAACCTCTTCCAGACTGGGGGCCGCCGGCTGACCAGGGATATGGCTGTGCTTGAGGGGGGCACCGCAGACCTGCACGCAAAAAAGTTCGGCGACCTGCCACGACTAGCGGTCGATTCGTGGGACTATACCGCCAGTCTCTTGCGGCCTTTGGCGCGGCGGCGCTTCAACACCAACCGGCCGGATTTGTCGGCCATGCGAGCCAGGAAGCCGTGAGTGCGTTTTCGGCGCAAATTACTTGGTTGGTAGGTCATCTTCATCGGTGTCAAGACCTCGCTATCTGAAATGTTGTTAATTCCATAAATAAGGTGCTTCCCAAACGGAAGCTAGTACGCCCAGTTTTGTTCCGGTGGGAAGACCCCCACTTTGAATCAAAAAAGGGGTGAGCAAAATTCCTAATCTAGGAACGCAAATTTAAGCTTGTAAACAAAAACCATTTTTGTTGTCAAGGTGGAATGTCTTCCGGTTGACCGTTTCGTTGAATGCCGATGGACCTCATCTTTGGGAGATGAGCATACTGGAAAACAGACTATGGGGCAAGAAGTTGAGAAGGAGTTTCCCAGTTGTGTTTCTGACAACGGCCTCTGACCCTGGCCAAGACCCGGTGTTTGCCTCGGCACTGCGTTGCGTTCGCTGCGGCGCCTGCGCCAATGTCTGCCCCATCTACCGGCTGGTGGGAGGCTACAACTACGGGTATGTCTACATCGGCGCCATCGGTTTGATCCTCACTTATCTTCTATCACGGCCGCAAAAATGCCCGCGCCATCGTGCACAATTGCCTCAACTGTCAGGCCAGTAAAGCGGTGTGCCCAACCGGGATCGACCTGCGCACCTGATCAAAGAAGTATATCGCACCGTGCTCCAGGGTGGAAGATCGCAAACCGGTGAAGGACCGATTGTTGGCCACGGTGCTCAAAGATCGTCGATTGTTTCATTTCCTGTTGCGCCGTGCGCATCGAGCGCTGAAACCAGTGGCGGAAGGTCCGTATCTGCGCCATCTGCCCTTGCTGTTCGACAAGGAACAACGGTTTCGCCGTCTGCCTGTGGTGGTCTCCACACCTCTGCGCGATCACTCGGCAGCACATCGCGCCACGAGTAGCCAAACCACGCTACCGCGTGGAGCTGTTTGCGGGCTGCCTGATCGATTTCGTCTATCCCGAACAGGCCGAAGCCTTCCTGCGCCTATGAAGGACTTGAGGTAGCAGTTGATTTCCCTTTGGATCAAACCTGCTGCGGATTGCCCACAAAGATGATGGGGAGAAAATGAAACCGCCCGTGAAGTGGCTATCCAGAATCTCAAGGCGGTGGACCCGGCAAGCTACGGACTTTGTCCTGACCCTGTGCGCATCTTCGGCTTCACATATCAAGGACAATTACCCTAAGCTGCTGGCTGGCGATCCCGCCCTGCAGGTAAGAATGCGCCAAATGGCAAGCAGAATCATTGATTTTGAGCTCATTCATGGTTGACATCCTGGTGGTTTCACCCGGACAAGCCTCGGGAGATCCCCTCGTCGCCAAAGTCGCCTACCACGCACCCTGCCATCTGTGTCGCGGCATGGGGGTGACTCAGCAACCCCGGGAACTCCTCAGACGTTCCGGCTTGGACTATGTACCGGGCAAAGACGAAGATGTCTGCTACGGTTTCGGAGGATCTTATTCCTTCGAATTCCCGGAGGTCTCAGCGGAGCTCCTGCGCCGCAAGCTGGCAAACGTAACCGCCACCGGCGCAGAAGTTCTGGTGACCGATTGCCCGGGATGTGTCCTGCAGTTGCGCGGCGGAATCGAAACGAGCAGGAAGGGGAAAGTGACCGTGAAACACATTGCGGAAGCGGTTGCTGAAGCCCAGCAGGAACAGGGTTCGGATTAGGTCAGGATGGGACAGGCCTGTCGACCTTGCCACTAACAAGGTACCTCCTACCCATACTCACTGACCTCAATAGAGAGGTGCTCCGGCCTTCCCTATCAAACTGTCGGGTGCTCATCGGTGAGGGCATGTACCCCTATCTGATTTAAGCAGAATTTTGCGTCTCGATGCCACAAAAATCATTGCGTCTGTTCGAGGACTTTCCTCAGCTTCTCCAGGAGGTCGGCGGCATCACTCTTACCGGGCTCTACCGGCAGCTCCGGCCGACGCCCAGGCCCTCACTGGCCTCGTGGAACTCGGTTCCGACAAAGGACTGACCACGGCAGTATTCACCATGGCGTTCACCGGTCAATCAATTGGGAAACCAGGTCGAGGGGTTTGAAATCCGGCAGATCGAAGTCAATGACGACCAGATCGGGAGCCGAGGCGCGCACGACGTCTAGAGCCTCGGCTCCGGAAACAACGTGCTGGAGGCGCACCCTAGGGTCTGAGGACAAGGCTTCGGAAAAAGGATGCATGATTTCCGGACGAGCGGTTGCTACAAGGATATCGCAGCATGGCTTCTTCTCATTGGTTGCATCAAGTCACATGAAGCTGGCAGCGAGGTGCCGCCAAAGCTGACCAACCGAGGGGAAAGGGCCGCAAACGGGGTTATCAAATAACATCCGGCGATCGCTTGCGGTTCCCCTCCACGTTCGGCCGACAGATCCTGCAGATCCGAGCATTGTGATTGAAGCCGCCCCGACATGGCGGCTCATTCAATCCGAAGTATGGTTTGCGACCTTCTTGTAGTAGTCGGCAATGGCCTCGCCAAGAGTATTTACCGCCAGCCGGGCACAGTGCATGTGGTCTTCCGGCAGACCGCCAAGGGCCGTAACCACCTCTTGCGGCTCCAGCTCCAGCGCGTGATCCAGGTCCCGCCCCTTAGCCAGTTCACTCATGGCACTGGCGCAGACCAGGGTAGACGCAGCCGTGGGAGAGACCTTGATATCGGCAATGGCTCCCTGGTGGATCCGTGCGATACCTCCATGGAATCCCCACATTGACCAACCGCTATGCCTTTCCGTGCGGATCATCCAAGAAACCGATGTTCTTAGGCTGCCTGGCCAGGCACAGAAACCGTTCCCCGACCTGACCCGGCAAGGCGGAATCACTGTCAAACACGTCCTTTCCCCTCCTCCGCGGCTCAGAACCTGCCCATCTGGGGAGCCCCACCGCCGCCGCACGTGAACTCCTGAGTAAACCGCTGTAGCGTGCCGTTCAAGAGGGCATCCACAGCCTCTCCCACGGTTTGGGCGCCGCCACCGTAAAGGACGTCGATTCCCACCTGATTGAATCCCATCAGCGGCCGCATGCCCATGCCGCCGGCGATGAGCACCTGTACGCCGTTTTGGGCCAGGTGATTGACCGGAGCCATGCATCCGCCCTGCGCATGGGGTACGTTGGGCAGGGGTTTTGACCTCCTGCACACCACCATCCGCGATTTTGACCACGGTATAAAGGTCGCAGTGGCCGAAATGGGCGCCGAGGGCGGCATCAAGCCCACCAGGATGGGATGAGGGAATGGCAACAATGGTACTTTTCATCGTATTCTCCTTAAGACTGTTTCTCGATAGCCAACAACTCAACACTGCTGGACCCAATTTGCGCAGTGTTATCCAATACTCCATTCCAAGCAATAAACGCGCCATTGACCCATGACCAGGCGCTAGCGTTCGAGGCCGACCAGTTCCTCGATCCGTCCCCAGGCCCGCCTGAGTCCACGACTGAAATCACCTTCGGCCAGCTCGGTTACGACCAAACCCTGCACCATGGCCTTGGTGACGATGTCATCGTGGGGTAGATGCGATAACACCGGATAGTTCCCCTCACGACAATAGGTTTCGATCCGGTCGGTTTCCTCGGGATTGAGGTCGTGTTTGTTGATGATGACTGCAAAGGGGAGTTGAAAGTGTTTGCACAGATCGGCAACCCTTTCCAGGTCGTGTCGCCCCGAGGGCGTTGGTTCCGTGACCGCCACCGCCAGGTGCGCTCCCGACAGGGAACTGATCACGGGGCAACCAATACCGGGCGCACCGTCGCACAGGACCAGGTCCGCGCCGCTGGCCTTGGCCAGTTCCCGAGCCTGCTGCTTGAGCACCATCACCAGCCTTCCCGAGTTCTCCTCGCCCGGAAAAAGCTGCGCATGGACCAGCGGACCGAAACGGGTGGATGAAACATACCACTGGCCGCAGTGCTTTTCCGGAAACCGGATGGCCTCATCCGGGCAGAACACCACACAGACCTTGCAACCCTCGCACCGCAAGGGGTTGACGGTGAATCCTGCGTTCCTCCTCCCTGATTGCGCCGAATTGGCACATGGACGCGCACAGACCGCATCGAGTGCACTGTTCGCGGTCGATTTGGGCCTCGTGCCCCGAGTGGAACTCCTCGATCCGTTCCCGTGTGGGCTGAAGCAGCAGGTGCAGATCGGGGGCGTCCACATCCAGATCGCAGATGATCTTGTTGGTAGCCAGATGAGCGAACGCTCCGGTAAGCGAGGTTTTGCCCGTGCCGCCCTTGCCGCTGATAATGATGATCTCACGCACGGGCGGACTCCTGCGGGCGGCGTCGGGTCGCCAGATCACGGATTCGGCCCAGCAGGGAAACGAAGGTCGCCTTCAGCTCCAAGGAGACGTCCGCAATGATCCTGCCCCGGGCGTAAGCCTCGGCAATGGCGCGGTCAAAGGGGATCTCGGCCAGGATCGGCAGCCCCTTATCCTTGCAAAACCGATAAACAGCATCATTGCCCAGGCCGGCCCGGTTGACCACGGCGCCGATGGGTTTTTGCAAAGGGTGGAAGGCTTCCCAGGCCAGCTGAAAATCATAGAAACCAAAGGGAGTAGGCTCGGTAACCAGGACAATCACGTCACTGTCGATCACGGCATTGACCGCCGGGCAGCTCACCCCGGGGGGAGCGTCGATAATGGCATCACCTCCGTTGGCGGCGAGCATCTGGTTGAGCCTTACCTTGACTTGCCGCATGAGGGGCGGGCTCATAGCCTCGCCAATGCGTAACCGCCCCATGAGAAATGCCGCGTTGCCGGCCTGTCCCCAGCTGATTTCTCCCAGTTCCCGTTGGCCTCGCGGAGATCGCCTTTTCTGGACACACCGCGATGCAGCCGCCGCAACCATGGCACATTTCCGGAAAGGTCAATACCAGCTGGTTGATGACACTGATGGCCTTGAACTGGCAAAGATTAGAACAGTCCCCGCAATGGGTGCATCTTGATTCATCCACCGCCGGCACCGTTAGATTGGCTGGCTCTCTGCCGTCGATGGCGGGGTGGAGAAAAAGATGCAGGTTGGGCTCTTCCACATCCAGATCCACGGCCAACACCGATCCATCCCAGACGGTGGCCAGGGAAGCGACGACCGTGGTCTTGCCGGTGCCACCCTTGCCACTCGCCACCGAACGATCATCGTCCGGCCTTTCGGTTGGCCGCCTGAGCCATCTCCACCCGGCCGCTCTGAAAGCGCTCCACCGCCTCGCGCACCGTCAACCCCTCCAGGTTCTGCCCGATCTTGATGCCGGCGGCGGAGAGTGCCTGGAAGGCCTTGGGACCCACGAAACCGGTGAGCAGACAGCTCACACCGGCCCGGGCGATCAACTCGGCAGCCTGGATTCCAGCGCCTTGGGCCATCACCTGGGACTGGCCGTTGTCGATGTACTGGGTTTCCATGGTTTCCAGGTCCACCACCACGAAACCGGCAGCCCTGCCGAAGCGGGGGTCCACCTGGTCGTCCAGTGAGGGACCTTCGCTGGTAACCGCGA
>CAWHGA010000048.1:0-32748 GCA_963828705.1 uncultured delta proteobacterium
GATTTCGTTGGGGAAGCAGAAATCCCTTTTCTCTTGACAGGTGCCTTTTAATGGGTGACCCCATATTTTCACAAGTGGAAGAACCTCTGACGGCCCTGCCTGCAAGTGAATGATGCGGGTGTTTGGAAACGGCTGAATTATCTTCACACCGTCTGGTCGCTGGACCCGAGTGAAGATATCGACAAGATATCCCTTTCCGGCCAGCCTCCGGGAGACTTCCCCGATATAGACGCTCATGCCCCCCGTATCCCGGGTCCCCAGTTCACCCACGGGACTGGAGTGCATGCTGATCATCGCGATCCTCAGCTTCTTCGTTTTCAATCCTTCACCTTTTCGCTTCCACCGAAAAGCCGGCGGCGGCACACGGCAGCGCCTCAGCTCAATGTTACCTGACACCTCGACAACGGGATAGTCTTTCCGCCCAGACGAGTCTTATAGGTTTCGTCACCTTTGAGAAGATTATATGTGCGGAGTCCCTCTTCAATCGCCGCTTTGAGGCTCAGCACTTTGCTCATCAAGCCCACGCTGAGCTCCTGGTAGGCAGTCATCATAGCCGTTGTTGTAGAGGTATCGCGTACCCTGATAGTCAAAACAGAAGACAGATGCCACGGGTTGCCCGTCCACATCCAGGAAGAAAAGCCTCAACAAGCCTTCTTCAGCCAGTGCGAAGGAAAGCGCCCGAAAAAAGGAAACCATCGGAGCCGTCATGAAGGCGGCTTTGTCCTCACGATTCATGGTGAAAAGCCTCAGGAAGGTCTCCACGGCCTCGGGCAGTTGTGCCACGGCATCGATTCTTCGAAACCGGATGGGGCCAGCTTCATAGAGCCGTCGAAGCTTGCGCCGGAGTTCATGACGTTGCTTCCCGTCGAGAGCATCGAGGAATTCATCCCAGGTGCCGGGGAGATCCAGCTCCGAAAGGACATCCTCCCGCTCAATGCGGCACGACACGCTACGGGAGAGATCGCGTTCGGAAATAAACTTCTGGCAGGAGGCATCCGGGTGCATCGGCCCGAGATCAAGATCTTTGTAGCCCAATGCCGATAGGTGGGCAAAAAGCGTCGAATAGAAGAGGTGCTCTTTGTCCTGGACGACGACACAGTCAAAATAGTCGCAAACGTCCGGGCCACCCAGAAACCGGACGGTCTTGTCCTGGAGCATCAAGGGGGCAATGCCGATAATGCGACTGGCCTTGTCGGACCACGGCGACCAAAGGCTGCGCGTCGCGGCCGAAGACGCTCCACCAGGCATTCAGCCAGGGAGGCAGCATGAAAGGACAGGTCCATTGAAGTGCCGACTAGTGATTACGCCATATGGCATTGAGATCTTCCACACTTTGCATGCTGACTTGACACAGCGTTTCGCTGGCTGTGACGCATATGTCTTCCATGTTCTTCCCAACATTACTTGGTCGATAGCTGGTTCGCCGTTCCCGATAACGGACTGTAGGATCACCTGGTCACACCACGCCGTTGTGGGGCTTCCAGCGGACTCCGTCGGGGGTGTCCTCAACGACGACGCCTGATTCGTGGAGGCTTTCGCGGACGAGATCCGCATCGCGCCACCGCTTCTCCCGCCGGAAGCGCTCTCGCAACCGCAGTAATGCTTCGACCAGGGGTGCAAGGCACTCGGTTTTGTCAGCCGGCGAATCTTCGATGACGGATCCCAGGCGTACGACCAGCTCGCGGAAACGTTCCCGTGCCTGAGCGATGAATTCAGGATCTTCCATATCCTGCTGCCCTTGCCAGACGACGCGGTCAAGCTCCAGCAGGGCGCCCACCATGTTCCCCGGCAAACGCTGCTCCAGACCATTTTCAAAAGCCGCCTCAGCAGCTTGAACTTGGCGCCAAAAGGAGCTGGCTTCCGCCGCAACTCCGTCAGCCGCGGCGGCGTGACGCGATCCGGCTCCTGCCATCGACGATCTTGAGTGTCGCCACGGAGCACATCGAGCGAAAAGCGCTCGCCACTCTCGAATAGGATTTCCTTCCCATTACGCCGCAGCGTCACCCGGCCGATCCCTTTCACCCTGCCCTCACCGGTTTCCAGGTCCAGCAAACAGGCAGTGTGCTCGTCAAGCCCCAGGGTGAAGACGTCGGAAGGAAGGAGCGATTCCAGCTCCATGAAGCGCGGCTCCCCCATGTAGCAGAAGCGTGTGTCGTGCGTCCCGCCTTCGGCGTTGTTCCAATGGGGAATGACCACCAGAGGGAAACCGAAATGCTCCAGAAGACCGAGGCCTTCGACCCAATGGAGGTCTTGCCCCACCTTGTAAATCTCGTAAACCGGCAAAGTGAAACGGCCCACAGTGAGGGCTGCGGCACTGGCCGCGACCAGGCATGCCGCCGTCTTCGATGCGCTGGATGAGGATCTCGGGAATAGGGGTGCCGTGCCACTGCGAAACCGCATAGGTTGGACTTCCCGGACCGATAAGGATAGTAGTCGCGCATCCCGGAGAGTGCGGTAGGCCTTTTCCGCTTCGTATGCGGTGAGCAGCCGTCTTGGATTTGAAGGAGGCTATGTTCATCGGGTGCCCGACCCGATCGCGGAAATACTTGGACCGCCCGTTGCGCCAGATCGTCGGCGTTCAGCTGAAACCCGGCAGGCGTATCGAGGAACACGGCTCGCGGCGATCCGCTCACGCCCTCGGAGGAGCTCCTTGTGGACTTCGACCATGGTGGATGTGAGTTCGCCCGATCCCATCAGGGCGATGGTGCCTCTTCTGGAAGACATTGCGTAGACCTCATTGCCAGCAGTGAAAACAGACATCACTACACTATGCACTTTCGCCAGAGTCGTCAACAACAGTACAATGATACCGGTTACTGCATGCGTTGTCGCAGATCTTGTTTGGGCGGCGGCGGGATGCAGTCGTCGAGGGTCCGGATGAACCTTGTTGCGTTACATTTCCCCGAGGGAGCATGCCATGATTCGAGCCGTCATTTTCGATTTTGGCCGTGTCATTTCGGCACAGAAACCCGAATCGTTGTTCCGCGGGTACGAACAGGAGCTTGGGCTGACTCCTGGAACAATCAACACCATCATGTTTGAAAGCTCGGTCTGGCAGGATGCCCTGCTCGGGAAAATGACCACAGCCGATTTTGGAGGGCTATTGGGCCGCAGTTGGGGCTGCACTCGCAGCTGCAGATTGAGGACTTCCGCCGACGGTACTATGCTGACGAGAAGATCAACACCCGGGTGCTCAGTCTGATCGGCAGGCTTTGGGGGAGGTACAAACTGGCGGTGTGCTCGAATTCGCCACCAGGATTGGCTCAATGGCTTGCAGATTGGGAGATTGACCAGCTCTTTGACGTCGTGTTTTGTTCAGGGGACGAAGGCATTGTGAAGCCGGATCCGACCGCCTATCAGTCGACCGTGGAACGGTTGGGCGTTAAACCCTGCGAAGCGGTCTTTGTGGATGATACCCTTGAAAATGTTGAGGCCGCTTCCAGATATGGGCTCAAGGCTATTCAATTCAACGACGGACCCGGCCTCGAGAAGGCGCTTTCCACCATCCTCTCGCTGCCGGAAGCAGAGGCCGGCATGGCGACGCGTGCGATCACGCCTTAGCCTACCCTTGTTCTGCGACCGTTCGGGCGGTGCTGCCAAAGTCGCAGATCTCATCAGATATGCGACGTAACCGTTTGAAGTTGCGGATGGTGTTTCTTGATGTCCGGCAAGGATTCACTGATATCTCTAGATCTGAGTGCAGGCCTGTTCAGTTTGCCCCCTTTTGAGACTTTCATCGCTTGCTGGGATCCTATACCCGTTAAGGATGAGATGTTGCGTTTTTCTCCTGGGGCTGCCTGAGTCACAGACCTTCCTGGATTCCTGCCTTCGCAGGAATGACGACCGAATTGGAAGCTCTAGCTCGTCATGCCCGCGCAGAGCCTGCCCCAGCGAAGGGAGGGGCGGGCATCCAGAAACATGATGAGAGATGAAGTATTCAATCCTTAACGAGTATAGATCGCAGTTCTTTAGCCACCTCCAGCAGAAGGATGGGGAGCGCTTCTTGTACTTTTGGTGAGAGTTCTAGGGACCAGGTCATCCGTTCTGGTTCGACGCCGATGACCAGGACTTCAGGAGTATGAGTGCACCCGGCAAGGACCAGCACTCGCGATAGGTCGAATCCGTGCATGGATGCAATGCACTGAGAGTGTTCACACTCATCAAAGGGTAGGCGATAAACGCTGCCCGGGAGGCCATCGGCTTTAATGGCATCCAGCACGATGATGCGATCGGCCTGTTCGATGGCCGGCAACGCGTCGAGGATTGCGGTGCCGACTTCAAGCACGGTCACATCGGATGGGTGGTCTTGGGCCATCAGGGCGTGGGCGGCATGAACTCCCACGCCCTCGTCACCGAGGAGCAAATTTCCGATTCCCAACACCAGCGTCTTCATATTGCTCTCTCAGACCCTCATCGCGGACCGGTGTGGACCACGACCGGTTTAGTGCCGGGACGCATAACATGGACGGCACACGACAGGCAGGGGTCGAACGAATGGATCACGCGAAGCGCCTCAATGGGGCGTTGCAGCTTTTCGATGGGAGTACCGATCAAGGCCTGCTCCATCGGACCTGGAACTTCATTGCCATCTCGTGGGGACGCATTCCAACAGGTTGGGGTGATGACCTGGTAGGTTGAGATTTTGCTGTTAGTGATCGTGACCCAGTGTCCGAGGGCGCCCCGCGGCGCTTCGGTCCAGCCCCTCCCGGTACCACTAATTGGGGTTTCGTAATCGTTGTGCACCTGGGCTCCTGGCGTGAGTTGATTTAACCATGCATCCATGGCGAGTGCGACTTTGAGGGCTTCATGGGCTCTGGCGGCGTGGCGATCCATGACCGATACCCCATTGCGGTAATCGCCCGTGACCCACATCCGCGCCAGCGGCCCTGCTTCACAGGGGTTTCCACTGTAGCGCGGCGCTTTGAGCCAGGAATAGGCATTCGTCTTGGGATAGACTGGCTGTGTGCTCCCGCTGGCGGGTCTGAGGTTATTGGTGTTGTCTGCATACCAGGAATGTGTCACAGATTCTGTGATGTTACTGAAAGTAACGGGTAAAATCGTGTTTGGATCGTTGACAATAGCCTGACCTCGTTTGAGCAGTTTGACGCTGCCGGAATCATTCTCATCAAAGACCCCGTAAGAAAGCAACCGACCGCAGCCTTTGCCAATCTTTTGATAGTCAGAGTAGAAGGCGGCTACCGTTGTGACGTCTGGCAGATAGACGTTCTGAATGAAGTTTCTAAGCCATGTCAGGTGGTTGCGAAACTGCAGAATGCGTTCGGCGGTCGGCACTGAGGTAAACCCGCCTGGGATATAGGTATGTGGCAGAGGCATGCGGCCTCCAAAGATAGCCCCCATTTCGTGAGCGCGGCGACGCGCTTCGACCGCACTGGGCAGGTGGCTGCTAACGTCGGAAAGTGCTGGATCTTGGATGATGGACAGAGGATATGCTGGGCTCCAAGGGGCGCTAGCAGGAGCGGGAACATAGTCCAAAGCAGCGAGCAGATAGAAATGGAGAATGTGGGACTGGAGGTAATTGGCTCCCAAAACCAGATTGCGAAGAACTCGGGCGTTCGAGGGTACTGGCCGCCCTGCGGCGTTATCCAGAGCCAATGACGACGCCAGCGCATGTGATACCGGGCAAACACCGCAGATGCGCTGCGTCAGGATCGGTGCATCCCAGGGATCTCTACCCTTGAGTAGAACTTCAAAACCGCGGAAAAGTGTGCCGGTGCAACGCGCATCCACGACCTGTTGCTGACCGTCCTTGATGTCAATCGTGATCTCAACTTTCAAATGGCCCTCTATCCGAGTGACCGGGTCCATAATGGTTACAGTTGCCATAAGAGACTCCTTCAAAGTATCAAGGGATCTTTAAGGTCCCGCGTTTTTTATTAGAATGCCTTAATGAATCCCAACTGTTGGTTGGATTAGTCGTCGTCGCCACCGCCAACCTTGCCGCCTATTCCGGTATGACAGTCGTTGCAGGTGCCCTGAACCCGATCATGTTCGCGAGGTAGCGCTCCTGCGACACTGTAGAACGGTGAGAACGTGTCCGGAAAACCTCTTTCGGTGCATCCCAGGCAGATAGAATTGGCTCCAACGCACCAGTTCGTCTTGTTGTTCCAAAGGCGCCGGGGGCAGTCGGCATGGGTGCTCACCCCTTTGCAGCCAAGTCCTCTGAGACAGTTCCCATCCATGCCGAAATGAGTCGCCCAGTCTCTATTTTTCCGAGGGCAGTTTTCATGGATTACCGAGCCGCCGTAGTAAGCGGTGGGTCTTCTCAGAGAGTCCAGGGTAGGGGTAGAACCGGCAAGCAGCTGAGCGATGGTCCCCACTACCCAATCCGGATGGGGCGGACAACCGGGGATGTTTATGGTAGGCACTCCGGAGACCGTCTGGACACTTGCAATATCAGTGGGATTGGGTTTGCCTGCGGGGATTCCGCCGAAACTCGAACAAGTTCCGATGCACAGCACCGCTAAGGCGCGGGGAGCCAATTCCTTGACAGCGGCTAATGCGGTTACTTCAGTGCCGTTTTCAGTCCATAGGGTGCAGGCATGACCATTAAAGGCTCTGGGGATGCCGCCCTCCACTGCCAGGACGAACCCCTTATCAGTTTGCGTAGCCGTGCGCAGGATGCCCACCGCCTTTGCTCCGGCGGCCCCCATAAGGTTGGGATGGTAGGCAAGGTTGATGGTACTGATGAGGAGATCCGCCACATCCGTGGGTTTGCTCGGCCCTACCAAGTTGGCTAGAGATACCGTGCAGCCCGTACAGCTGGCTGCGCTCAGCCATACGATGGGGGGGCCGCCTCCGGTAGCCAGAGCCTTTTCCAGTGGTCCAAGGACTGAGGTCTGCAGCCCCAAGGCCGCAGCTGATCCGAAGCAGTACCTTAGAAAGTCACGTCTCGAAACTTGCATATGCAACTCCTTTCCACAGCGTCCGAGCACTGCGCTTGCGTCATGGGGTCAAGGCGACCATCCATCGTGCGATCCGACAAATCTACTTCCATTATCTAGCTGATTTTACTTATTAGAGAGCCAATGCCCTCAAGCATTGAACATTACGTAATAATCGTTCTTAATGCTTTAAGGCCTTTAGCAAGCACTGTGCCAAGCGTGTTCGGGGTTGTTGCTTGTCCCAGCTCGAATCTCAGGACAGACTTATCAGGGAACCTGACCAGTCAACAGCGCTCCTCGGGACCCCTCTTGATCTATGTTTGTGCCGGTAAAACGGGTGCAGCTCATCCGGCAAGACATGGCAGAGCGGGAGGACTGCCTTGCGAAACGAGACAGTCCTCCCGCCGGCCACTGCCCGTGGGGCGTGGAGCCTTTAAGCAGGGACACCATCGCGGCATCAAGGTCCAGACCCAGGATTGTCGAGGCTAACTGCTAACTGCTAACTGCTAACTGCTAACTGCTAACATTGATAAGGCATGGTTAAAGACAGTCCACAATCATGGACGATAGGGGGTGCTTTATTCCAATTTTCTGGAATGTGGATTCTATCGATAATATTTGGCGGCTGCGCTAGAATATCCGAGCATTGTGATGTGAAAATGCTGGTGGAGCTGTCCTGATTGTGCAATCCATACGCCAGCACTCGCGAATTTTCGGTGTTGAATGGTCCTACCCGCAGAAGGATCTTTCCGTGACTCTTTATTTTGTAGTCGAATCAGTACAGGGGTGTACAAGAAAGCATACAACTCGCTTGCTCGTACCTAAATCGGAGCAGGGAGTGTTTTGCTCGTCGTGAAAGCAGGCGCTTGAGCATATCCGGCGTTCTTGCTCTCGATCGCCACCAATTTGGCCTGAAGTTGTTGCGCTGCGCCAGCATCCAGATTCAGGCGTCAGAAAGATGGAGTAGTACTCCAACGGATCTACATAATCATAAGCACAGAACTGATAAATCTGTACCGATAAGTATGGCAATTCTGTATCACGAGTGAGCTTAATCTATGCTAATAATATCAAAAGATATAGTGATATCAAGCGGTGAAATTGATGTCCAGGCTATACGTGCTCAAGGTTCTGGTGGCCAGAATGTCAATAAAGTGTCTACCGCTATTCATCTTAGGTTTGATATTAAGTCATCGTCACTACCTGATTCCATCAAAGACAAACTATTGATATTGAATGATCAGCGTATTTCTGAAGATGGAGTGGTTATTATCAAGGCACAAAGATTTCGTAGTCAACTGAAGAATAAGGAGGATGCGCTCAAGAGGCTCCAAGATCTTATCGAGAGCGTAATGATTTCGCGAAAGAAACGGAAAGTAACGCAGCCAACGAAAGGTTCTCAGGAAAGGCGGCTGGAGACTAAAATTAAACGAGGGCAAGAAAAAATTTTAAGAGGAAAGATAGATGATGAGTAGTCGTAGAAGGTGAAGATGGCCCACAACCTTGAGGCAGGACTCACGGTTTTCAGGAACCAAAGTTTGCGGGCTTGATGAGAAGGGTTGGAGTAACGCCGTCAAGCAGTTCGACCTATGGAGACTTCAGGGCGGTGAACACCGCTGGGTACGAAAAGGCGGCGACAGTCACCTCAATCATGGGGCAAGCCCCCTGGCAGAAACAGCAGCCATCATCCTCCGGAACAACCTCAGCCAAACCTTTAACCATATAGGCCACAGTCCCTGGCGCTCCGGACTTATTGAACAATGGATTGAGCCGACTCCGATAAAGCGTCGAAGTCGGCTCAATCCTTATGGGTCAGGCCGCTAACGCGCGCCGAGCAGCAAGTAGTTGCCGAATCCTGCAGCCAAGGCAAGCACAAGGATGGCCCACCAGCGCGGAGTGATCAGCTGAGTGCCAGAGAGGCCGGACAAATCTTCGCCACGGGCCAACCGCTCCTCCTTGTAGGTGGGAAAGCAGATCATCCCAAGCCCAATAACACACAAAGCGGGGAAGATCACACTCGCCTTGAGGTAGTAATATCCCTGGGTCAATGCGGTGTACCAGGTCCAAGCGGTAAATCCGGCGCCCAACAGCACAAAAAACAGCCCGCCACATTGCTGTTTCCATCGAGGGACCATGCGTGTCTCCCATGCGGCATAACACCGGATGTCACCGGCAAGCAACCAGGCCGCTAAGGTAGCTCAAAAGGGCGCCACCGAATATGCCGGCGTGGTTGCATATCCTTCTCAATGCCTTGGGTTGGGCTGCCGGGATCAGCAATCGACCATAGTTACGGCCAAACCACCTGTTCCCATCTCCATTGAGGCACAATTTGGGAAGGCATCGATGTGCGCAAGGATCTATCCCAAACCTGCAATGAAATCATCCGTGCTGATAACCTTCGCGTACACTGCGCCCAATGCCGCCAGAAACGCCGCATGGACCTGCTTGGCGGGAACTATGTCGTTGTTAAAAGACAGGGTCCTGGTTGCACACGCGTCGTGCAAAACCGAGCACTGAAAACCATGGTCGAATGCGGCACGAGTGGTTGCATCGACACACATGTGGGTCATCATACCAGCGATGACTACATGGTCTGTGTTTGTGCTTATTAGATGCTCCAGAAGGGACGTGTCCCGGAAGGAGTTTGGGTAGTGCTTCTGGATCACCAGTTCACCGGGGACGGGTTTGACATTGGCGTGGATTTCCACTCCCTCGGTTCCGGAGATGAAAAATGAGGCCTCTGGACGGGCAGATATATGCTGGATGTGGACCAACGGCGCGCCCTTCTCTCGGAACAAGGACGAGGACCTGCTTTGCCTTCTCACTCGCTTCGGGACTCCCTTCAAGTACCATCTTACCGCCTGGGAAGTAGTCGTTTTGGATATCGATCAACAGAAGAGCTGTGTTCATGATGTCCTTTCCTTGTGGAGGGTATTGCGCTCAGCATCTCTTTGCCGCACGAGCACGCACGGGCTAGTCCGTTGTGCAGCCGTCTGTTATGTCCCTTCTGCTTAGCACACAAAGGCAACTACCTACGGTGCTGGCCACTTCCATCAATCGTCTTGCGAAAGTAGAACCCTGGCTTTTGGTGCTCTTGGAGTTCAGGCTCGATCCCGTGCCATTCCGTTAGCACCTTCCCATTCTGTTTTTTCAGTATGAGCAGAATGTCCCCCGGTTTGTAGTCCGACCCCATGTCGTCGGGGCGTGTGGCGCGAAAGAGGATTTCCAGCGCATCTCGGTTGAATCGACCATCTCCACTAAGCCGTTTCATGGTTTGAAAACCATCGAGATCGATATCAACGGTATACCCGCTCCCAGTCTCGCGAATGTCCATACGATACGAAATACAGTCGTGCATTTGCCCGCTTAGGTGCGGCCAACACTCATCGAATTGCCAATGGCCTGTCCAGCCTTGGGTCGCGGCCCAGGCCATGGTTCCAACTACGAGCAACATGGAGGCAAAGCCCAAGCGTTTCATCGTTCTCCCTTTCTTGCTGTGAGGCGGCGCGACCAAGGGTCGAGCAATTTCCTGCGCGAGGTTAGGTCTCGGCGTTCGCGGCGGCTTGACGGCAGGCGCGAGCGCGAGTGGGTGACGTGGGGCAGGGGCATCGCACAACTGACGTCCGCCTCCAAGCCCTGGTTCGCAGTCTCCACTACGACGACTGGAGGACACTTTTCGTCTCATAGCAATCGAAGCAGACGAACACGTAGATCATGCCGCAGTCGGCAAGGCATACTGCATCACTTGGGAACCACCCGGTGCGGACCAGCGTGTTGGGTGGTGGTGGGGCTGTGTGAGAAAATCCCCCGGCTACCCGCTCGTGATCCCTATGGCTTTGAATTTGCGCTAATAAATTGCTAATGATGTTTCTGTTTCGCCGGGTGGAAGGATTTCTATCGCCCATAGTTGGCGTATTGTGTCCGTTGGGGATCGAAGCCTTTCCTCATCATATTGCGCCATCAATCCGAGGCAACCCAACGAGGCTTGAATATTCCGGAGGACTTTTTCCTGCCTTTCTTCGGTGAAGGGATAATGACAGGCTGACTTTGCTGCAAGGTAATAGTTGATGGCTGCAGAAAACTGGGCAGATGCGACGATTATATCCGAAACAATGCCATTGCTTTGTTTCGTTTGTTTCGTTGCTGCAGAAGTGAATGAGAAGACTGTCGCGTTCACCAAATCTCGGACATGGTCATTCCAGTGTTCAGGGTGGATGCCTGATAACACGTCCGCGGTTGATAGAGCTTGAATGCCGGCCAGACCGCGAACGCTAAGTTTTGCATGATAATACGGTACGACTGCGTCAGGATGATTTGATAATAGCGTTACTGCCTCAGTGAATGCTTGGTGGGCGCGGAGACGACTTGATTCCCTTTGCATGTAGACCTGCCCCAGTGCCATCAGGACATAAGGACTGCGCTCTATTTGTAAAGCTCTTTGGTAGTTTGCTACAGCGGCATTGTGGTCGTGGTTTTGTAGGGCGGTAGCTGCGATCTTGAGATAGTTCTTTGTTTTGATCTTCTTTGAAAGGACTTCGCAAAACTGCCACAAGTTGGAAACAAGCCCTATTATGGCCAGTGCACCGAGAGTGCTTGAAAAACTGACTGAGACAAGGCCGGTTGCCATCTTGCGTGGTACATTTGCTGCCTGCAGAGCATCCTTGATATCCCACGCGTGGGGAAGCGTCGGTACACCAGCAGTCGTTGTGAAGTCTTGCAGCAGGTGCATGAAGTAGGCGGGTACACCCTCGATGCCGTACTTCTCAACGATTTTAGGCAAGTACTCGATCGAATGCCCAAATTTCAGCCTGTGACCTACCCCGACGCAAGTATCCATGAACTTGTTGATTTCGTCCCATCTCTTTATGTGGCCCGGACCGTAATGTAAAAGCTCTCCAAGGACATCTGGGATTGGTCGCTGCAAGGCGATGGCACTACCAGTCGCCGCACTCCAAAGTAGGGTAGTAGCCCATGTAACGTTGAAAGCTGTAGAAAGTAATTCTTTATTCTGTACCAACAGACTAGATCTTGACAGAGTATCAAGGACGAGGGGATTCTTTTCGAGAATAGCATAGTAATCTTCACCCAGTCTGCGTTGTACTTTGCCTACGGCGACTTGGGTTTTCTGAGAGGCATTTTGGGCTAACTGTCCTCCAAGTTGGGCCCCTTTACGAGTAGCTTTACCCGCTGCCTTACTTGCCTTCTTGCCTGCCTTGGTGACAGTTTGGCGCAAGGAACCCCACAGTTTTTGTTTCGGGGCTTTGGGCCTTTCATCAGATTCGTCGTTCATAGTTTACTCCCGTTCGAGGGCCGAAAGGCATGGCTTTATGGCAGCAGCGCATAGAGTAGACGGCCTATTCGCCGTTCCATTTTGTTGAAAACGAAACTACGGAGATACATTTCGTCATGAAACTGCCCGACCGGGTGCGGGGGGGATACGCACGAAGCACTATTCCATTTGCACCCAACAGGCCTGCGTCGACTGGATGAAGCGCTTCATTTTATTTCATGGAAAACAGTAGTCCAAGGATATGGGAGACGCTGAGATATCACAACATTTTTCTCATCTTGCATCGTTGCGGCAGGTGGCGTCGAGTATGCAAAGTCAGGCATTCAACGCCGGCGTGTTCCTTTGCAGAACACCATGATGATCAATCCGTTCCCAGCCTAATGTTTGCGGGGACAAGCTTGGCATGAAAGGTCCTTCTGTCATACCGGTGAAAGCCGGTATCCAGGCTATTTCTCTGGATTCCCGCCTGCGCGGGAATGACGAACGGGTGACTCTACCGACTTTCATGTTTCGTTGTGGCCCCAAGGCCATGGCGGTTCACGGGAACGCCCCACTCTTGCAGGTTATATCTGCTTCCTGTTCGCCACCGGCACTATGGGGACAAGCATCATTTGTGGCAGGCAAATGGTCCAATCATGTTCGCGACAGGTTACTTGACGCCTCGAACTGAGGTAGTATGATCGCCGTGTCATGTGCCGCTGGATCCAATCAATCGTGGACCGACCGGCAGCCACAAGGCAGAGAAACGAAAGGAAACGTTCATGGCGAATGGGGCGATTGCACAGGCTGTTACAGAGTATCTCCATAGCAGCGGGGTCCCCCTGGTCGGCATAGCCGCAGTCCGGCAGACGCCCTCGATGCCCGACGATTTCACCCCGCAACGTATCCTCAAAACTGCCCGGACGGTGGTCTGTTATGGCGCGCCGATCCCCAAAGGGGTGGTCTACGCCGAACAAGATTCCCTGGAATTGTACTGGCGCTACTGCAACATGTTCTACCGGACCATGGACGGCACCACCAACCAACTGTGCATCATGCTGGAGGAGTCCGGGTATCTGGCCAGTCCGGTCTATGGCTGCTTTCCGTGGAAGTTGACAGGCCGACATTTCCGGGGTTTTTTGTCGCTGGTGCAATGGGGGCAGCAGGCGGGCCTTGGCACACTCACCAAGAGTGGCTTACTGGCCAACCCCCGGTACGGCACCAGGTTTCTGCTTGGAGGACTGATCACCAGCGCGCCCTTGGAGCCGAGCGCCCAACCCGCCGGCGACCCTTGTCCTCCTGGTTGCCTTGACTGTGTTGCGGCTTGCCCGGTCAACGCCATAAGTAAAACAGGGAGAGTTGATCACGATATTTGTATCCGCTACTCCGGAGCGAATCCTATCCTAGCCCACCTGCTTGCCGATTCGGGCATAAAGCAAAAGTTTTCCTTCGAAACCATCTTGAATACGGTAGGCGTTGACGATCATGGCACCTACACATGCAATAAGTGTGTGACATTGTGTCCGTTGAATAAATAAATGGAGATTGGTATGAATATTGCCAAGAAGTGGTTGATACTAATCGTTATTGTATTAATACCGTCATATAGTGTTAGAGCTTACGATAAAAACAATGATCTGGTTTGTGAGGTGTTCGTGAAATCAGGTCTGGAAAAACAAATAAAGGAAATCCCTGGTGCGATGGAGTCTGGGTTCGATAAGGCGTTGAATGAAGACGCAGATCTTGAACAAATGCCAAAACACATACTTACAGAAATACGTCATCTGATTGGAGTATCTTACAGATCGGATGTTATCAGTCAAGCGGTGCTGAAACAAATTCAACACCATGTGAGTCAGGATGATTTGCAATCAGTGTTGCAGTGGCTGGATTCGCCGTTGGGCAAGAAATGTGTGGAACTCGAAGACGCGGCCTCGACACCGGAAGCTTTTAAGGAGATGGACGAGTTCGGCCGCCAACTGGAGAAGTCACCGCCTGCCCCTGAGCGTTTGCGCCTTCTGCAGGAATTCGATAAGGCCGCCAAGGTTACTGAGACGGCCATTGAGATTGCCTGGAATACTCAGCTTGGCGTGGCCCTTGCCATTGCCTTGGCCACGCCTTCCGAGCATGAGGTGACGCTCCCTGAAGTCGGGAAGGAATTGGAGGCAGGGCGACCGCAATTGGAGGCTTCGGTGAGGGCTGATATCCTGGTGACCCTGCTCTACACGTATCGTCCGTTGACTAGCGCTGAGCTGGTCAAATACATACAATTCAGCAAATCGGAGGCTTCAACCCGGTTCAATGATGCTGTCATTGCGGGGATTAAAGCCGCCATGATGGATTGCAGCACCAAGTGGGGCAAGGCCGTTGCCGAGGTGATCAAAGCAGGCGCCGGTGCAACGGCAATATAGTTACTAGGCTGGATACTGAGATGCTCCTTACAGCTGCAGTCGGTCTGCCCGCTCGCGCCAGGCGCTGCTGAATTATCCTCGCAAACAGCGGCACGGCGTGGTAGAAATGGGGAGTTTTCAGCCATTAGCCTTCTCATCCTTGACCGGTATGATTGCCGGCCGCTGAATGTTTACTAGAAATGGTGCGCCGGTTAGAGTGTATTTGAGCTCTTGCAGGTTCGTTGCAGGTCGTAGTCCAACAGAGTATCTTCTCGACGCGGCGTCTCTGCGCTTTGGCGTGAGCCGCATGTTCGCAGACAGCTTCTTCGATCGACGTTCCACTCTCCCCAAGTTTCGGTTCTTTTATGGCATGGTAGTAACCCCGTAAACCAGTTTGGAAAGGGGACCTTTTCATGACCAGGCTTTCTCCATTTTTGGTTGTGCTTGCGTGTTGGCTGCAGTTTTTCGGTTCGGTGGCGTATGCCAGCCCAACGGATGATCCTGATGTGCTGATCCGGCGTGGCAAAACGATCGGCGGAAATGGCACGGAGATGCCGGTAGTGACGCTGACCAAGCCGGAAGGCGGCTGGAGCACCAGCATGCAGCTGGAGGTCGCCGGGAGCTGTTCCGACTCCACGGCGGACCCGATGGTGGTCAACATCAACGGCGTGCGCTACTATATCCGGACCGCGGAAGGGGCTTTTGCGCGGAAGTTTCCGGCCGCCAAGGGGAAGAACCTGGTGATGGTGGAATGCGCCAACAAGGCCGGAGTGGCGCAGGCGTCGGCCACCGTCGAAGCCATGATCAGCCCGATCCCGCTCAAGATCGTTCTGACCAGCGACACCGATTCCACCTACACCGACCTGCACATCTATGAACCCGACGGCACTCATGTCTACTGGGCCAAGACCAATTCGCCGACGGGCGGGATCTTCTTTCTCAACCAGCAGGACGGCTCCTTTCGATCAAGCGGGCTACGGACCGTACCTGTATGTGCATCCGGCCGCCCCCGTCGGGGATCTTTCGGATCGATGTCAACTACTGGCCCGGGGGCGCCATCCAGCACACCCTGGCCAATCTCGATATCATCACCGACGAAGGGCTCCCCAGCGAGAATCGTAGGCGGGTCAGCCGGCCACTGGCGCGGCCCGGTGAAACCCAAACCTTCGCCTACGTCGTGATCAGGGGAAACAACCAGCCGCCCTCAGATTTATGTTCCCGGGCAGGATGACGCCGACCGACATGCCGCCGGGGTGAAGGAGTATCGACGAGAAGGTGAAGTCGAAAAAGAAGCAGGACGAAGACTGGATTTAGCCTTCCTGCTGCCGGCCGACGAGCAGGCGCTGCGGCAGATCGGTGACGCGGCTGGCACTGCTCCAGGCGCGGAAGCATGAGCCCTTGGTGGGAAGGCAAGCAGCGGGATTGTTCGGGGTTGGTGCGGTTTGCCTATCGGGAGGCCATCGAGGCACGTTCCCCCAAACAGCAGCAGAAGCTGGGTATCCCCAGGCGCCCTCTATCTGCCAGCCGTTTCGGAATATTGCCTCAGAGTGCTTCGCCCGGTACCCGAGCATCTGGCAGGTGGGTTTGGACAGATGACGGCAATCCCCGCTTCGGCGCCTTTGCCGATGCCGAAACCCTGATTGGCTTCAACTTCCGGAAGAAGGCCCGGGATCTGGGTCTGGCCCGCAACGGTGATCTGTTGGTCTTTCAGAAGGCGCTCGAAGACGATCAGCCCTATCATCTGATGATCTTTGTCGAGGACCGCCCGGATAACCTGGTAGTTTATCACAATGGGGCCCAGGGTGATGAAGCCCAGGTGCGGGTGGTCCGTATGAGCGATCTGATGGAATCGCCTGACCCGGTTTGGGTACCCAGCATGGATAACCCTTATTTCTTAGGAGTCTACGAGTGGAACCGAATAAGGCCAAACGATTCCCAAAAGTCTTAGTGACAACCGCGGTCATGGCTCTTGGCGTGATCGGGCTCCTATTCTGGCTCTACCAGGACCTGCACGCCATCCGGTTGAGCAAATTTGTGCGGACCGATCTGCCGATGTTGGATCTCCAGCTTCAGTTTGTCGACATCCAGGGGAACAAAGTGCCGGACCAAAAGACCCGACTGGGCGGTGGCAAGGGAACGGAAACCGCCAAGTCCAGCGAAGCCTGCCCGGAACTGGTGGGGGGCGACACGCGGGAACGTAGCCAGCCGTCACCTACGGACAAGCGCGGGGAAGGCTGCCCTCAGATCGCAACCTGGAAGGTCAAACGCCATCCCATCGCTTTTTCCCTCGGTTTTCAGGACCCACAACCGTTGCTGTCCCTGTTGAGCGACAACGCCCGAGCTAAGGAGCTGTTGGCCAGCAAGTTTGTCCAGGGGCTTTTCTATGAACCCTTGCACAGCGCCAGCGTGCGGGCCGAGGATCTGCATCTTGAAGGGTTGGAAGGGGCTTTTCTGCAACGGTTCGTGACCGAGGCCCTGACCGCTCATAGCGAACTGCACTACGATGTGGTGCACGGCAATAAAGGTTTTGTGTTCTCCTTTACCAGGGATGAATGCCCGTTCGTCGCCAAGGCCCTGCCCATCATGGCCCGGTATCTGGCGCGCAGCGGCTACCGAGTGGCGAAGCTCAAGGAACCGATTCTGGAGATGCGAGTGGGCCTTCAGCGCCTGTTCCTGACCCAGTATGACGACCGGGTCTACCTGGCCAATGGTCTGGAAGCGCTGCTCAATGTCATCGAAAGCCTGACACCACCGTCTCGTAAGCCACCGAAGACCCCGCTGGTTTTGACCATGCGATCGGAAGCCTTTGTCGATAAGCTCCTCCCGGTGATAGTGGGTAAGCCAGGCTGGGAGATGCAGCTTGGGCTCGGGCTGGCCGAGGAATCCCCCGGAGTGCTCCAGTTGGCTGGCGGCAAGTTACCGCGGCAACTTCGTCCCAAGGTTTTCAAAGGGGTGCTGGCCAGCATTCCCCATGATGTCTTCGCGGCAGTGGTGACCAGTTATTACTTGAATCCCAACATGACCATTGAGGAATGGCGGAAGCTGGCCACGGAAGGACCGGCCGAACCCCAGGCATCAGGGCCGGATGAAGCTGGGGTTGCCATTGTTTGGGAGCTGGGTACGGAAAAGGAGAAAATGACCCACATCGGGGTGGCCATTGCCAACCAAAAGACGCCCGATGAGGTTGACAAATTCAAACAATACTTCGCCAATGCCGAACTGACCGCCGAATGCGGCGGTGGGACGGTATTTCTGGCCGCAACTTCGCCGACCCTGTTGTCACGGATGAAGGAATCCTGTGGTGGGCAATCGCTCAGCGTGCAGGACTGGGAGCGGGGAGGCAAGCGCAAGGACTACGAAGCGTCGCAGTTGTTCCTGTTTATGAATCCTGGCAGCGCGATGCGTGAACTGTTCCTGGCCGGTGGTGCCAAGGGCGGTGAGACCGGCGAGTTCGAACCGGAATGGAAGCAGGAATACGAGCAGGCCAAGGAAGTCATGCGCCAGGACGGTGAAAAGGTGTTCAGCGGCCTTCCCATTTTTGCCTATGCCGGGGTCGTGGCTCCGACGGCGGAACTGGTGCAACTGAAGGGGTTTACCGTGAAACAAGGGGCGTCACGATGAAAATCAGCCGGTCCGCATGGTCATTGCTTGCCGTTGGGCTCTTCATCTTGTGTGTTGCCGGGTCCCGGGCATTCGCCGGTAGCCCGTTCTATCTGACGGTGGAGAAAAGCTTTGCCAACACCGAAAAACCCCAGCTGCGGCTGGATTACACCAACAGTCAGAAACCCATGCTGGTGAGGGTGCTTCGCCCCAAGAGCCTGGAACGGTTTCTGGACGGTCAGTTTCAGATCAGCCGCAGCTATGAACAGCCGCTGTCGGAGCTCAATCCCGGCTACTTCTTCATTACCGGCCTCAACGAAATGGAATCGCCGCTTAAGACGTTTCGCGAGATGCTGAACATGGACTTCAGGAAATCTTTCAACGACACGTCTTTTCGCAAGGCCATTCTGGATGCTGCCAAAGGCGACCTGGCGACCCCGCCGGAACAGGTGATTCATGGAGCACCCGCCGGATTTACCCTGGTTCGCGAGTATTTTGTCGACCTTGAATATGGCGGCAAGGGCGTGAGCGACCTGGGATGGTGGTTTGGCGAGAGCGCCTGGCAGGAGGATCGCTACAAAATTCGCAAGATCACCCTGGATCCCTTGCCTGATGGGGTCTATCAGCTTCAGGTGGTGCAGGGCAAAACCGAGGCCCAATGCCTGATGCAGGTGAGCAGCCTGTCGGTTCAGGTGAAACAGTCATCCGAGCAGTTGCTGGTACGGGTGGTCAATCGTGAATTGGAACCGGTGGCTGGCGCTGCTGTCAGTTACCGGGACGGCCGCGGAAAATGGTTAGACATTGGAAATAAGACCAACGAATTCGGTGAGGTGAGCTTTGCCAAGCAAGGGCGGGAACCTGGACGGGAAGCTGGTGATCAAGGTGGAGACCCCCGACAAGCGGCAGGCCCTGGTCAATACCGACTTTTTGCCCACCATCGCCAAGGACAATTCGGTCTTTATCGTTACCGACCGACCTATTTTCAAGCCCGGTGAAACCTTCTTCTACAAGGGTGTGGTGCGGGCCTTTGAAGACGGCCAGCTGGCAATGCCGGACATTGCTGCCAAGCAGGCGCAGGTGAGCCTGATCCGGTTCGACGGCACCGCGACCGACCTCCACGCTGAAGTGCCGGTGACCGGACATGGGTCCTTCAGCGGCGCTCTTGCTTTGGATGAAAGCCAGCTTCCCGGCATTTATCGGCTGGTGGCCGATATCGGCGGCAAGCCTTACGGCGGCGAATTCCGGGTTCGAGATTATGTCAAACCCACCTTTTACCTGGAACTCCTGGATCGAAGCCCCACGGTGGTTTCGGGAGAACGGTTCAGCGTGAAGTTCAAAGCCAAACGTTATGCCGGCGGTGTTCCCCTGGGGTTGAAGTACGAGGTATTCCTCTATCGCAAGAAATTTGAAGCGCCCCAGTGGGTGGTGGAGGCCGGTGGCGGTTTGAGCGCCGGCAGCGACTACCATGGCGAGGTCCGTTCGGCGACAGCGCTGATGGAGCCCAAGCGGATCTACAGTTCCATCGAAGAGCGGCTGGCGGGTAAGAATGAACGTTATGTCCCCAACACCTGGGATTCCGCACCGGCCGTGGATGAATCCGGGGAAGCCACGTTCGAATTTGACCTGCCGAAGATGGATGCCAGCGGCGACGGCGAATGGATCTACACCCTCATGGTGCGGGCCATGGACCGGGCCGGGTCGCAGGCGGTGCTCGCGGAAAACATCTATGTGACGTTGTCTGATGCGCAGCCGGTGGTGCGCTTCTCGGAAACGGTCGCCCAGGCGGGTGACAAGGGGCTGTCAGTCCTGGTGCGTTCCACCTATCCGGATGGCAAGTCGGCCCCGAAGGGCGGCGGGGTCATTGACATCACTCTGGAACAGGGTGCGACCGGACCCAGTGACTTCGTCAAGCTGCCCTTCACCACCGACGATCAGGGTGTTGCTCGCCTGTCGTTGCCGGAACTTACCGGTCGCGGGCGGTTGACCGCGGTGGCCACGCTCGAATCCATCAACGGCAAGACCATGAAGCATGCGGCCAAATCTGAGCCGGCGGTACTCATTGTGGGTGGCGCTCAGGGCGAAACCATCGTCGAAAACCGCGAATTGGAACTCTACACCACCAGCACCGTGCTCAGCCCCGGGGAAAAGGCCAAGGTCTTCGCCCTGCTTCCCAGCAATTGGGGTCGAGGGGAAAACGGCACCATCTGGGAGACCGTTTCCGGCCGTAAAATCTTTGAAACCCGTGCGACGGCGGCCAAGGGCCGCAGCCGTTGGTTCGAAGTCGAGGCCAAGCCGGAGTGCGGCACCGGTTTCTATCACACTGTCACGGTGCCCACCAGCGGCGGACGGTATCGCGAGCAGACCCTGGGATTTCGGATCGTTCCCTGGAATAAGCGCCTCAACATCGCGATTACGCCGGAAAGGGATGATGCCGTCCCGCTCAAACCGCTGAAGATCGATTTGGAGGTCAAGGACATCCAGGGGGTGGCGGCCGCCAATACCGAGTTGACCGTCACTATCGTGGATCGGGCCGTTTATGCGGTGCAATCGGAGGTCCGCCCCGGGATATTCGACTTCTTCTATCCACTGCCGCGACTCAACCTGGCTACCTTCTATTCGGATGAACTGCAAGGGTATGGCTACGCCGACGTTCTGAAGAAACCCAATTTCAAACTGGGAGCTCTTAAGAGTCAGAGCAAACTCGCCAAGAAGGCCATGCGAGATACCGCCGGCTGGTTCCCGCACGTAGTGACCGACAGCAATGGCCGGGCGACCATTACCGTGGACCTGCCGGCCAATGTCACCGAGTGGCTGGTCACCGCCATCGCCGCCGACAAGAACGGCCGCGTCGGCGAGTCCAAGGGCAAGTTCCGCACCGTTTCCGATATTTCCGTTGAAGTGTTGGCACCGCAATTCCTGCGTGACCGGGAGGAAGTCACGGTGCTGCTCCGGACCATCAATCATCTCGCCCAGAAGGTTTCGTTACGCTCGCAATTGGTGCTGGACGGGGATGCTTCCTTGAAAACCGGCCGGCGCGAAGGTGCTCTGGTCATCGACAAGCAGGGCGAGGACTTGCTGCCCCTGACCATGGAAGCCATGGGGGCTAAGGGTGTGGCCACGCTGCGGGTGGGACTCGAATCCGACGACAAGGTCCACATCGGCGGCGTTGAGGAATTCGAGATCCCGCTCAAAACAGCAGCCATGCGGCAAACCTTTGTCGGTGCGCTGACTCAGAACCGGTTGACGACCCAACTGCCGGAGACGGCCAATGTCGGCGAACTGAAAGTGCAGGTGAATTCCGGCCTTTTGGGCGCAGCACTGAATGCCGCGGCCGTGCTGGTGGCTTATCCGTACGGTTGCACCGAACAGTTGGTGCACAGCACCATCCCTAACCTGGTGCTGTTGGATCTGCTGAACCGCGCCGGGGTTCCCCGTGACAAGCTTGGCCCGCTGGCTGCGCCGCTGGCAAAAGCGGAGAAAAACGCCGCAGCGGGTATCAAAAAGATCGTGAGGAATCAGAAAACCGATGGTGGTTTTGGCTTGTGGCCTTCGGACCCCAACCCCTCGGTGCCGGTGACCGTGACCGCGCTCTATGCGCTCAAATATGCCAGTGATTTGAAGATCGAAGGCGCCCAGCGAGCCTACCACAAGGGGACGGAATGGCTGGGGAACCTCAAGGGAGCCAGGCTGGATCGGGAAGGTATGCTGCTGGGGTATGAACTGTCGCGGCTGGCGGAAATCGGGAGCTATCAGCAACCGTGGAAACAGCAGATCGCCTACGTGGAAGGGGTGCAGGCCGACCCCAACGCCCCCATCGCTGACTTGATCTACGCCCTGCGGTTGTTTGCGGCTCATAAAGAAAAGAGCTGGAGCCGCTTCAATGAGACCTTCAAAGACAAGCCGGTCAAAGCCAACCTCATCGAGAGGCTGCAGAAGGCTCTCGAACAGTTCAACCCGGACGCCTACGTGCGTACCACCCGAAGCCAGTGGCAGACCTTCAGCCCGTTGGGGTTCGGTTTTGGTGTGCCCTACCTGGTGTCTGCCGGGATGGGGGTGCTGGCTGAACTCGAAGCCCTTCCGAGCGGCCTGGATGCGAAGTTGACCCGGGTCTTGATGACCACCACCAAGAATGGTTTTTGGATCTCGACCTTTGATACCGCCCAGGTGATTTTTAATCTCCGCAGCATTTTGAGTCGGGAGGCTGCAGCAATGGTCGCTGAGCAGCAAACCAAGGCGCGGCGTCTGGTGGTGCGTAACATGGACGGACGCGAACTCGGCGAGTTGAAGGGCATCCCCCAAGGGTATGTGGCGACCTTTGCCAATCCGGGTTCGGTTGTGGATGTGAGCGAAATCAGTACTGGACGGTCTTCGTCCCAATGAGGTGGCCTCTTCGACGATAACGGCCGATGTCCCATACGATGCGGTCAAACCTCGGAGTGTCGGTCTCCTGGTGGATCGAAGCTTCAAACGGGTTACGGCGGGCGGCAGCGACAAGCTGGACCTGACCAGGCCACTGCGCAAGGGCGATCTGGTGGTTAGTGAAGTGCGCGTCAAACGCGATCCGGTGCAGGACAACAGGACCATCCCCAGCCAGTTTGTGGTGATTGAAGATGGAATCCCGTCTTTTGCCCAGGCCATCGATGACGACGAAAAGGTCCTCGCCGATGCCAAGATCCAGCCTCGGGAAGACAGCTATTGGGCCTCTATCAAGGAAACCCAGCGCCATCCCGACAAGACGACCAGAATCGTCAAGGTCATGCCCACCGGTGAGATTAGAATCTATCAGGTCTGGCAGGTGGCGTTCGCCGGGAAGGCAACCATACCGCCGGCTCGGGCTTTTGACATGTACGACGAAAGCCTGCAGGCCAACACCGAAGCGAGGGCAGTCGTGGCCCAGTAGGGGCCAATGCGCAAACCGCGTTCAGCCGTCTGCCCTACGGCCAAGGGGAACCACCGGGTCCCAAGATGTCCAATTCCTGGTTGCGGTGGGGGCTTCTGGGGATGAGGGGATTGCTCACTGTGATGCTGCGAAACGCTCTTGGCCGGGCTATCCTTCTGGATCTGGGGGCAGCCATTCTGCTCTTTGGTTCTCTGGTTCACCACGGCGAACTGCAGGAATGCGCCACTCGTGCCCTGCATGAACTCCAATCCTACGGCTATGTCGTTCCTAACGATGCTGATCCGGTGCGAATCTACCCGGCCAATACGGCGGCTTCCTTCAGCTCCGGTCATGCCGGTGGCTGGCGTCCCGGCGTGATTTCTCTGCGAGAAAACCCACAGGGTGGTTTCGGGCCTGAAGTCTATCTTCGCCACGAACTGATGCACGAGGCCAGTTTCCGCAGCTGTGGCGGCAGGCTTCCGCTCTGGGTTGAAGAAGCTGCCGCGATGAACTTCAGTGGTGAACTGACTTGGCAATCTTCGGCTCAAGAGCCCACCTCGGGGGAACTGGAAAGCCTGAGGCGAAGAGTTCGGGCTGGGGCAGGCCTGGATCAGCAGGGGTATCAGGTGCTGTCCCGGCTGGTGACCCGATATGGCTGGCCGCAGAAGCCATGCGCCGTTTCCGAAAATATCGAGAAGCTGTTGGCATCTCCTGGTGCCTCGCCGGAGTCGGGTTTCAGCTACACCCTTATTCATCTCCTTTCCGGGCAGGTCCTTGAATCCAGAGGCGATATCAAGGGCAGGTTTCCTCCGGGGTCATTGCTCAAGATCCCCTATGCGGCTGCACTCAAGGACGGTGCCGGTGAGGTCATCGGCGCAGAACTGGCAGCCAGTGACACTTCCAAATTGCTGCAAAGGAAGGCGAACTTTGATCTGGACACCTTTCGGCTGATCATTTCGGTGGTGCCGGATGCTCCTTTGGGACAAAGCGTTGCGCCGATGGAACTCGCTGGGAAAGACGGCAGGTTCTGGCGCCGTTATCTGGGAGAACGAGCTGAAGACGGTTTGTTTCCCTTGGAAGCAAACCTCCCGGAGTTGACACTCATGCTCCGTGTCAGCCTGCTCTATCGCCCCGGATATTTCAGGGGAATGGCCCGGAACGGTTTTGTCACAGGTTCGACACTTTTTGGTGAACCGGAGCAAGACAAACGGGTGCTTGGCACTCTCCATGCCCTTGCCAAGACCGGGACGGTGGCCGATGAAAGGGGCAACCCTCTGGTCGGGCACCTCATGGTGGCCTGGCCGGCCGACAACCCGGCTTACTTGGCGGTGTTCCGAAGCCTCGGCGTTCCCGGTGCTGCCAACCTGCGCCGCGCATCCAAAGTCCTCGAAGGGTGGGCACAGCGCTTCCCGGGGGAGTCAGGGACGGTGAGAATCAAGATGTTGGGTCTTACGCCCCGCGCTTCATGGGAAGTCGTCGATGAATGCCCGAGTCTTTCCGTTGAAGATGACCAGGGTCGGAAACGGCGAGTGAGCACCTGCTGCGGGTTCCGCGTCTTATCGACAGCGCGCGGGAGCCGTTCCGAACGGCTGGCAAAGGGTGTCCTGGAATTCTCACCGGATGACCAGACCGTGATTCTTGAAACCGACCCCGAAACCTACGCTGACGGGGTGCTAGCCGCCGAAGCCGAGGACCTCCAGGGGGAAGCGAGAAAGGCGTTGCGAGCGGTGATTGTCTGGAACGCCACCCATGGTGGCAGGCGGCACGCAGATACCGGGGCGCTCTGTGATACCACTCATTGTATGGTATTTCGAGGCGAGGTCCCGGGACACCCACCCAAACGCGGGCCGGCCACGGATAGAGCACTGCTGGGCTGGCTGGACGAGTTCGCTCAGAAACAGGGCCTGGAGTGGCTGTCGTTTTCCAAAGGAGGGACTGAGACCTGGGAGAGGACTTTGCTGACAGCGGATTTACTTAGGCTGGTGGCGGAACCAACCATTATCGAGATGCGCCGCGAACGGACTCGCAGCGGTGAGGTGGTGGTCCATTTGGTTTATCCGGAAGGCGAAGAACTCATCCCCTGCGAAATATTTCGAAACCGGTTGAAATTATACTCCTGTCCGGAAACCATCCGTCCGGAACCGGCCGGGGATGCTTGGATCTTTGCAGGAGTGGGGGAAGGGCATGGCCGGGGCTTGTCGGTGGAGCGAGCCCGGGCAATGGCGGCAGCAGGCCGCAGAGCCGTTGACATTTTGACTGATGCATACCAGGTGAACCAATGAGAAAAGCGATTCTAATCACGTTGGTATTCGCCGTGATCATTTGGGCGTGCGTGGCGTTCGCAGCTCCCACGCCTCCGACCGATCCGGTGACCATTGAGGGCACTATCAAAGAGATTCGCTGGCATCCGGCGAGGCGCATTAGAGCAACGCCCGGCATGAGTGGTTCTGCGGGGAAGGGCAGAGAATTCCCGGCTCGCTACGTTATCAAACTGATGGATGTGGTTATGCGGGCACCAAGCCAGGGACGTGGGGAGATCTTGCGGAAAACCCGAGTCGCCACCGTAATGCTTGACCATTCGATGAATGACCGTTCCCTCAAGAAGGGCATGCGGATCATCATATTCAACTACCGGGAAAGTGGTGACGAAGGGGGCACTTGGAGCACCTTTGACAGGGTTCAGGTTGTCGGACAGGGCCGACATTCGCAATGGGGAATCTAGAGGCTATGAGGCAGATACCCACTAAGAGGGTTTCGCAACAGTCTTAGAAGCTGGACTCCAACAGTCGTGTGGTGGGCATTGACGAAGCATGGCCATTCATTACCGGTAGTGCTGATGGCAATCGGTGTGATCGCGGTGGCCGCCTTGGCGGCGTGTGAGGCTGCCGTTTCGGGGGCGCCTTGGCAGCGCACTCTTCCCGTTCGTTCAGTCAAGGCCCGGATGTGGTTGATGCGGCCAAAGCTCAGAAGGACCAGACGCGTTTCTACGATCCCGCCTACGTGAGAATCGGCTATCCTGGTGGTGATGTGCCGCCCGAACGCGGGGTCTGTGCCGATGTGGTGGTCAGGGCCTTTCGCCATGTCGGGCTCGACCTGCAACAAGCCGTTCATGAAGACATGCGGCGGAGCTTTTCCGGTTACCCGAAGATGTGGGGGTTGGCCAAGCCTGATCCCAGCATCGACCACCGACGCGTTCCCAATCTGATGACCTACTTCGATCGCAAAGGGAAAGCCGTGGCGATCAGCGACCGACCGGCGGATTATCATCCGGGTGATGTGGTTGCCTGGCGTTTTTCCAACGGGCTATACCACATCGGGGTGGTGAGCGATCTCTTGAACCCATCGGGCGAAGCGCCGAAGATGGTGCATAACGTGGGTGCGGGGGTGCAGATCGAAGATACCTTGTTCCAGTGGAAGATCATCGGCCACTACCGAGTCTTCAATTGAGCCTGGGGTGTAGACTATTGTAATCGCTAACCATCAGTAATTAGCTGCTCAGTTTGATATAGTCGGATTCATGTTGTTGAAGTATGCTACTGTAAAGATACTAGATTCACACCTCAGAGAGTACAATTATGACAATCAAACGAACCGTCATGCTGAACGACCGGAGGGAGTGCACGATCAGTGTGTAAAATCGGTCGATTCGGCAAGGCGGAAGACAGAGATTGATCGTCGCTCTGCTTTTCGCGAATGACAAATTGCAGGAGTAGTGTACGCTGTGCAGATTCTTTCTTGAAGGATCTATTACTCACCCGGTGAAAGAGATAGATGTCTTAACCATCCAAAGCGACAGGATGAATAGAGTTATGTGCGATATTTTTGCCTTATCGGCTGGATATAACTATACCGCCCAACAGTATCTGCCTATTTTTGCTGAAAAGGGCAGAAAAGAATATGAACGGTTGGGGGATCGGATTCTTCGCGACAATCAGGCATTTGTAGAAAAATCTGCGGAACGGGTTTTTGGTGAGGATCATATACATGAGAGTTTCCAAAGGTTGGCGCGGGTTGTCGATAGTCGCGTCATTGTCAGCCACATCAGTTGCCCGTTGAGTGGTGGTCGTCACAGTTCCGACAATCACCCGTTTACTCTTCCCTTCCTGGACCATGTTTGGCTTTTCGTGCACGTTGGGACGGTGGCTGGCATCGAACATTACCAAACGGTTAATGAACCCCGGTTGGAACCAGAGGTATTTCCGGCGCGGATCTTCGAGTATTTGAGGGATCAACTGGTCGCCAGCATGGAAGAGGACCCTTACCGGAGCCTTCTTGAGGCTTTGCGTACGGGTGTTCGTCATCTTGTCGCGGAGTACCCCGGGCGCTACAATTTCTTTCTGGCCAACGAATCCGTGCTTTTCGCGTTCTGCAACTTCATTCGCTAATGGTCCTGAGGGAATCAGGAACGCTGGGTGATATTCTGCTCCTCACTTCCATAGGAGACGGGCTCAGCGACAAGGAATGGATGGCAATCCGTCCGGATGAATCTGCCGGCGGCAAGCTCCTGGTGGTAGCGGGCCCGGATATTCTTTACCAGGGGGATGTTTAGACTGGGGTAGGAGACGAACATGAGGCCAAGCAATGTGTGATCTCTTTGCACTTTCTGCTGGGGCGGATTATTCCGCACCCAAGGCGTTACCCATTTTTGCTGCTCGGGCTGGGAGAAATATGGATGGCTGGGGCATTGGCTATTTCAAGAAGCACCAGGCCCTGGTCGAGAAGTCCGCGCAGAGCGTGTACTTGTCGGGGCGGGTCCACGATAGTTTTCAGCGCTTGGCCCGAGTGGTCAACAGCCGGATCATCATCTCCCATGTCCGCTTTCGTACCAGCGGGCCGATTGACGAATGCCATGCCCATCCCTTTATTTTAAGCGTTTGGTGGCCACGATTGGATCTTTGCCCACAATGGCAGAGCACCAAAGATCGAATCCTATCGCAGCATTGGTGCGCAGATTGACGGAGCCGTGAGTGATTCGGCGAAGACATTTGAGTATATCCGTGACCAGTTAGTCACTTCTTGCCAATCCTCGGCGGGCACCGCATCTCTGTTTGGAGCGCTGCAGCGCTCCACGATACAGTTGGTCAATGAATATCCAGGCAATTACAATTATTTACTCACCAATGGCGTGATGCTGTTTGCCTTCACCAATCATCGTCAATTGATGCTGTTAAAAGGTAGCGGCAACCTTGAACGCGGAATGTTGCTCACTACGGTGGAGCGAGGTCTAAGCGAGGATAGATGGATGCGGGTTGCCAGGCAACCAGGTTCGCTGGGAGAACTCTTGGCTATAGTGGGAACCGATATTATTCTGCGGGAGACTTTGTCCTGAACCGACTTTGGGGATATCTCAAAGTGGCTCGAACGTTGTTGATCGTCCTTCCGGCGAGAGCCGGAATCCAGGTTTTTCCAGGGGTTCTGGACCCCGGCTTTCGCCGGGGTGACGGTGTAAGCGAATTTTGAGATAGTTTCTGAGTAATGATGGTGAACGGGTATCGGTGTTGGTGACTCAGTACCGGCTGATGTGGTTCGCGGCGGTCAGCGGGTATAACCCGGCAGTTCGATGGTGGAGCAGCTGTTGCCCGGTCCACAACTTTTGGTGGTGACGCTGGGACCCGTAGCTTCCCCGGAGGAGGCTCCCATGGTGTAGCTCACCCGGCTCAGTACTCGCTCCAACACTTCCCCTTGGCACTGTTCGCATTTCATATCCACTTCGCTATTACTGCTGGAAACCAGAATTTCCTGTATATTCCCGCACTGGGCACAACGGAATTCATAGATGGGCATGACTGCTCCTTTCCTGATTTGAATTGGGAAAACGCGTGTGGTTGCATAACAGATGGACAGTCACATGTCAATCTTCGCTCAGTGGCTCTTGGTGCAGTTTCGGAAAGGGATTCATTTTAGCACCTTGTGATCTTGGGTGGCCCAGGCAACTGTTTGCCTGGGTCCGAAGGAGTTTTACAAGAGGACCCACTGTCTTAAACAACGTTAGGAGAACTGACCATGACTCGAATGCGATCCACCGCAAGCGCCTGGATGGCTTTGTGGGCGGTGCTCTGGACACTGCCCCTGTGGGCGCAACAAAACGCCACGGCGCCCCCTGTTAGTGAGGCGGGCAAGCGCACCCAGATCGAAGTGTGCTTCGTGCTGGATACCACCGGGTCCATGTCGGGATTGCTCGAAGGGGCCAAGATGAAGATCTGGGCCATCGCCAACGACATCATCCGTGCGCGCCCGGCGCCGGACCTGCGCCTGGGCCTCGTCGGCTACCGCGATCGCGGCGATGAATACATCACCAAGGTGTTCGACCTGACCGACGACATCGATGCCATTTACGGCCATCTCAAGGGGTTCAGCGCCGGTGGTGGCGGTGACGAACCGGAATCGGTCAATCAGGCGCTTGTCGAAGCGGTCAACAAGATGAGCTGGAACTCCAGCCGTGAGGTGCTCAAGATTATCTTCCTGGTCGGTGATGCCCCGCCGCACATGGACTACAAGGACGATGTCAAATACCAGGAAACCTGCAAAAACGCCGTCAAGAAAGACATCATCATCAACACCGTGCAATGCGGCAACATTGCGCGCACCACGCCGGTGTGGAAGGAAATTGCCAAACTCGCCGAGGGCTCCTTTGTGCAGATCGGGCAGACCGGCGACATGGTTGCCGTTGCCACGCCTTTTGACAAAGACCTTACTGACGTTCACCGCGAACTGGAAGCCACCGTGGTGCCCTACGGCAGCGCTGAAACTCGCAGTATGGTCCGGGAAAAGGTGGCTGCCAGCGCCGCCGCTCCCGCCCCTGCGGCTGCCGACAAGGCCGCTTACATGGCCAGGGGAGGCAAGGGCAAGGTGGTTACCGGTGAGGGGGAACTGCTGGATGCTCTCGAACAGGGCCGGGTTAACCTGAAAGACCTCAAGGAAGAGCAACTTCCCGAAGATCTGAAGGGGCTTAATCCGGAGCAACGGGAAACGTTCATCAAGGGAAAGCAGGTCAAACGCAAGGAACTGCAGAAGAAGGCTGCCGAGTTGGTCAAACAGCGCGATACCTACCTGGAGACCGAACGCCGAAAGCAGGCCGAAGCCGGCAAGAAGGACGCCTTTGACACCAAGGTGGGTGAGATGATCCGAGAACAGTCCAAGAGAAAAGGGATTGATTACGGAGAGAGATGATTGTTGCTGGCTTAAAGTACAGCTCCACGCAATTAAGTATCCGAAATGCTACGTTCGTCATTCCGGCGGAAGCCGGAATCCAGGCTTTTTGAAGCTTCCTGGACCCCGGCTTTCGCCGGGGTGACGGTTCATTTATTGGGCACTTTATTGGTGGAGCTGTACTTAGCAGAGACCCACATGGGGTTCCCCTCCCCTCAGCGGGCTGGGAGTTACCCACACTTTACTCGTTATGGTCCATGTTTGAAGTGGGGGAGCAAGAGGCGATAAACTGCAACACCGGATTCGAGACGCTGCAGACCTCGCCACAGGGTTGTGGGCCGGGTTCGCCGTCGCCTTTGCGGCCTAGGAAACCGCCCAGCGAGGCGATCATGCGCACGGCTTCTCGTAGGGTCGGTTCTTTGTCGGGCAAGGGTTTTGGTGACAAATATGTGTAAGGCCTTCCACTCGGCCTCTTCAAAGAAGACGGTGCAAGGGGTAGTCGGGGACTTCACGACCGAGCATCACTAGATGATAGATACGCCACGCCACCACCATATCAATGGCCAGACACGCCTCGAGGCTCTCGGCCGTTTCCAACCGCCGGTCTTCGATCTGCAGCCGCTTTTAGGTACGATGGTAGACCTCAATGCCCCAACGCTGGCATACCAAATCAGACGTTGCCAAGCCTGCTCAAGGCTGCACACCTCAACCGTGGTCAAGATCATCCAGTCCAGAGGGGATCCGACTGCATGCGGTAATCCACTTCTCGCGCATAGACCATCCAGACCGTTACCGGAGGATAGCTTTGTCTTGGGAGCCTTGAGCTCGACATGCGCATGACGCACCTCAAGCATGGCGTCACGGGCGCTGACAGCCCCTCTGGGAACATGCACCACTTGAATGCCGATACAGGCTCGTTGGCCATTGTCTCCCAGGGATACTCGTGTCCACTTTTTCGGTTGCGGCTACGTTCGCATCGGATCAATAGCTGCGGTCCTCTGGGATTTTGCAGGGCTTCCAGAATAGCTCATAGATGTCCGATTCCCGGTCTCCCACGCTGACCAGCATGGTCCGGGGCATAGCTGTTGAACTTCAGCCACCGCACGGTAGCTGTTGAGCCATTTCAGGCTCTCCTTCTGCTCTATGGGCAGTTCCTTGCGCCGATACCTCTTTCCCGTCTTCAGGATCTCGCGCCCAACATTGCACATCGAGCAGACCCAAAGGAGTCCCTTTGGGAGTGAAGGCCATGGTGTCATGGAGCACCAGCCCGACCGCACCACTTCGCTGGTGCTGATCGGGCCCAAAGCCCCTCCAGGTGGCTGGTGCGTGGTATAATTCACAGTCGTGGTGTCCTGTACCGCCAGGACAACTTCGTGCGCTCTGATGCGCTCGACGCTCGCCTCTGTATGTGCGCGAAGCAGCTCTCGATGTTCACTCGTTCGCTGTCGAAGAACCGATAGGCGGCTTTAGTCTTGGCAGGCGATCCGCACGCCTGAGGAATGGGCGCCTGAGGTTGTCCATAAAAATCCCGCGCCAGGCTAAACAACCGTCTCTTGAGTCTCGGATCGTAGATTTCAACGGTGGCAAACTCTTGCTCGACCCAGTCGGCAGGATCGCTGACCGCGAGGCCTCTGAGCCAATTTCATCGCCGGTTCTGCGCGAAGAGTCTGCGCCAGTGGCTGCACAGCGGGTAAAGGAAGATGACCTTTGCTGGCCACTTTCTTCTCTTTGTGCCCCTCGACGGCCGCTGGTGTGGCCTACGCGCATCCAGTTGGCGGCGCGATAAGTGCCCCCGCAAACCGATGTGGATCGACAAAGGTCTCCAACAGGACCGGCTCAATTCCGTAGCGAGCCGCCCAGTCGCTGCCAATGCGCCGAGCGCATTGGCCCAGTACGTGGGATGCCAGGTTCGGTACACGCACAGTTGGTACAATGAGAAAACGGCTGTTGCACACCACCCTCTGGAGATTACTCCTGCGAGCCGCTTCTGTCCAACCGATGAATTCGTCCCGTTTTCTAAGCGCCCAGGCCGGACTGCTAAAGCTCAGGGCCCCAAGGTAACCCCACACCGAACTGTGAATCAGATACCGGATCTGTGCACCGCACAAGGGACCGCTCCCGAGATAGTGATGCTCGTCCATAAGAGCATTCCAAATCCTGGACGACTTCGTGTAGCGACTCGTGATCATCTCGAGCTCAATGTGGCCAAGCTCGTCAAGGGCACAATCGGTATCGACACTCTGGAGCAAGACAGGTTGCCTGATCTTCAACGAGGATCGGACCCACAGGTCCTATCGGATTGGGGAAGATCAATGAGACCTTGCTCGTCCAAAACAACGAGCGCCTTACGGCAAACCGCTTCCTTGAGCCTGCCGCTCGCAGCTCGCCAGCCCATCCGTTCGCAGACGCGATGCGCCAAGGACCGTCTGGATATCGATGGTATCTCATCCAGCGTCTGACGGATCAGATGGATCGCACCCGATGTGAATTCAAGACCACACACTCGCATGACCCCAATTATGGCACAATGTACCCACGGGGTCAAGTGTGTCTAACTCC